>JAJUIY010000065.1 GCA_029267415.1 Alcaligenaceae bacterium
AATTTTGGTGCCCCCGAAGTGGGACGGTTGCGAAGTTAGAAATATTTTTTCTGTCAAATCTCTTGAGCCGAAAACCTCAAAAACTTACATCCTTACTCTTTCAATTTCGATCATACTTCCGCACCCATTACGTATAGCTATCAAAAAAAGAGGGTCATAGCCTTCTCAGGTTATGACCCTCGGATTCTCACCTTATGGGTGTCTCTACACGCGTATCAGACATCAATATTGGACGCCTGCAGCGCGTGCCGTTCAATGAATGCGCGACGCGGTTCGACGTCGTCACCCATCAAGGTGGTGAAGATTTCGTCGGACGAAATCGCGTCTTCAATTTTCACCTGCAGCAGGCGGCGGTTGGCGGGATCCATGGTGGTTTCCCACAGTTGATCCGGGTTCATCTCACCCAAGCCCTTGTAGCGCTGCTTGGTGATGGTGCGCTCGGCCTCGCCACGCAGCCAATGCATGGCGTCACGGAAGTCAGTAATGGCTTTTTCTTTGCGACGATCGCCTTCACCACGTGCCACCAAGGCGCCCTTGCCGATCAGCCCCATGAAGGTTTGGGCAGAGCGTGCCAAAACGGCGTAGTCGGCCCCTTTCACAAAGGTTGAATCAAAAATACTGACACGCACGTTGCCGTGATGCATGCGACGCACGGCCAGACGCCATTCGCCTGCCTCGTCGTCGAATTCGGCCTGAACATTGACCCCGTTGGGAACGGCCGGGTCTTCCAGGGCCTCTTGCAAACGAGCGGCACTGGCCATGGCCGATGCTTCGTCATCAAGGCTGATGTCGACGCCCTCGGCCATGGCGGACAACGCCTCCATGTCGAACGTTCGTGACAGGCGCGTGATTACGGAATCCGCCATCACATACTGGCGCGCCAACTCTTCAAGGGCGTCGCCCGTGATTTCTTCGGCCCCCTCGCGCGGTGTCAGGGCCGCGTCGCGCAAGGCCACCTGCAGCGTAAATTGTGCTTCCTCGGCTTCGTCTTTCAGATAGCGCTCTTCACGGCCTACCTTCACCTTGTACAGCGGCGGTTGTGCAATATACACATGGCCGCGCTCGACCAATTCGGGCATTTGACGGTAGAACAACGTCAGAAGCAGAGTGCGGATGTGTGCGCCGTCAACGTCGGCGTCCGTCATGATGATGATGCGGTGGTAACGCAGCTTGTCGATGTCAAAATCCGGGCCAATGCTGGTACCCAGCGCCGTGATCAGCGTGGTGATCTGTTCGCTGGCAATCAGGCGATCGAAGCGGGCCTTTTCAACGTTCAGCACCTTGCCGCGCAACGGCAAAATGGCCTGAAATTTGCGGTCGCGCCCCTGCTTGGCCGACCCCCCCGCCGAGTCCCCTTCAACAATGTAAAGCTCGCTCAGGGCCGGGTCTTTTTCTTGGCAGTCAGCCAGCTTGCCGGGCAGTCCGGCGCCTTCCAGAACACTTTTACGCCGCGTCATTTCTCGGGCACGGCGGGCCGCTTCACGTGCACGCGCGGCCTCAATAATTTTTTCGCATAGCGCACGCGCATCAGCGGGGTTTTCCAGCAACCAGGTTTCCAGCGTACGGCTTACGGCCTCTTCCACAGCCGGACGCACTTCACTGGACACCAGACGGTCTTTGGTCTGGCTACTGAACTTGGGTTCGGGAACCTTCACGGACAACACACACGCCAACCCCTCGCGCATGTCGTCACCGGTGGTGTCAACCTTGGCACGCTTGGCCAGTTCATTGTCGGCAATGTACTTATTGATGACACGGGTCATGGCAGAACGCAGACCCGTCAAGTGAGTACCGCCGTCGCGCTGCGGAATATTGTTGGTGAAGCACAGCGTGGTTTCGGCGTAGCCATCGTTCCATTGCATGGCAACATCGACACCGATTGGCTCGTCACCATTGCGCGACTGCGTGGATACCGCAAAAATGTTGGGGTGCAACGGTGTCTTGTTGCGGTTGATGTACTCCACAAAACCCCGTACACCGCCGGCAAAAGCAAAGTCTTCTGACTTGCCCTGACGCTCATCAATCAGCCGAATTTTGACGCCATTATTCAGAAACGACAGTTCGCGCAGACGCTTGGCAAAAATTTCGTAGTGATACTCGATGTTCTCGAAAATCTGGTCGTCAGCAAGAAAATGAACGCGCGTACCGCTGCGCTCGGTGTCGCCCGTGACGGCCAGCGGCTCAACGCGCTCGCCGCGGCGGAATTCGATTTCATGGGTTTTTCCGCCACGCCAAATGGTGAGCTTCAGCCATTCAGACAACGCGTTCACGCAAGAAACACCCACCCCGTGCAGACCGCCCGACACCTTGTATGAGTTTTGGTCAAACTTGCCGCCGGCGTGCAGCTCGGTCATGACGATTTCGGCCGCACTGCGCTTGAATTCGTCATGTTGGTGAATATCGGTTGGAATGCCCCGCCCGTTGTCGGTGACAGAAATACTGTTATCGGCGTGGATAACGATCTCAATGTCGTCACAATGCCCGGCCAGCGCTTCGTCGATCGAGTTGTCCAGAACTTCAAACACCATGTGGTGCAAACCTGTCCCATCGGACGTATCGCCGATGTACATGCCGGGCCGCTTGCGCACGGCTTCGAGTCCTTTGAGCATTCTGATGGAATCGGAACCATAGGCGGCAGCGGCGGCACTCATGCTTATTTCTGACATAATGATTTAAAAATCCTGTAAAAGCCTCGCGACTATAAAAAGAGCATCAGGCACCGGACAGGTTTGACCTGAACAGCGCATCAACGCAGCGCATCACACGACATCAGATGCGCATGGGCATCACCACATACTTGAACTGGTCGTCGTCAGGAAGGGTGATCAAGACAGATGCATTGACATCCGGTTGTACCGACCAGCGCACCGTGTCACTGCGTACATTGCTTAGGAAATCAAGCAAATAACTGACGTTGAATCCAACATCCAGGGGCTCGTGAGCGTAATCGATGTCCAGCTCTTCACGGGCCTCTTCCTGTTCGGTGTTGGACGACGTGATGTTCAGAACGTTGTCGGCCAGCTGCACGCGCACGCCCTTGAGCCTTTCGGTTGTCAGGATGGCGGCGCGCTGCAAACTGCCTTGAAGCTTTTCACGATCGATCGTGAAGTGGCGTGTGTAATGCGTGGGGATTACACGGGTGTAATCCGGAAACTTGCCTTCCACGAGCTTGGAAATAAGCTCGACACTGCCAAACCGGAAGCGGATGCGGCCAGGTGCAACATCAATTTGGACCGGGTCATCTGAGTCGGCAAGCAGGCGCTGCATTTCGAGAACGGTCTTGCGAGGAATGATGACATCATGATTGCTGTCGATGCCGTCGGCATTGACACCACAGTGGGCCAGCCGGTGCCCGTCGGTGGCGACGGTTCGCACGGAGCCGGGTTCGATGACAAACAACAGACCGTTCAAGTAATAGCGAATATCTTGTTGGGCCATGGCGAAGTGCACCATGTTGAACAGGTGCTTCAACGCCTTCTGCGGCATAGAAAAGGAAACGTCCCATTGAGCCGGGAGTTCGACGGCGGGAAAGTCTTGCGCATCAAGGGTTTGCAATGCGAAACGGCTTTTTCCCGACCGAACGGTAAGCCGCCCGTCGGCCAGGTCTATTTTAACATCGTTCGCATCCGGCAGGGCACGAAGAATATCCAGAAGCTTGCGTGCAGCCACCGTGGTTGCGGCGGTTTCTTCGCCCACCCCAAACGCGGCGTGCGTCGTGATCTGCACTTCGATGTCGGAGGCGACAAACGCCACCTCGTCGCCTTGCTTGCGCAACAAGATATTGGCCAGGATCGGCAAAGTGTGCCGACGCTCGACAATGCCCGAAACTGTGGTCAACGGCCGCAGTAATGCGTCACGAGTCGCTTGTACAAGTTGCATGGTTATCCTTTTAGCGTTTGTTCTAATACGTGAAGTTCATGGTTCAGTTCAGCATTCTTGGCCCGTGCACTGGCCACCTTGCGCACCGCGTATAGCACCGTGGTGTGATCGCGCCCACCAAACAGGTCGCCAATTTCCGGCAGGCTTTTCTGCGTGAGTTCTTTGGACAGATACATGGCGATCTGGCGAGGCAGCGCAATATTGGCCGGACGGCGTTTTGAATACATGTCGGCCACTTTGATCTTGTAGAAGTCGGCCACCGTTTTCTGAATGTTCTCAACGGTAATTTGACCGTTGGATACTGACAACAAATCTTTAAGGGCTTCGCGGCAGACATCGACCGTCAGCACTTCGCGACCGTGAAAACGGGCATAAGCCGATACCTTGCGCAGCGCGCCTTCAAGTTCGCGCACGTTGCTGCGCAAGTGCTTGGCAATAAAAAAAGCCACCTCTTCAGGCATTGTGATGTTTTCGTATTCGGCCTTGCGCAGCAAAATGGCCACCCGCATTTCGAGTTCAGGTGGCTCGATCGCCACGGTAAGCCCCGAGTCAAAACGCGAAATCAGGCGGCTGTCGATGTTGGCGAGCTCTTTGGGATACGTATCAGACGTGATGATAATTTGCTTGCGCTGAGCCACCATGGCCTCAAACGCGTAAAAGAACTCTTCCTGCGTGCGGTTTTTGCCTGCAAAAAACTGGATGTCGTCAATAAGCAGCAAATCGAGCGAATGGTAATAACGCTTGAACTCGTCAAACGCCTTGCGTTGATATGCCTTGACCACATCCGACACATACTGGTCGGCATGCACGTAGCGTACGCGCACGCCCTCGCCCCCCGCCAGTAACGCATTGCCAATGGCGTGGATAAGGTGCGTTTTTCCCAAGCCCACCCCGCCATACAAAAACAGCGGGTTGTACGAAACACCGGGGTTTTCAGCCACCTGCAAGGCCGCAGCACGTGCCAGCTGGTTGGCTTTACCCGTCACGAAATTATCAAACGTCAGTTCCGCATTAAGGCGGGAACGCTCGTAAGCCAGTTCGGCCGCTGTTGCATTAGCGACGGCCGCTGTTGCTGCTGCGGCCGGATTAACCGCCGGTGCCCCCGTGCGCGGGGAACCCGCGCCACCAGCAACCGGGCGCGCAGATTCCGGTGCCCGGCGATCAGCAAGCGACGGTGCAGCGCCAGCTGCGTTAGCCAATTCAAAAGCCACTTGCACCGGCCGATCAAACCATTCGCTGGCGAGATCCTCGATCCGATTGGAGAAGTTCTTGCGAACCCAGTCCAGTTTGAAGCGGTTGGGTGCAGACACACGCAGCAACGCCTGCTCGTCATCAAATTCGAGCGGCACAAGGGGCCTGATCCAGGCACTGATTTGTTGCGGAGGAAGTTCCTGTTCCAGACGTTGGACACAGGTCTGCCAAAATTCGTTCATGTCCACCACTTAAGTAAACTTTGATTCTACCCTGATCAGAGTAAAGTTATCCACAAGGCGGGTTGATGTAACCCATCGGTAATAGCCGCCATCACGAGAATCAGAGCCCGACCAATATTTGACGAAAGCGTCAAAATCTGATGAAATGACGGGCTTGATACAAGTTTCTAACACTGGTACGCGCGGTTTTGTGCGTGCCAGGCCAGCTCTTTGATATTTGGATTTCCGATGAAACGCACTTTCCAACCCTCCGTTACCCGCCGCAAGCGCACCCACGGCTTTTTGGTTCGTATGAAAACCCGTGGCGGTCGTGCCGTCATCAACGCACGTCGTGCCAAAGGCCGCAAGCGTCTGGCTGTATAAGGCCCTACGCAGTTGGCCGGTATTCTGAAAAGGCCGGCCCGGCTTGCCCATGCGTGCCCCACTGACACCCGCGGCGCGCCTGCACCGCCCCTCTGAGTACGCCCACGCCCTGAAGGGACGGCGAGTTGCCAGAGGGGCTTTGTTCGTGCTTCACGTATCGCAAACCGACAACCCGTCACAACAAGCCCGTCTGGGGCTGATCATCGCAAAAAGGTTTGCGCCCAAGGCCGTTACCCGCAATACAATCAAACGGATACTTCGAGAGGCCTTTCGGCACCAGCAGCATCAGCTGGCGCCACGCGACTATGTATTTCGTCTGTACAAGCCCGTCAGCCCGTGTTCGCTGACGCAGCTTAAACGCATTGTGCGTGCAGAGGCCGACATCTTGCTGGACAAGGCCAAGCGATGATCAAAACGTTGCTGATTGCGCCCATCCGTTTTTACCGCTACTTTTTGAGCCCCTGGTTTGGCTGGCATTGCCGGTTTACCCCGACGTGTTCGGTCTACACCATTGAGGCAATCGAAACCCACGGTGCGCTGAAAGGGCTTTGGCTGGGCATAAAACGTATCGTCCGATGCAACCCTTGGTGCAAGGGCGGGCACGATCCCGTTCCACCGGTGCGCAACCGATTACAGTAGGTAAGCGCGCTGTTTACTGTACAGATTTACCGCTGAATTCTCAAACCACATGCAACCCGGCTGTGCATCTGACGGGTCTACGTTAAACTGATGGGCTTTTGCTCGGCTTCAACTTGATACAGGCGCTATGGATATCCGACGCACCATCCTCTGGATGATCTTTTCGTTTTCGCTTTTGCTACTGTGGAACAACTGGCAAACCTATAACGGCCGGCCATCCATGTTTGGCGGCGGCGCACAAAGTCAGGTCAGCACCGACGTTGCGGCCGAAACCACGCCTGATACCAGCATACCTTCGGGTGTCAGCGGGCCGGCCGATACCCCTGCGACCGCTGCCGCCGACGCGCTGGTACCCATTGAGGCGCCCGCTCAATCCGAGCTGGTCACGGTAAGCACCGACGTCTTCGAACTTACGTTTGATACCCAAGGTGCGCAGCTGGTCAAAGCGCAGCTGCATCACTATACGGCCACCAATAATGCCGACCAGCCCATGGTGCTGCTGGACAAAACCCCCGGCTACACCTATGTGGCTCAAACCGGCGTGGTCGGCAGTACAGCGGGGCAAAATTTCCCTACCCACCTGACACCGCATCAGTTGGTGTCTGTTGACGAAGACAAAGCCAGCGGCACAACAGAAGTGGTATTTCAGGCCGAAAGCGATGGTGTGCGTGTCGTAAAAACCTACACGCTTAAGCACAGTGAATACGCCATCCACGTACGCCACGACATCCACAACCTGAGCGACGCGCCCATTACGCCATCACTGTACCTGCAGCTGACGCGCGACGACAGCGACCCGAAAGAGTCCGCCGCCTTCTACAGCACCTATACCGGTCCGGCGCTTTACTCCGAGGAAGAAAAGTTCCAGAAGGTGAAGTTCTCGGACATCGACAAGAACAAGGCTAAATACGTACGCCAGGCCGACAACGGCTGGGTAGGCATGGTGCAGCACTACTTTGCCTCGGCGTGGGTGCCGCAACAAGGCACCGAGCGCATCAACGAAGTTTTGCGGCTTAACAACAACCTGTACGCCATTCGTACCATCGAATCCGTGGGCACGATCGAACCGGGCAGCATGCAAACAGTGCATGCCGATCTGTGGGTTGGCCCGCAAGATCAGGACGCCATGGCACAACTGGCCCCCGGCCTCGAACTGGTGGTCGACTACGGCTGGCTTACCATTATTGCCAAGCCCCTGTTTGTACTCATGACCTGGCTGCACAAGTTTCTGGGCAACTGGGGCTGGACTATCGTTGTCCTTACCCTTTTGATCAAACTGGTGTTTTACCCGCTGTCGGCTGCCAGCTACCGCTCGATGGCCAAAATGAAACTGGTCGCGCCACGCCTGCAAGCCCTGCGCGAACAATACGGCGACGACCGCGCCAAACTGAACACCGCGCTCATGGAAATGTACCGTACCGAAAAGATCAACCCGCTGGGCGGTTGCTTGCCGATGCTGGTGCAAATCCCGGTATTTATCGCGCTGTATTGGGTACTGCTGGGCAGTGTCGAAATGCGCGGTGCGCCCTGGATAGGCTGGATTCAAGACTTGTCCGTGCGCGATCCCTGGTTCATTTTGCCCGCCTTCATGATGGCCACGATGTTCCTGCAGATTAAGCTGAACCCGACGCCGCCCGACCCGATGCAGGCACGTATCATGATGATCATGCCACTGGTATTTGGCGGGATGATGTTCTTCTTCCCTGCCGGCCTGGTGCTGTACTGGTGCGTTAACAACGCCATCTCGATTGTCCAGCAGCGCTACATTATGTACCGCATCGACAAAGAGGCCCAGGCGGCCGCAGGCTGAACACGATGATGGTGGTCCATGCCTTTGCTTAACCACGACCCCATCATCGCGATTGCCACGGCACCGGGCCGTGGCGGCATCGGTGTTGTCAGGATTTCTGGCCCCGACCTGCAGCCCATGGTGGCGCGGCTTTTCAACAAATCACTGACGCCGCGTCACGCCTACTACCTTCCCTTTAATGATGATGCCGGCAATGCCATTGATGCCGGCATTGTTCTTTATTTCAAGGGCCCCAACTCGTATACCGGGGAAGATGTGCTTGAATTGCAAGGCCACGGTGGGCCGGCGGTATTGCGTCGCCTGCTTAACCATTGTCTTCGTGTTGGCGCGCCGTTTGGGCTGCGTCACGCGCAACCGGGCGAGTTTACCCAGCGCGCGTTCTTGAATGACCGCCTTGACCTTGCCCAGGCCGAGGCCGTTGCCGACCTGATCGAAGCCTCGTCCGAAGCCGCCGCGCGCAGCGCCATGGAATCGCTAAGCGGCGCATTCTCGCAACGCGTCAATGCACTGAATGAGCGCATCATCCATTTACGCATGTTGGTCGAGGCCACCCTGGATTTCCCCGAAGAAGAAATTGATTTCCTGGAAAAATACCAGGCTGCTGAAACGCTGCAGCAACTGCGGGACGAACTGGCCACCCTGATCCACCAGGCAAAACAGGGCATGATTTTACGCGAAGGCTTGCACGTGGTGCTGGCCGGACAGCCCAACGTGGGTAAATCCAGTTTGCTGAATGCCTTGGCCGGCGACGACGTCGCCATTGTGACGCCGGTTGCGGGCACCACCCGCGACAAAGTTGTTCAGCAAATACACATCAACGGCATACCCCTTCATATTGTCGACACGGCGGGCCTGCGGGAAACCGCCGACGAAGTCGAAAGCATTGGCATTGCTCGAACCTGGGCGGAGATCGAAAAAGCCAACGTGATTGTTCACTTGCAGGATGCCCGCTACCCCGGGCACGAACTGGATCAGGCCATAACCCAGCGCCTGCCGGCCCAAACTCCAGTGCTGAACGTATTCAACAAGACCGACCTGCTGGAAAACCATGGCGATGTCGCCTCGGCAATGGGCACTCCACGATCACAATCTGAAAAACAATCGCTTTATATTTCGGCCAAGACCGGCGAAGGCCTGGACGCACTACGGCAAACGCTGCTTGAAATCGCGGGCTGGAACCCCGGTGCAGAATCACCCTGGCTTGCACGCCAGCGCCACCTGGACGCGCTGCATAACGCTGCCGAACACCTGGCCATTGCGGGCCAACACGCCAGTCAAGACGACCAGGTGCTCGACCTTTTTGCAGAAGAATTACGTTTGGCGCACGACGAATTAGGGGCAATTACCGGCCAATTCACCACCGAAGACTTGCTCGGTGAAATTTTCTCTAGCTTTTGTATAGGCAAATAAAGGGGCCAAACATCTACTTGGCCCGGTTTGTGCTGATCCCGTAAGATTGGAGCAAACGCACCGCGTTTGAACGTCCACATCCCCAATTCAGGGAGGCCACGCCATGACGAACCGACTGGAAGGGAAGCGTGCACTGGTAACCGCCGCCGCACAAGGTATGGGGCGGGCCACAGCCATTGCTTTCGCGGCTGAAGGCGCACAGGTTTTTGCCACCGATCTGGACTTTGATCGCCTGAAATCACTCAACGATGTGCCCGGCTGCGAAATCCGATTGCTGGATGTGACCAAACCCGCACAAATCCAGGCGCTGGTTACCGATATCGGCGGGGTAGACGTCCTGTTCAATTGTGCCGGTTACGTGTCGTCCGGAACCATTCTCGACTGCGACCAAGACGAATGGGACTTGTCATTTCGGGTAAACGTAACGTCCATGTACCATATGGTGCGCTCGTTTCTTCCCGCCATGCTGGCACAGGGCTACGGCAACATCATCAATATGGCTTCGGCTGTATCCAGTATCAAAGGCGTGCCAAACCGGTTCGCGTACGGCGCTACCAAAGGCGCGGTCATTGGGCTTACCAAGGCTATCGCCGCCGACTTCATTGACCAGGGCATACGCTGCAACGCCATTTGCCCCGGCACCATCGATTCACCCTCACTGCGTGAACGCATCGAATCCCTGGCCGGACTGTCAGGCAAAACAGAAGAAGAAATACGCAAGGAATTTATTGCACGACAGCCGCTGGGGCGCTTAGGGACGCCACAAGAAGTGGCTGCCCTGGCTGTTTATTTGGCCTCGGACGAGTCAGCCTTCGTCACGGGTACCACACAAATCATTGATGGTGGCTGGTCCAACCTGATGTAGCGATGGACAACCAGCACACCAAACGCTTGCGCAGCGAACGCTGGTTTAATAACCCGGACGACCCGGGCATGACGGCGCTGTATGTCGAGCGATACCTTAATTTCGGGCTGTCCCGTCAAGAGCTTCAGTCGGGCAGGCCCATTATTGGCATTGCACAAACCGGCTCAGACCTTGTGCCCTGCAATCGCCATCATATTGAATTGGCAACACGCATACGTGATGGCATCCGTGACGCCGGCGGAATTGCCCTGGAGTTTCCGGTTCACCCATTGCAAGAAACCGGCAAGCGCCCCACGGCAGCACTGGACCGCAATTTGGCCTATTTGGGGCTGGTTGAAATTTTGCATGGCTATCCCCTTGATGCGGTGGTACTGACCACCGGTTGCGACAAAACCACCCCCGCGTGTCTGATGGCGGCAGCCACGGTGAATATTCCCGCCATTGTTTTTTCGGGCGGACCCATGTTGGATGGCTGGTGGCAACACCGCCTGGCCGGTTCCGGAACGATTATCTGGGAAGCACGCAAACAGTTGGCCACCGGCGAGATCAGTACCGAAACCTTCATGGATAAGATTGCCGCCTCGGCGCCCTCTGTGGGGCACTGCAACGCCATGGGAACGGCACTGTCCATGAACTCGCTGGCCGAGGCCCTTGGTATGTCGCTGCCCGGCTGCGCTGCCATTCCCGCCCCATACCGCGCCCGGGGCGCCATGGCCTACGAAACGGGAAAGCGTATCGTCACGATGGTGCACGAGGACCTGACTCCGTCAAAAATCATGACCCAAAAGGCCTTTGAGAATGCCGTCATTGTTGCGGCGGCTCTGGGTGCGTCGTCTAATTGCCCTATCCACATGATTGCCATTGCCCGCCATATGGGTGTTGAGCATTCACTGGACGACTGGCAGCGACTGGGCGCACATATACCGCTACTTGTCGACTGCCAGCCGGCGGGGCAATTCTTGGGCGAAGCGTTTTATCGTGCGGGCGGCGTCCCGGCACTGATGCGCGAACTTCAGACGGCCGGACTTCTTCATGG
>JAJUIY010000269.1 GCA_029267415.1 Alcaligenaceae bacterium
GGGCCGGCCCGCGGCCGGGTACCATTTTTTGGGCGTCAAATTCGGCCAGTGCATCAAGCGTGGTGGGCCATTCGCGGAAATAGCAGTCGCCGCAATAGGGTGTCGATTGGTATTCGACCAGGTCGCCGGCAAACAAGATGCGTTGCTCTGGCAGCCACGCGATGGTGTCGCCTTTGGTGTGGCCGCGGCCCACTTGCATGAGATGCACTTCCAGGTTGCCCAGGTTGATGGTCATCCAGCCTTCGAACGTAATCGTGGGCCAGGTGAGCCCGTCCGGGATGGATTCGACATTGCGGAACAGACGCGGAAAACGGCCAATTTCGCTGGCCTTGTCTTGCTCGCCCCGCTCGACGATAAGGTCGTAGGTGTCACGGCTGGCGATAATTTGCTGTGCGTTGTAGGCCGATGCCCCCAGCACGCGTACCGCGTGGTAATGCGAAAGCAAAATGTATTTGATGGGTTTGTCGGTGACGCTGCGTATGCGGGCAATGACATCTTGCGCCATCACTGGCGTGGCCTGCGTGTCAATCACCATGACCGCGTCGTCGCCGATGATGATGCCGGTGTTGGGGTCGCCTTCGGCCGTATAGGCGTAGGCATTGTCTGACAGTTTCTCGAACGAAACGACTTTATCTTCCATGTCGCCATGCGACGCGAATTGCTTGCCCATTTTGGCGCTTCCTCCTTGGGGTTCCCCGTTGGCGGGGTGCGATGGCCCATTGTGACGACGCGCGGGAATCATCGCGTGTGCAGGGCCGTGTCTCCATCAGCAAATATAGCGCGGCGTTTGGTAATGTGCAACGCGTTTGATATAGACGAATGCGTGGTTGCGACCATATGGCATGCTTCGGCGTGATGCCGCTGCGGCGGTGCTTCGCGCGCTGACTTGCCAGGCAGCCCTAACGTTGTTGACAGCACGGGCAATAATAGGTGGCACGCTGCCCCTGCACAATGCGCCGTATGGGCGTAGAGCACGACGGACAAGGTGCGCCCTGCTTGCCATACACCGCGGCGTGCAGATCAAAATACGCGCCGGGTTCGCCCGTGGCGTTCAGATAATCGCGTAAGGTACTGCCGCCGGATTCCAGCGCTTGTGTCAGCGTTTCGCGTATAGCCGACACCAGCCGTGTACAGCGCATCACCGATAAACGGCCTGCCGCCGTTTGTGGGTTAATACGCGCTTTGAACAGCGCTTCCGATGCATAAATGTTGCCAACGCCTACCACCAGTGTGCCGCTAAGCAGCGCCTGTTTGACAGCAAGTTTTCGGCCACGCAGGCGCTGATGCAGCCACTCACCGGTGAATGCCGGATCAAAGGGCTCTATCCCCAAATTTTGAAGCAAGGGGTGCGTGCTTTCTACCGGGCCGGCGTCTGCCGGGTGCCATAAGATCGCACCAAACCGGCGGGGGTCGTGCAACAAGAAACGAGCGTGCTCGAATTGCCATTCGGCATGGTCATGGCGGCGTCGCGGTTCGTCCGCCGGTACCCGGCGCAACGAGCCGGACATCCCCAGGTGGATAAGTTGCGTGCCGTGCGCAAACTCGATCAACAAGTATTTTCCGCGACGCTTGCAGTCGAGCACGGGATGGCCACTGATGATGGCCTCCAGGTCGGCCGGAACCGGCCATCGCATACGGGTTTCGTGGGCAATAAAGCGTTGCAGGGTTTGGCCGGGCATCAGCGTCGCAATTCCGCGACGCGTTGTTTCGACTTCAGGTAGTTCAGGCATATACGGGGGTGCTAACATCTAACGTTGTTATCTTTATTTTGCCACCTGACGCTTATTTTGGCTCAGCGGGCGATGGTTCCGGTGAATGAAACATTCTGCATCCCTGTTGTCCATTGTTTGTGCGCTGGTATTGGGTGGAGGGCCGGTGGCGGCACAGTCCGAAGCACCCGAACCCATTATTGATGATGTGACCACCATTCATCTGCGGCCCGGCCAATTGCCAGGGGTCACGCTCACGCGCGACCTGCTGTATCGCATCCTCGTGGCCGAGCTCATGGCGCAGCGCGGTGCCTACGATCACGCGGCCGAGCTCTTTATGGGGCTGGCACAGGACACGCTCGACCCGCGCCTGGCGCAGCGTGGCTTTCAGGCCGCCATGCTGAGTCGCGATATGGACCGCGCCCATCAGGCCGCGCAAGAGTGGGCCAAACTTGAACCCGACAATCCCGAAGCGGTCGCGTCGTCGCTGGCCCTGGCGGCCACCAGCGGGCACACCCAAGGTCTGGCCGAGGCGCTGACCGAACGGATTGAAACCGCCGACGACAAAGAACAGGCCATCATGCAGGCGTCCGGTATTGTCAGCAAGATGCCTGATAAGCGCATTGCGCTTCAGGTCCTCGAGCAGGCGTTGGCGTCCCAGGTGGATCAGCTGCCTATCGCGCGAATGGCATTGGCGGACGCCGCATGGGCCGCGTCCGA
>JAJUIY010000237.1 GCA_029267415.1 Alcaligenaceae bacterium
CCGGTCCAGTCGTCAAACACGACCGCCGCTTCGGCCCCGTCAAGCTGCGCATCGCGTAGCGCGGGCATGGTTTCCAGCAACTGTCGGGCAAGGGCCAGGGTGTCGTGAGGCCCTTGGTTATGTTGCAAGCCTTGCCATAAGAGCGCCTCCGGACTGCCCGCCATGCTCCGACCGTCGAGCCTCTGCAGAAGGTGTTGCAACATTTGTTGCAATAGCGCTTCCATCGGTCGATACGGGGGGGGCACACGTGTGCTGTCAGGCCGCTGCTGCAATGCGTAGCTGGCCAACGTTTGCAGGGCAGGGCCGGCGCCGGGAAGGTGGCGCAGCAGGGCGATGTCGCTGGCGTAGGCTTCGAGTATCGTATAGAGGTCGCGTTCCAGACCCTTTTTGCACTGCGCCGCCATCGTTGCACTGCCGCGCCGCGCCCGCATCGCCTGGCGCAGGGCAAGAATACGAAAATACGCCATTCCGGCATCCGGATCGCTAATGTTTGCTGTGCGTGGCAACCAGATGGCTTCATCGTTGGTGGCGGGCACGGCTTGTCGCGGGGGCGGAAGATCATGGCGGCGAAAAAACCGGCGCAAAAACGACCGTCGGGCTGGGGCCTGGGCAACGCGCAAAACGAAATGTTGGTTGAAGACGGCGTCCAGCAACAGCTCAAGCCGGGGTGCCACGTCCGATAGGTGGGTAACGGCCACGCCGTCAGGGTTATGCCGGTGGCGCTGCCATACCCGCCGGGCATGGATGGTCGCGTGACGCGCCAGGTCGCTGATGACGTCTTCGGCTTCGGCCATGGTCAGCGGCGGCCATCGTGTTGGCCAAACGTAAGTTGAAGCAAGTCATGCATGGCGCCTAGCAGGGCCTCGTCGTCAGACAGCGGGGCAATCAGGGCAACCTGGCAGGCGCGCCATATGGGGATGCCGCCGGCAATCAGACGTGCGGTCGCCACCAGTAAGCGGGTGCTGGGTATTTCTGCCAAACCGCGGTCGCGCAAGTGGCGCAGCTTGTGTGCCAGTTCAACCAGCTGTCGTGCGTTAGCAAGGTCAACGTTTCCCTCACGTGCCACAATATCGGTTTCTTGCTCTGCCGGCGGGAAATCAAAATCCAATGCTACAAAACGTTGGCGCGTGCTGGGCTTCATGTCTTTCAGCATGCGCTGATAGCCGGGGTTGTAGGAAATCACCAGTTGAAACCCGGGGGCAGCACTCAGTAATTCCCCGGTTTTGTCCAAAGCCAGTGTACGCCGGTGGTCGGTGAGCGAGTGCAGTACAACAATTGTGTCTTGCCGGGCTTCAACCACTTCATCCAAATAACAAATTGCCCCATTGCGTACCGCTTGTGTCAAAGGACCATCTTGCCACACGGTTTGATCGTGTTGAATCAGGAAACGGCCCGTCAGGTCACTGGCGGTCAGGTCATCGTGGCAGGATACGGTAATCAGGGGGCGTTGCAGCCGCCACGCCATATGTTCCACAAAGCGCGTTTTGCCGCAACCGGTGGGCCCTTTCAACATTACGGCCAGTTGATGGCGATGGCATTCTTCAAATATGGATACTTCATCGCCCAGCGGCAAGTACCAGGGTTCGTCGTGTAATGGAGGAGCTGCGTGTTCAACTTCGTTCTGATCGGGAAATACGCGAGCATTCATGGACGGCTTCCAGTGTTGCTTGGCCGGCGCATTGGGCGACCGGCCAGGTCAGGCAGGTTGTTTATGTGCCCGGACGCGGCGCGGCGCTGGGGCGCGGGGTGGTGCTGGTGTGCGGGGTGGTGCTGGTGTGCGGGACGGCGCCGGTATGGTTGGTCGTGCGGGGGGTGTTTACGCCATCGCTTTCTTCCGGCTCGTCCAAAATGTCCAGCCGGGGGGCGTAGCGGAAAAAGTCATAAATAAACAGGCCGACGCCAATGGCAAATAGCATGGCACAAAGCACCAACATCACGAAGTGGATCTGTATTTTGAGCTGGGTATCCAGATAGCCCAGGCCAAGCACTCGCTCAAGATACACCTGGCCGATCCCGGCGGTGGCGAACGACAGCGTCATGCCAAACATACCGCTGATTTGCAGCCAGAACGCCCAATAGCCGATACTGCTGCCCTCGACACGCCGGTCTTTCACCAGGTGGGGCAGGCTGTACGAGATCATGGCCAGAATAATCATGGCATAGGCACCGTAGAACGCCGCATGACCATGCATGGCGGTAATCATGGTGCCGTGGGTCCATTTGTTGATGGCCGGAAAGGTGTGCGCCAGCCCCAGTAGGCCTGCACCAAACAACGTGAATACGGCGCTGCCCAGCGTCCAGTGCAGGGCCAGCACGTTAGGATGCTGCAGTCCCGAGCGCCGCATGGCGTAATAGGCGTACATGGCCATGCCCAGCAACGCAACGGGTTCCAGCGCACTGAACACGCCCCCGATAGGAAGCCAGTAATAAGGCACGCCGATCCAGTAATAATGGTGGGCGGTACCTAAAATGCCGGCAATAAATACCAGACCAACAATCACGTACAGCCATTTCTCCATGACTTCGCGGTCGGCCCCCGAAAGGCGGATCAGCAGATAGGCCAAGAATGAGGCCTGGATCATTTCCCATACGCCTTCCACCCACAGGTGGATGGTCCACCACCGGTAGTAAATCGACACGATGTAGTTCTCGTAGTGGAACAGTGCGGGAAGGTACAGCACCGCAGAGCTGCCTAGCCCCAATAGCAATACGCCTTCGGTGGTCGTGAAGCGTCCGGATTGTTTGATGGTCATGCCCACGTTGTATAGGAAAATGAGCATGACAACGACGATGGCCAATTTGTGTGGCAGGGGTTGTTCCAGCATTTTGTTGCCCGTGCCGTAGCCAAAAAAGTATCCAATCACCGCCGTGAGCCCCATGATCACCCAGATGATCAGTTGGATGTAGGCCAGCTTGACACTGTAAAGCTCCGAGCGGGATTCATCACACACCAGCCAGTAGGTGGCGCCCATGAAGCCCGACAATATCCAGAC
>JAJUIY010000206.1 GCA_029267415.1 Alcaligenaceae bacterium
GCCATTTCCAGCAGACGCCGGTCTTCTTCAGCCAGCAACACATCGCCAAAGCGCCCATCGCCCCACTTACGCCCCAAGGCGGCGGCGCGCTGGACCACCGGACTCAGCGTGGTCGATCCACCACTTGCGTCAGCATCGTGCACGACGGCCTGCCCTTTACCACGTTGTAAGGCCTTATCGATGCGACCTTGCACCTTCTCTTGCCGGCGTCCGGCCTGAATCAGCCCCAGGCCCAGCACCAGCGCGGCCAGGGCCAGCACGGCCAGTATCAGGCCGTACACCATTCGCACATCAAGGCTGTTCAGGTATGCTGTCACGCCTGCGCTCCGCCCCTAAAGAGATTTGGCCATGCGGTACAACACATAGCACCCCACCAACTGCAGCACCGCCGCCCCAATCAGCATGCGCGATCCCAAGGGGTCTTCCCACATACCAATAAAAAGATCGCTGTTAAATGCCAACATGAAGCATGCGAGCCCCACGGGCAACAAGCCCAACACCCAGGCCGACAAGCGCAGTTCAGCCGACATGGCCACCATTTCGTTGCGGGCCTGTTCCAGGTCGCGCATAAAGGCCGCCATGCGCTCAAGCACCTGATCGCTGCGTCCGCCAAATTGTGTCGCCAGCCCCACCACGGCCGCCACCAGATACAGCTCGCGCAGCCCGTACTGGCGTGACACATGGCGCAAACATTCGTGCAGTTCGCGTCCCGACCGGTTAAGGCTTACTGCCGTGCCCATGACTTCGTTAAGCGGAGCCACCGACGTGTTGGTGGCGTGGTGAAAGGCCGCCACAATACTGTGGCCCACGGTCATCATGCGCACCACGCGGTCCAGAAACTCTGGAATCTGGCGCACCATGGCGCGGTGGCGGCGCTGCGCCTTCAGCCACAACCGGAAATACGCCAGCACCACCACCATCAGTGGCAATACCACTACGGCCAACGGGCCCAGGGCCAAACCCGCCACCACCGCAGCGACAACAGCCAACACATGTATCGCCACAAAACGGCGGTTGGGCTCGACACCGGCCCGCAGTAAAAAGTACCCACCGCCCCAAGGGCCGGTACGCCGCCGCGCTGCGCCCGGTCGAAATTGAATGGGTTCGTCGGCCTGCACCGGACGCTGCCCGACACGCCGGGCAATTTGCTGATCAACAAAGCCCTGCTCAATGCGGCGCCGCGTTCCTGCACGCGCGCCCTGCCACAGCATGGCGGCCACCACCGCCAGCAGCAGCGAGGTTGCAAGCAGAAGCCAGACCGCCATCTGCATTTACCGCCTCCGGTTCCAAAAGCTGGGTGTGGCGGGCGCGCGCGGAGCAGGCTCGGACTGCGGCAGCGGTGTCGGATCACGGAACGCTGCCAGCTTGCGGCTGTGCGGCAAAATCCCCATACTGATCCAGCGGTCCTGATCTTCCTGGTTTTCATCCACAAAGGTTTCGTGCCGGTACAGCTCTTGCATGGTGATGACGCCATCGCCCATGCCGGTGATTTCAGTCACCGACACCACGCGACGCGCCCCATTGGGCAAGCGCCCGATTTGAACGATAAAGTCCAAGGCGCTGGAAATCTGGCGACGCAGACTGTCCTCGCTGCCCTGAAACCCGGCAAACCCGGCCAGCATTTCCATGCGATACAGGCATTCGCGGGGTGAATTGGCATGGATGGTTGCCATCGACCCGTCGTGCCCCGTGTTCATGGCCTGCAACATGTCCATCACCTCGGCGCCGCGCACCTCGCCCACCACCACACGGTCTGGGCGCATGCGCAGGCTGTTGCGCAGCAATTCACGCACGCTGATTTCGCCCGTGCCGTCATAACCCGAATTACGTGTTTCCAGACGCACTACGTGAGGGTGGTTCAGCGAAAGCTCGGCGGTATCCTCAATCGTGATGATGCGTTCGTCTTCGGAGATGAAGAAGGCCAAGGCGTTTAATAGCGAGGTTTTGCCCGAGCTGGTTCCGCCCGAGATAACGATGTTGCAGCGCGCCTGTACGGCGCGTCGGAGCAGGTCGTGGATTTCTTCGTTAAAGGTATTCAGCTGAAGCAAGTCGTGCGGCTTCAGCGGATCTTGGCGAAACTTGCGAATGGACACCGCCGGCCCGTCGACCGACAAGGGGTTGATCACCACGTTTAAACGGCCGCCCCCCGGCAAGCGCGCGTCCACCATGGGCACTGACTCGTCCAGACGCCTGCCCAGCGGGGCCAGAATACGCCGCACAATGCGCAATACGTGCTGGTTGTCAGTGAAGTGAACGTGCTGGCGCTCCAGTACCCCGCGCCGCGATACGAAGACGTTTTCGTGGCCATTGATCAAAATATCTTCCACGGTGGGGTCTGCCAGCAAATCTTCCAGTGGCCCCAGGCCAGCCAGCTCTTTGGTCAGGGCGTCAGATACCTCGCGGATTTCACCCTCGTTCAGGGCCAGCCGCTGCAGGCGCACAAAACTGTTGACCTCCAGAACCACAAACTCCTGGATAGCCTGCCGGCTCCAGCGGCCGAATTCGGCGCCCAGTTCTTCAATTCGGTTCAGCAGGTGTTCGTAAGCCGCTTGCCGGGCCGACAACAGCCGTTCGCTGTCACGCTGCTCATCATGGTGTAAAGGCGTCGAGTCCATACGCATCAGTCAAAGTTAAACGTCAGGCGCCGGCCAAACCGTCGCCACAAATTTTCGGCATCGTCCTCTGAGCCCGAAGGCAGGGCCGACCCCAGGCCAGCAAGTAATTTTTGTACCCCCTTCACATAGGGGTCGCGCCGTGACACGTGATGCAGCAATTGCCCGGTATTGGCGCTACTGCGCAGTGCCAGGCTGCGTTCCGGCAACGCGCCCAGCAAGCGCAGGCCAAAGCGTTCAGAGATTTGCCGGGCCGTGAGACCGCAGCGTTCGTCATAGCGATTAACCACCAACCCTAGCCCCGCCAACGAGTGGCCTTCTGCCTTGAGCTTATCCATGCAGTCGGCCAGGGAAACCAGCGCCCCCACGCTTTGATCAACCACCAGCCAGCGCTGCCTGAAGTGGCCGGACAACGCGGTGAAGAAACGGTCGTCCTGCCAGCCGCCAATATCGGCCACAACGGCCCCGTAGGTGGCTTGCAGGCGGGTGCACAGCGCGCCCACATCCGGCAGGTTCAGGCCGTCGATTTCGGTGCGGGCCACCGACAGGGGCAGCACACTTAGCTTGTCAGCATCGGTGGCTACCGTGGACAACAACATGGTGGGGTCAAGACGGGAAATATTTTGCAGCGCTTCAACGGCGTCAAAGGCCCCGGTGGCGTTCATGTACATCAGGCCATCGGCCAGCGGCAGCCCAAAATCCATCACCAACACACGCCGGGCCAATTCTTCACGGGCGTCGGCGTCGACCGGCTTCCCCGCCGTTTTTCCGCGTCGCCCCGGACCAACACTGCCCTCGCGAAAACGTTCGTGCAGCAGGCTGGCCAGATGCACTGCCAGCGTGGTAGCCCCCATACCCGGGCGTACGCCTTTAATCAGTACCCCGCCGCTTTGATCGCGGGGCAAAGCATTGTCACGCCGTTGTTGCTTTGGCTGCAGCACCCGCTGGGCCGCCTGCAGCAATTCTTGACGATTGCCCTGATCCACAAATTCGCGTACTCCGGCGCGCAACACCGCCAGAGCGCTGCTGGGGTCGGACGCACTGCCAATGGCCACACAGGCCAATTCCGGCCAACGCGCCAGCATGCCGCTGGCAAAGTCGGTGGCGGTAGTCAGTTTGTCGGGCCAACGTGCGTCGGGCACGAAGTCAAACAACACCACATCGGGCAAGTTGGCGTCCAAGGGGCTGCTTAGCAGCTCCGGGTCGGGTTGCTCCAGGTAGCAGTTGCCCATGGGCTCCAACGCGGCGGCCAGACGGGCCGCCTGCTCC
>JAJUIY010000142.1 GCA_029267415.1 Alcaligenaceae bacterium
ATTACCCGAAATGCCTGGCAACACCAATTAGCCATGCAGGCGCAGCTAAGCAAACGCTCACAACTGGGCGTGGCGTGGGCGGGGCAATACGCGCGCGGACACAAAGACCACGGCGTTCTCCTTCCGGGGAACAGCCGCTGGTAACAATCTGTCGCGTTTTTACGCAAGGGCCGCGCTACCATGGGCCCTTGCAAGGAGTTGTTTTTTCGTTGGCCCCGCGCTTGAAACTCGCACCCACAAAAGGATACCGCCATGAACATCACCTTGATTCCGGCCGCCGTCATCGCATCGGCCATGCTGATTGCCACCGCGGCGCACGCCCAGGTTCCCATAAAAGCTGAAAACGGCGTGCTCACCAATGAGTCGGGCATGACCTTATATACCTACGATAAGGACGAAGCCGGCAGCGGCCAAAGCAACTGCTACGAAAAATGCGCGCAGAACTGGCCCCCTGCCGAGGCACAATCCGGTGCCACCGCCGAGGGTGACTACACCCTGATTGAACGAAAAGACGGCAGCCAGCAATGGGCCTACAAAGGCCAACCGCTGTACACCTTCGTCAAAGACCAGAACCCCGGTGACCAAACCGGCGACGGCGTAGGCGGCATGTGGAGCGTGGCGCGCGAATAGCGTGTCATAACCATCACACGAAAGGGTGCATCCATACGGTGCACCCGCTACTATGCAAGGCCAAAACATTTTATTGACAATAAAAATATTGTGATTTATAAATCACACAAGCGCCTTGCACAAAATAAAACAAACCCAGATTTTTGCGCGATGGCTTTCCCGGCTACGCGACAAACGCGCTCGCACTATCATCGCAGCCCGACTGCTTCGCTTGTCCAATGGTTTACCTTGCGATTTAAAACCCGTCGGCCATGGTGTAAGTGAGCTTCGTATCCATTACGGCCCTGGCTATCGGCTGTACTTCCGCACACTGCCCGAATCCGTAATTTTGCTGCTGTATGGCGGCACAAAAGATACACAAGCATTGGATATTGTGATTGCCAAAGAATTGGCAAACCACTGGAATAAAGAAAATGACGAATAAACCGAAGCAGGTGTCCGACAAACTGATCGATTATGACCCCGCCTCTGCACTGGTGAATGACGAGGAAATGGCGTTTTTCGTTACCGATGCGTTCGAGACCGGTGACGCCCGACATATTGCAAGTGCGCTGGGCG
This sequence comes from Alcaligenaceae bacterium, assembly GCA_029267415.1. Classification (GTDB taxonomy): domain Bacteria; phylum Pseudomonadota; class Gammaproteobacteria; order Burkholderiales; family Burkholderiaceae_B; genus JAJYRX01. The sequence goes on from JAJUIY010000142.1 coordinate 1,189, forward strand.
TAGCAGCGCGCGCAAAAGGAATGACGCACGTCGCCAAACAAACCGGCTTGTCGCGTGAGCAGCTATACCGTTCATTAAGTATGGACGGCAACCCTACCTTGAAAACAATCCTTGCAGTGATGCGTGCCATTGACATGGAGATTGCCGCACGCCCGGCGGATAAGAAAAATCCCACTAGGGTTTAACCTGATTGGACGCCCGGCAACCAACGATTGCCGTTATGCTACAAGTTGCAACGCCCTAAATCGAAATTGAGAAAAACGCGGGCTAAAAAATGGGGCTATCCACCACAAGGGTTTGACCAAAGGGTAGGTATACAATGCCACGCTTCAATCTGGAGACTTTACACATGCGTAAATCAATCACCTATTTGTTTGTGACGGCTGCTTTTGCTACGGCGTCAGCAGCGGCCAACGCCGAAAAATGGGATATGCCACTGGCGTACCCGGCCAATAACTTCCACTCTGAAAACGCTGCTGAATTCGCGCAGTGCGTTAAAGAAAAAACCAACGGTGGCCTGGAAATCGTTACGCACCCCAACGGTTCACTCTTTGCCGGCAATGACATCAAGCGTGCCGTTCAAACTGGCCAAGCCAACATTGGCGAGCGCGTAACGTCAGCGCACGAAAACGAAAACGCCATCTATGGTGTCGAGGCCATCCCCTTCCTGGCCACCTCGTTTGACGCGTCTGATCGTCTCTGGAAAACCGCGCTGCCGCAAATGACCAAGGTGCTCGATTCGCAAAACCTGGTGTACGTGTATTCCGTTCCCTGGCCTGCCAGCGGCTTCTACACCAAGAAAGAAATCAATACGGTTGACGACTTGAAAGGCATCAAGTTCCGCGCCTATAACGCTGCCACGGCTCGCATTGCAGAACTGGCCGGCATGGTGCCCATGCAAATTGAGGCAGCCGAACTTAGCCAGGCGCTGGCCACGGGTGTGGTCGACAGCATCATGACGTCCAGCACCACCGGGGTTGACTCCAAAGTGTGGGAGCAAGGCATCACGCACTTTTACAACGTTCAGGCCTGGTTGCCGCGCAACACGGTATTTGTAAACAAGCGCGCCTGGAACGGTCTGGATGACGACACACGCAACGCCATTACCGAATGCGGCGACATCACCTACGAAAAAGGCCTAGAAAAAGTGAAGTCGCTGGCTGCCGAATACCTGCAAACCCTTGAGCAAAATGGTATTACGGTTAGCCCGCCCAGCCCCGAGCTTGAAGCCGGGCTGGCCAAACTTGGCGAAACGATGACGGCCGAGTGGCTTGAACGTGCCGGCGACGACGGCAAGGAAATCATCGAGGCCTTCCGCGCCCAGCAGTAACCCATCCGGGCCGGGCTGAATTGTGAAAGGAAGTACAATTCAGCCCGTTTCCAACTTTGCTGCAGGACACATCCGTGACTTCTCTGCTATGCAAGCTGCGCCGGGTGCTTGACTTCATTTATCTGGCTTCGGGTGCGCTGGCTGCCGTATTTCTGTTTTCCATTCTCGTCATTATCGTGGCGCAAATGATCACGCGCGCCAGCGGTATTGCATTTCCCGGCTCCACCGACTATGCCGGATATATGATGGCGGCCGCGTCATTCTTGGCGTTTGCCTATACCCTTAACCGGGGTGGCCATGTACGCGTCAGCATCCTGCTAAGCCGTCTTGAGGGCCGTGTGCGCTATGGCGTCGAGCTTGTTTGCCATCTGATGGCGTCGGTATTCACCTGCATTGTGGCCTGGTATGCCTGCAATATGGTGTATTGGTCGTACATTTTGGGCGATGTCAGCCAAGGCCAAGACGCATCGCCACTGTGGATTGTGCAAACGCCGGTGGCGGTGGGGTCGGTCATTCTTGCCCTGTGCTTCGTCGACAACACGGTTTCCATGCTGATACGCAAACGCGACAACATCGAGGCAGAAATCGTCTGACCCCCTCATAACAAGAAAACGGCCATGGATTCCTTCACCGTCATCAGCATTTTTTTATTCATTCTGCTGCTGCTTCTTGGCAGCGGGCTATGGGTGGGCCTGGCACTGCTGGGCACCGCATACATTGGTATGGAGCTGTTTACATCGCGCCCCACGGGCGATGCGATGATGACCATCCTGTGGCGCTCGTCGTCCGCGTGGTCGCTCACTGCCCTGCCCCTGTTTATCTGGATGGGCGAAATCCTGTACCGCACGCGCCTTTCCGAAGACATGTTCAAGGGCCTGTCACCGTGGCTGTCGCGTCTGCCCGGCGGATTGCTGCATACCAATACTGTTGCCTGCACCGTATTCGCTGCCGTGTCGGGGTCGTCGGCGGCGACCTGCTCTACCATCGGACGCATGTCCATCCCCGAGCTGCGCAAGCGCAATTATCCCGAGCACCTGGTGCTGGGCACGCTGGCCGGTGCCGCCACGCTGGGGCTGCTGGTTCCGCCGTCACTTATCCTGATTGTGTATGGCGTCACCATTAACGAATCGATTACCCGGCTATTTATTGCGGGCATTATTCCGGGGTTGGTGCTGGCGTTGTTGTTCATGGTCTATACCGCCATCGCATCACGCTTTACCCGCAACTGGAACCCCGCGCAAGAAGCTCGCATGAGCTTGCGTGAAAAATTATGGAATTCGCGAGGGCTGTTCCCGGTAATCGGGCTGATCATTTTGGTGATCGGTTCCATGTATACCGGCATTGCTACCGCCACCGAAGCGGCTGCTGTTGGGGTGGTAGGCGCCCTGATCATCGCTGCCTTCCAGCGTTCGCTGACACTACAAACCTTTCTTGATAGTTTGATGGGGGCCACGCGCACCTCGGCGATGATTGCCCTGCTGCTGGCCGGTGCCGCCTTTTTGACACTGGCCATGGGCTTTACCGGCCTGCCCCGCACGTTAGCTGAATGGATAGGCAGCCTGGGGCTAAGCAAATTCCAGCTGCTACTGGTACTACTGCTGTTCTATATTGTTATTGGCATGTTCCTGGACGGCATTTCAGCCGTGGTGCTAACGATTGGCATTGTTGAACCTATTATCCGCCAGGCCGGTATTGACCCCATCTGGTTTGGCATCTTCGTGGTTATTACCGTGGAAATGGCGCAGATAACGCCGCCGGTCGGCTTCAACCTGTTTATTCTGCAGGGCATGACCGGGCACGACTTGGGCTATCTGGCCAAATCGGCGTTTCCCATGTTTTTAATTATGGTGCTGATGACACTATTGCTGATTATCTGGCCAGAACTGGCTACATGGCTGCCGCAGCACGTGAAGATCTAATGGCCATCGCACCATCACACCCTGAAACCGAGGTTACCGTGAAACTTGAAACAAGCCCTTGGCTGCACGAACTGAGCTGGCCTGCCATTGAAAACTACCTGAAAAACGACGATATCGTATTGATTCCCGTGGGTGCAACGGAACAGCACGGCCGCCACACCCCCATGTCGGTCGACACGGAATGGTCGGTCGCCGTGGCCGAAGGGGCCGCGGTGAAAGCCAAGGTGCTGGCCGTACCACCCATGCACTTTGGCTGGTCTCCACATCACCTGGCGTACCCCGGTGCCGTTACGCTGCGCGCCGAAACGCTGATCGACGTTCTGGTGGATGTTGGCCAAAGCCTGGCCTACCACGGCTTCAAGAAACTGATTTTCATTAACGGCAACCGCCTGGCCAACCACGCCCCCATGGAAATTGCCGCCACCAAGCTGCGCTTCCAAACCGGCGTGTTTGCGTCGGTGGTTGACGTCGGCCTGGTTGCACGCCGTGAAATTGCCGAAATATGCCCCGACGGCCAAACCGGACACGCCGGCGACGTTGAAACCTCGTTCATGTTGCACTGGAAACCCGAACTGGTCGACATGAGCAAAGCAGCCGTTGGCAAAGCACATGGCGGCGGCCCCATCGCCGGCCACCCCATGATGCTCGAACCGCCATTTGATTTGAACGCAGTCACCATCCGCTCGACCGATGCCGAGCTGCGTGAAAGTGCCGCCCCCACCGGCATTGCCGGGGATGCCACCATTGCCACGGCAGAAAAAGGCAAGGCCGCCCTGGAAGCGATCATCAACAACACCGTGCTGCACATTGAGCAGGTGCGGAATAAAAAGGTCGAGCTGAAGCCGGTTTCGATTCCGGTGTAACGGCCGCACGCGGCGCAGTGGCCGATACCGCACCGGCCACGTGACTCTGCGCGCGCCTTAGTAAGACCTTCGCGAAAAAGCTCTGCAGGTGGCGTGTACCTTACGCCACCTTGCGGGCTGTCATATGCATATCGATATGGATCTCGTCGTAGGGACAATGCAGCGCACCACGTGCGTCTTTTTCCATTAAACCCAGCTCGACAAGGATTGACGTGTCGTCATGAACCCGTCTGACATCCCGCCCCACGCGTCGTGCCAGCTCACGCATGCCAACCGTGCCGTTACCGAGTAGTTCGTTCACGAGCTGCCACCGGCGCTCAGTCAGCTTTGAAAAAAAAGTAGCGGGACTATCGAAAGCCAACACTTCCCCCTGATAAGCCCGGCCTTTGACGCCAACCGCTGCCCGCTTCGCCGACGCCCGCAAAAAGTCAGACCGATCCGGTGCAATCGTTACCGTGAGCGTACGTTTGAGCTTTCCCATCGCTGCACCTCTTTTAGAAAATCATTGACCAGCTTTTCGATGCTGTGAAAGTTGTACGGGATTTGAAAATCACCACGATGCATGTGGTCACCCTTACCACGCTCGTTATCAAACCCAATCACGCGCTTGCCATCGCGAACGTATACAAGGCGATATTTGTAATGATGTTTGGCAGGCGGCACCGGCCGCGGAACCTGCCAAATCACAAGTTCAAAGAGGTTCCCGCTGCTATCAATCCATTTATCTCTAACCACCAAGCATGCTTTATTTTTCATTTTGCCACCCACCCACAGTGTTGTCAATCTTGACAACAGGCGTTAGATTTAATCTAAGGATGGTAAGCGGTAGGCAGGAAATGGGCGAGCTTACGCGAGACAGTTTTGTCCCGACTTAACAAGGCCTACCTCGCACGGCTTGTCTAACGATGTCGCTCGCTGGCTTACACATAAATTGACATATGTACGGATGGTCAGGCTCGCCATCCATTTTCAAGAGGCGATTCCGCAAAGCGCGCGCGCCAGATAAAAAAAACCGCCACCC
>JAJUIY010000040.1 GCA_029267415.1 Alcaligenaceae bacterium
CGTCTATAAGAGGCCGAGTTGCGCCATCGGACTGCTTCTTCAACGTCATACAAAAAAACGCAAAAGGCGACGCCAAGCGTATCACTTTCATTGACGTCTAAACCATTAGTGTTTTCCAGAAAGGCCCGTATGAGCCACCGCCGTTACCGCAATAGAAAATTATGATCGTTAACACCCGGTACCGTCAGTTAGGGGATACCCTTCGCACAGGGCCGCAGCCGTCGATTTGCGGACACCAATACACCGAAACAACCTGGCCGGCTTAAACATGCACAGGCGTGCAAAGTCGTCTAACATGACGGGTGGAACTATGTATTTTTGATTTTTTGCAGGTGAATGGCATCGTGAACAAAGTTCGTAAATCCGACGCCGAATGGCGGGCGCAGCTGACGCCAGAAGAGTTCTACGTCGTGCGCCAAAAAGGAACTGAACCGCCGTTTACGGGTCGCTACTGGAACACAACGCAGCCCGGCATTTACCGTTGCATCGGCTGCTCAACCCCTCTGTTCGCATCCGACACCAAGTTTGACGCGGGCTGTGGCTGGCCCAGTTATTTCGAACCGCTTAATCCGGACAACGTCCGGGAAGAACCGGACTACAGTCACGGCATGGTGCGCACCGAAGTACTGTGCAACGTGTGCGACGCCCACCTGGGGCATGTGTTTCCTGATGGGCCGCCGCCCACCGGCTTGCGGTATTGCATCAACTCACTTTCATTGGCGTTCGAGCCCGAAAACACCTCATCCAACACATGAAGAAATTCTTTTTCGACCTTTTCCCGCTGGTCCTGTTTTTTGCGGCGTTCAAATTTGCGGATGACATCTTCGTGGCCACGGGTGTGGCCATTGCCGCCACAGTGGTGCAGTTCATCTGGCTTAAGGCGACCGGCAAAAAAATTGAAGCCACGCACTGGATTAACCTGACGGTCATCGTGGTGTTTGGCGGCGCCACGTTGTACTTCCACAATGACACCTTCATCAAGTGGAAGCCCACCGTCCTTTATTGGCTTTTCAGCGGAATCATGTTGGGCAGTCGCCTTGTTTTTCGGCGCAACATCATGCAAACGCTTATGGGGGGCCAGGTTAGCCTGTCGCCGCCTGTATGGGACAAGCTCAATTACAGCTGGGCCGGCTTTTTCGTTTTCGCCGGGCTGCTTAATCTGTTTGTGGCATTTTCCGGCCACTTCACTGAATCGCAGTGGGTCAATTTCAAAGTATTTGGGCTGCTGGCGCTGCTGGTGATTTTTGTTATTGTGCAGTCCCTATGGCTGGGCAAGCACATGGCGCAAGATACCGCCGGCTCCGGCAACCCCAACCCTCTCGAACACAAGGAGTAGCCTCAAGAATGCCTGCGGAACAACGTACTCAATTGCTTTCCGAGCGCCTGGGCGCGCTCAACCCCACTCATCTGGAAATTATTGACGAATCGCATCTGCACATTGGTCACGAAGGTGCCAAAGACGGTGCGGGGCATTTTCGGGTCATCATCGCGTCCGACCAATTCAAGGGCGTATCGCCCCTGGCACGCCATCGTATGGTGTACGACCTGGTCGACGACTTGATTCCCTACCCTATCCATGCCCTGGCTATCCAGGCTAAAACCAACCCATAAAAGGATATTCATGAAACGAATTGCCGTCATCGCCGCCGCCTGCCTGATCGCGGCCCCCATCAGCGCACAAACCGTTGCCACGGTTAATGGTCAGGAAATCTCGCAGCAAAGCATGGACAGCTTCGTCAGCCTTCTGGTCAACCAGGGTGCTACCGACTCACCCGAGCTGCGTGAGCAAGTCAAGCAAGAGATGATCCACCGGCTTGTAGCTGTACAAGCGGCTGAAAAAGCCGGCATTGATCAAAAAGAAGCGGTGAAGCAAGAAATTGAATTGGCCCGCCAAGGTATTTTGGTCCGTGCACTGATGGCCGATTACCTTGAAAACAACCCCGTCACAGACGAGCAGATCCAGGCCACCTACGACGAGCTCAAAAACGAGCAAGGGCAACGCCAAGAACATCGTGTCCGGCACATTCTGGTCGACGACGAGGAAAAGGCCAAGCAACTGATTGCCGACATTGCCGCCAACAAGATCAGCTTTGAAGACGCCGCCAAGCAAGAATCCAAAGACCCGGGCAGCGGCTCGCAAGGCGGTGACCTTGGCTGGGCAGCCTCGAGCAACTACGTGCCCGAATTTGCCAAGGCCGTCGAAGCACTCAAAAAGGGCGAAACCACAGACACGCCCGTGCAGTCGCAGTTTGGCTGGCACATCATCCGCTTGGAAGACAGCCGCAACGCCTCATTCCCGTCGCTGGAATCTGTGAAGCCACAAATCACTGAAATGCTTCGCCAACAGCAGCTTGCCCAATTTCAGGACGAGCTCATGAAAAACGCCACGATAAAGTAAAAGGTAGTTTGACCGGGGATGACACCGCCACGACACCGGTGTCACCCCTTTTACGTGGCACGTTGCACAGAAGCCTACCAGTAAAGGCAGCGATTTCAATTTTGAGGCGAAAAGCTACCAAGGCGAACGCCTGGCAAGGCCAGCTTGCCAAGGCCAAAAGCCTGCCAAGGCGGCTAAAACTTACTCCTGCATTCCCAGCAGGGCTTTCAGACCGGCCTCATCCAACACGGGCACGCCCAAATCTTGGGCCCGGGTCAGTTTGCTGCCGGCCTGTTCGCCGGCCACCACATACGCTGTTTTGCGCGATACCGAGCCGCTGATTTTGCCGCCGGCCGCCATAATATGCCGGCTGGCTTCCTCGCGTGTCCATTCCGGTAACGTCCCCGTCAACACCAATGTTTTACCGGCCAGCGGCAAACTGCGACCCTGAGTTTGGCTTTCCACCGCCCTGGCCTGTACACCCCGCTCGGCCAGCGCATCAATCACTTCACGGTTATGGGGCTCGGCGAAAAACCGGACAATGGAGGCGGCCACCACGGGGCCAACGTCAGGAACGCCCAGCAAGTCGTCTTCGGTGGCGTCCATAACGGCTTGCAGGCTGCCAAAATGCTGCGCCAACGCGCGGGCCGTCGTTTCGCCCACATGCCGGATGCCCAACGCAAACAGCAGTTGCTCCAGTGCCGGGGTGCGCGCTTTTTCCAGTGCTTTCACCAAATTTGTGGCCGACTTTTTCCCCATGCGTTCCAGCTGCGCGAGCTCGTCGACAGTCAGCGTGAACATGTCGGCCAGTGAGGCCACACGGCCACTTTCAACCAGCTGATCGATTAGCTTCTCGCCCACACCATCGATATCGAGCGCCTTGCGGCTGACGGCATGCAAGAGCGATTGCTTTCGCTGTGCGGCACAAAACAGCCCCCCGGTGCATCGGGCCACAGCCTCGTCTTCGGGCCGTTCGATGGCCGACCCACACACCGGGCAGTGGTCAGGCATCACAAATTGCCGGGCGTCGTCCGGGCGAAGTTCGGGGATAGGCCCCACCACTTCAGGGATAACATCGCCGGCACGCCGTACGGTGACGGTATCGCCAATGCGCACATCTTTGCGCCGAATCTCGTCTTCGTTGTGCAAGGTGGCGTTGGTTACTGTCACGCCCCCCACAAACACCGGCTCAAGGCGGGCGACGGGGGTAATGGCACCGGTGCGCCCCACCTGCACCTCAATATCTAACAAACGGGTGGTTTCTTCTTGTGCCGGGTATTTATGCGCCAAGGCAAACCGGGGCGCCCGGGCAACAAAGCCCAACACATCCTGCGCGCGCAGTGTATTGACTTTGTACACCACGCCGTCGATTTCGAACGGCAATTGATCGCGCTGCTCGCCCGTGCGCCGGTAAAAGGCCAGCAGCTGCTCCAGCCCCTGCACCACTTCACGGTTGGGGCTGACGGGAAACCCCAAGGTAGCAAACCAGTCGAGCACCTCGGAATGCAGGGTGAAGGCGGGGACATTGCCCGACATCTCGCCCCAACCGTACGCATAGAAGCGCAACGGCCGGCTGGCGGTGATTCGGGGATCCAACTGACGCAGGCTGCCGGCCGCCGCATTGCGGGGGTTTACAAATACTTTGTCACCACGATCGCGTTGCTGTTGATTAAGCCGTTCAAAATCGGCCCGCGTCATCACCACTTCGCCGCGCACTTCCAGCACGTCAGGGTAATTACCCCGCAATTTCAGCGGCAACGAGCGCAGTGTACGAATGTTGCTGGTAACGTCTTCACCGGTCTGGCCATCGCCCCGGGTGGCGGCCTGTACCAAGCGGCCTTGCTCGTAGCGGATACTAATGGCCAGACCATCGAGCTTGTATTCGGCCTGATAGTGCACGCCCTTGTCGTCACTCAGCATGCCGGCGCCACGCAGGGTGTCTTCGACACGGCGGTTAAACGCCACCACCTCGTCTTCGTCGAATGCGTTGCCCAAGGACAGCATGGCCACACTGTGGCGCACGGGCCCAAAGGCGGCTACCGGCTCGGCACCCACTCGCTGGGTGGGCGAATCAGGGGTGATCAGATCGGGATGGGCCGCTTCAAGTGCCTGCAATTCGCGCATCAGCGCGTCGTACTGTGCGTCGGACACCGTGGGGGCATCTTGCACATAATAGCGATAGTTGTGGTCGGCAATGGCCTCGCGCAACGTATCAATACGCGCCACCACAGACTCGCGTTGCTCCATAATAAAAACCTGCTTCAAGAAAATAGACGTGCCGTGCGCGGCTCTCCGGCGGGATAGCCGGCTTCTTCAAGACGCATGTACAGCGCATGCAATTGCTGGTCGACGGCGTCATCGGCGTGGTTCGGCAAGGGGCGGCCCTGATCGTCCAGCAAGACGGCATCAAGGCGACGCGCCAAATCGCGTCCCACGGTAGCCATACGGCTGAAGGCCTGTTCGTCGGCGGGGCTTTTGGGTACATCCAGAACGAAGTCAAGGCGCTGAACGTGGTCACCCGTAAACTGCCCGGCGGGCACGCCGTCAAATTGCACGACAAAGCGTGGCAGCCCTTGGTCGGACATCCAGGCCAGCTGGACATCACCACGCAAAAAGCCCACACCTTCCAACACACGAAATACAGACTCGGTTTGATGCGGCTGGTTTAACTTCAGGATAAGCCCCACCTGGGCGTCAAGGTCGGCGCATACGGCATCCAGGGCTGTTGCCCGTTCAAGCACCGCTTCAATTTCCGGGCCTTCGACAGCACCGTCGAAGCGATCCGCCAAGCTCTGGGCCAGAGTCCAAAGTTGCGACCATTCGATATCGGTAAGTGGACCACTGCGGTTGGCCAACAATACCGCCAGTTGCACGGACACATAGCTTTCAGCCGGTCGTATCCAGGCGCGATGGCCGCCACCCTCGCGTTCGGCAAACACCCGCACGGGCTTGGTACCCACCCGCGTGATGCCCTTCACGGCTTCATAAAGCTCAGCGCTGCCTACGGACTGCGCAAAACTGACGTCGATCACCACCTCGGTGGCGGGATCCACCTCGTCTGGATCGTCGGCATCGTCATCCAGCGTTACCGGCTGCGGCGACAGGCCAAGCCCCGGCTCGCGGCGTACGGCCGTGGCAGCCGGCGCCCCCATCAATGGATCGTCTTCGCGCTCCGGAAATTGGTCGCGCATTTTTTGACGTACCCGCCAATCTTGCCACCAGTTAAACACCAGAACGGCCAGAATCAGCACTACGCCAAGAAGAATCAAGCCTATTTGCAAGTCGCTCATTGCCCGCCCCGTAAAAACAACCCAGTGTTATTCATTATTCACGCTAAGCCTGCGCCATTTCCAGGGCCGACTCCATATCTACCGCCACAATCCTCGAGACGCCCTGTTCCTGCATGGTAACGCCAACCAGTAACTTCGCCATCTGCATCGCAATTTTATTATGCGATATAAACAAAAACTGAGTTTGTTCGCTCATGGCACTCACCAGCTTGGCATAGCGTTCGGTATTGGCATCGTCCAGCGGTGCGTCAACCTCGTCCAGCAGACAAAACGGTGCCGGATTCAGCTTGAACAGCGCAAACACCAGAGCAATGGCGGTCAACGCCTTTTCACCCCCAGACAACAAGTGAATGGTGCTGTTGCGCTTGCCCGGCGGCTGCGCCATCACCAGTACCCCTGCATCCAGAATTTCGTCGCCGGTCATGGTCAACCGGGCCTCTCCGCCGCCAAATAGCTGGGGAAACAATTCGCCGAAGTGCTGATTTACACGGTCGAACGTGGTTTGCAGCAAGGCTCGCGTTTCGCGATCAATCTTGCGGATGGCGTCTTCAAGCGTTTCGATGGCCAGCACCAGGTCGTCGTATTGCTCGGCAAGAAACGTGCGCCGCTCGCGGGCGGATTCCAGTTCATCAAGCGCTGCCAGGTTGACGGCACCCAAACTATCCAGTCGGCGCGACAGACGTTGCACTTCAGACTGCAACCAGCCCGGCTTGCGCTGTTCTTCTGGCAGCTGATCCAAGCGGGCCTGCAGTGCTTTCCGGTCGGCATCGGCAGCATCCAGTTGCTCGGAAAATTGCTCGATGGCCAGGCGCGCCGCCTGCTCTTTGAGTTGCAGATCGGTTATGCGCGTACGCAAGGGGTCCAGCGAGCGTTCGATCGTCAGACGCCGTTCGTCATCAGCCCGTAACGATGCATTCAGGTTATCGTGCTCGATGCGCGCGCGCTCAAGCATGTGTTCAAACTCGGCGCGCTCTTCCAAGGCGGCCTGGAGCTCATCATTCAGTGTGGACGCTTCCAGGTTGAACAAATCACCCTGCACCGACGAAAGCTCCGACGACGCCCGCCCGGCCTGATCGGCGGCCAATTGCAGCGTGCGCGACAGCTCGGCAATACGCGCTTTAAGTGACCGCTCCGCATAATCGGCCTCCTGCACGCGGGCTTCAAGCTCGCGTACTCCCTGACGTCGCGACTCGGCCCTTTCAAAAACGTGTTCGCCGGCGTCACAGGCCTCCTCGTAGCCTTGCTGCTGGGCGGCAAGTTCCTCTTCCAGTTCGGCAATACGCTGTTGGAGCTCTTCCTGGACAGCCAGCATTTCTTCGTGCTGCGCGGCTATTTCATCAAGGTCGTCCCGAAGGCGCTGCGCCTGTTCTCCGGCCTGTTCCAGCTGCTGTCGCTGGCGGGTCAGCTCCAACTGCTGCTGATGCACGCGCTCCACCAGCTCGGCCATGCGAGTACGCGCCGGGGCCAGCGCGTCAGACACTTGTTTAAGCGCTTGCTCGGCGCTTTCCAGGGCTTGCACTTCCGTTTCGGCAATGAGCTTGCGTGCCTGCAGATCACGACCCACATTCTCAATTTCTTGCTGGCGCGCCAGCATGCCAGAGGCTTCCGAATCGGGCGCGTAATACCGGATGCTGTAGCGCCCCACCAAATGACCTTCTTTAGTAACGTACTGGTGGCCCGCCGGAAGATGAGCCCGTGCTGCCATGGCGCTATCCATATCCGGGCACACATAGACACCATGTAGCCAGTCGGCCAGCAAGGCGCGCAACTCGGCGCTCTGGATGCGCATCCGCTCCAGCAGCGGTTGCATGCCATCGGGCGTAGGCTGGCGGGCGTCAGGCAACGCGGGCAACTGGAAAAATGCCAATCGCGCCGGTGGCGCGTTGCCGGCCAGCGCCGCCGCATCCGTTAAATCATCAATCTTGAGCGCGCCTGTGCGTTCCAGCAATGCGGCCTCAAGCGCATTTTCCCAGCCACGCTCGATCTGCACCATTTGCCAAAGGCGCGTGGAAGCTTGCAGGCCATGCTTTTCAAGCCAAGGTTGCAACGCGCTTTTTTGTTCGATGTCGGTCTGCAGTGCAACCAGCGCATCCAGCCGTGCCTGGTGTCGCTCAACATCTTGCTGCGCCTGCTGCAGCACACCGTGCTGACGGCGACGCGCCTCATCCAGCGCGGGCAGCTGCCCTTCCAGTTGCAGTACCTGCGAGCGCGCCGCCTCAAGCTGCGCATTCAACGCATTCAGGCTGCCTTCCAATTGCTGTACCGCATCCGCATCGGGCATGGGGAGTTCGAGCAGCTGGTTTTCCACACGTTCACGGCGCAGTTGCAAGGCCTGGATTTGCCGCTCGCCATCCCGGCGCGACTGCACCGCCAATGCCAGCGCTTGTTCAAGCCGCGCCAGTTCAGTACGCAATTGTTCACGCTCAAGCGACGCTTGTCGCACTTGGGTTTCAAGGTCAGGCAGCTGGTCACGGGCATCATCCAGCTGCATGGACAACTCCTCGCGGCGTGCTTCGGCCACCTCAAGCTCAGATTCGGCTTCGGCAAGCTGCTCGGCACAGTGTGCTTGCTGCTGCTGCCATTGCTCTACCTGTTGCTGCAACTCTTTATGCCGCTGCTGAAGTTTGTCGCGTGCGTCGTTGATGTGGCGCAGCTCGGCCTCGATACGGCTGACCTGTGCGCCGGCTTCAAACAAACGCCCTTGTGCGGCGTGTACGGCATCACCGGCCTCGTAAAGTGCTTGACGGCGCGACTCCAGCGCAGCCTCTTCCGCGCGCAAGCTGGCCTGCAATTTTTCCAGTTCTGTCTGGGCTTGCTCAATCGCCAGAAAACGGTCTTGCTGATCTTGCCGCGCCTGATTCTCCCGGACCAGCCACAGCAGATGCTGTTTTTCTACCCCTTGGCGTTGAAAATCGCGGTATTCGCGAGCCACTTGCGCCTGCGCCTCCAACCGCTCAAGCTGGCTGTCCAGCTCACGCAGGATGTCTTCTACGCGCGTCAGATTATCGCGGGTGTCACGCAAGCGATTTTCGGTTTCCCGGCGCCGCTCTTTGTACCGCGACACTCCTGCGGCCTCTTCGAGGTAAACACGCAACTCTTCGGGTTTGGCCTCGATCAGGCGGTTTATCATGCCTTGGCCAATAATGGCGTAGCCCCTCGCCCCCAGGCCGGTTCCCAGAAAAATATCGTGCACATCACGCCGGCGTACTGGCTGGTTATTGATGTAATAGGTACTGGCGCCGTCGCGCGTCAGGGTGCGGCGTACGGAAATTTCGGAATAGGTGCTCCACTGCCCGGCAGCACGGCCCGACGAATTATCGAACACCAGCTCGACCGACGCACGCGCGGCGGGTTTTCGGTTAACCGACCCATTGAAAATGACGTCCTGCATAGACTCGCCACGCAGCTCGGAGGCACGGCTTTCGCCCATCACCCAACGTACGGCATCAATAATGTTGGACTTGCCACAGCCGTTCGGACCCACCACGCCCACCAGGTGACTGGGCGTGGAAATAATCGTTGGTTCGACAAACGATTTGAAGCCAGCAAGCTTGAGTTGAGTCAGACGCACTGGTAACCACGAGGTGATGGAAAAATTTAGTGCCTATGATAACGCAAGGCCGCCGGGTTCACGCGGAAGGGCATACGGCTTTTGGCCGTACGTTGACACACCGAAATACGTATATCTTCGTAGGTGCCATTCCACGCAGCGTGGCAAACTGAACTATCATTTGCGACTGTCCCGCCAATTCCTTTCGATCGGCTGGCTTGCCGACACAATGGCAATATATTGAATCACCCTGGAACCCAACTTCAGTGAAACGCGGCTTTTACCTGGTCATGACTGCGCAAGCATTGTCGTCTGTTGCCGACAACGCCTTGCTGATTGCCGCTATCGCCCTGATCGCCGATTTGCACGGACCCGACTGGATGGTACCGCTGATGAAGTGGTGGTTTGCACTGGCTTACGTAGTGCTGGCTGCGTTTGTAGGGGCCTTTGCCGATTCCCTGCCCAAGGGCCAGGTCATGTTTATTACCAACGCCATCAAAATCGCGGGCTGCGCACTGATGTTTTATGCCCCTTTGCTGGGCGACAGCAACAGCCAAAGCCTGGTCTTGGTGTTTTGTGCCTATACCCTGGTAGGCACGGGCGCAGCGGCGTACTCGCCAGCCAAGTATGGAATTGTCACCGAAATGTTGCCGCCTAAATTGTTGGTGAAGGGAAACAGCTGGATCGAAGGTCTTACCGTGCTGTCCATTATTATTGGCACGGTGCTGGGCGGGGTACTGATCAACCCCACCGTTTCACAAGCACTGATGGCGCTGGACTGGGTGACGCCCGTCGCCTCCACACGCACCGAAACCGCCATTCTGTTCATCGGCATCGTTTACCTGATGGCCGCCATCACCAATTTGCTGATTCCCCGCACCAACGTGGTGTACCCGCCCCAGCACACCAACCCTATCAAACTATTACGTACATTTGCGTACTACGTGGCGATTTTGTGGCGGGACAAGCTTGGGCAGATTTCGCTTGCCGTCACCACGCTGTTCTGGGGTGCCGGAGCGACCTTGCAATTTATTGTCATCGAATGGGGTGCCCAGCACCTGGGATACCGGCTGGACCAGGCGTCCATTCTGATGGGGGTCGCCGCCCTGGGCACTATAGGTGGTGCGATACTTGCCGGGCGCGTCCCCCTGCGCAAGGCCTTATCGGTGCTGCCCGTGGGTGTCATGATGGGTTTTGCCGTGATGCTGATGCCTATTGTGCGCGAAACATGGGCCGTGCATACAGTGCTGGTACTGATTGGCGCCCTATCCGGTTTTTTTGTGGTTCCCATGAACGCGCTGCTTCAGCACCGGGGGCACTTTCTGCTGTCAGCCGGCCATTCAATTGCCGTGCAAAACTTCAACGAGCAAATCAATATTCTGGTGATGCTGACGGTATACAGCCTGCTGCTGTGGTTTAACCTGCCGATCAACACCATCATTTTTATTTTCGCCGGCATTGTCATAGCGTTGATGCTACTGATCATGGCGTGGAACCGCCGTAATCACACGCGTCACCCCGGCCTGCCAGACAAAATTGGGCAGCACGGCCACGGCCGGGCACTGGGCCGCATTCGCGAACTTAACCCTAACCGGCAATAACAAACGGCAGCCGTCCGATGCCCGTCCGGCAAGCACTGCCGGCACCACTTTGGTTGGCATCACGCGTGCAACGTGGACGTGCCAGCGCCTATCCGTCGCTCTGGATGGCCCGGGCCAGGTTGAGGTCTTCCCAGACATCGGCCTTGCTTTGCGGGCGTAACAGCAAGGCGGCCGGATGCCACGTAACCACCACCGGCACGCGTTGGCCGGATGCCGTCGTCAGCGTATGCACCTTGCCCCGCAAGGCCTCGACATCGTCCACGGTTTGCAACAGAGCCTGCGCGGCCATTCGGCCCAACACCAAAATGCGCCGCGGTTGCACAATGTCGATCTGCTGCAGCAAATACGGCAGGCAGGCTTGTATTTCGGACGCCGCGGGGCTGCGATTGAGTAAGGGGCGGCATTTCAGCAAGTTGGTGAAATACATGGTGGCGGGGGTTGACCATGCCGGTACCAGCGCGGGCTCGCCGCCCGGAACCAACGTTGTCGGGTGTACGCCGATGCCCACCAGCATGGCATGCAGGAGCCGCCCCGCCTTCCCCTGAAAAGGTAACCCGGTGCGGTCATCAGCCTTGCCCGGTGCCTCACCCACAATCAGCCACTCGGGTTGCTGCGCGTCACCACCGCCAAACACCAGGCGGTCGCGGTGCCGGTGGAGCTCGCACACCTGGCAGGCCACGGCATGTTGCGCCAGGGCGTCCAGATCTGCAGGCAAGCTGCCGGGCTTGAAGGAAGGCGATACGGCGGGCGCCCCAGCATGCTGGGGCGCGTGGGGATCGGTTACCCCTGGCTGTCGGCCCGACTGGGAGGTGACGGAGGCATCAGTACGGGGAGAAATGGCGGGGACGTGGCCGGGAGCAGAAGCCGCCGACGTTCCCCGTATGGGCAAACCCGCTTTCTTCAGTGCCTCGATCGCCAACGCGGGCCCATTGTGGCCGGCTGTGGGCTGCGCGGCAGGGTCCGTAAACGGTACGTCACGGCGGTTGCGCGTGGTTTCATGCCGGGTCTCCTGGCCGCGCTGATCGGCGACCCCTGCAGCTTGGCCCGCCCGTACAGGCGGTGCAACGGGCGCCGGCCGATAGTACGCCAGCAAGCGCGGCTCCACACCGATTTCGGCCAGCCACGCGTGCTGCGCGTCAGATACATGCAGCCGTGGCGAACCCGCCGCAGAACCGGACATGGCGCCGTCGTGAGTCATGATTTCTCCTGGGGCCGGGACCACGTTTTTTCCATGACGCTGGCGTCTTCACGCTTTCCGTTTGGCGCGGGATAGTAGTCACGCCGCTTGCCAAATTCTTTGAAACCAAGGTGTTGGTAGAAGCCGACGGCGCCCTGGTTGGACGGACGCACTTCAAGCACCAGCGTATTCAAACCATGTTGCGTGGCCTGCTGTTGGCAATGATCAATCAGCATCTTGCCCACACCCCTGCCCTGATAGTCGGGATCGACGGCAATAACCAGCACATGCGCCACGTCCGGGCCGATCAGCAACATGCAAAAGCCGATGACACGGTCGTTCTGACAAACCACCCAAGCCGGATACCCGGCCTTTAGCCCGTCGGCAAAGTTTTGCCGCGTCCAGGGGAATTGCTGGACGCGGGCTTCGATGGCCGCTACAGCATCGATATGTTCAGGTGCCATGGTTTTAAGTATAAGGCCGTGCACCGGGGCGCGCGGGTTGCCCCCGGCACCGCGTTGCTGCTCGGCAAGGGTATAGGCCACCTTGTCGCGCACATAAAGGGGTACCGCACTTTCTGGCGGCTGGGCGTTGCCCCGTTGCCAGGCCAGTTGAGCGATATGGGCAATGGTGCTGGCATCGGCGCGCCACGCCCCCGCCGCTTTCAGCAGGCCCTGGCCGCCATCAAGCGAGGCCAGCTTTGGCAGTACTGTCAGGGCATCGCCAGCAATAAATGCGGGGGCATCGGGCGTAAGCCCCCACTCCGGGGCATGACGTGCGAACCACCCGGCCACTTCTTCAGCGTCAATCAGAATTGGCGCTTGTACCGTTGACCACGCCCCATCGGCGCCGTCCTGCGGCGCCCGATACACGGCAAGATACAGTTCGCCCATGCGGGCATCTTGCACCACCAGATAGTACGCCCCCGGGTGCGCCGTTGCCGCGTGCTCCCGTGCGGCGCGCACCGCCACAGCCAGCAGCGAGGGCACGGGAACAACCGGTATACCCAGCCCGAACGCCATCCCCTGCGTGACACCGCTGGCCACGCGCAGGCCCGTGAACCCACCCGGCCCCTGCCCAAACGCGACGACATCAAGCTGATGGCGGCCAATGCCCGCCTGCGCCAGCAGCGTATTGACCATGGGCAGCAGGCATTCGGCATGGCGGCCGGTTTCGTCGTTGGACGCTGTATATAGGCGCTGTTGGCCGTCACGATAGGCCAACAGGGCAACATCGCAGATATTGGACGATGTTTCAAGGGCTAAAAGGTGGAGTGTCATGAATTCTATTTTAAGGGAGGATAGCAAGGGTGGATTCTTTCTAATATTTAACTCAAAAAGTATCGTTATTTGTCTGTGTTACCGCTAGAATAGTCTCTAGCTGTAATGAGTGTGAAAAAAGGGCAACGTCGGTTTCGGCGGCGTCATACCCCGGTTCGGCCAGGCAAGTACGCCGCAAGCGCGGTTCAGCACCGTGCCCGGGTCGGCTCGCGGGCACGCCAATTGTTACCAGACACCCACCAAAGGCAAGGAAATCGTGTGCACTCTGTAAGCACGATCCCTACTAAACGATTAAAGTGTAATTTCTTACTACGAGGCCTGTACGGGTCTTCCCGACCCTGTTACATTTCCAGCCATGAATACGCAAAATCAACCTCTTACACGAAAAATCCTTGTCGTCGACGACGACCCCCGCTTGCGCGATCTGCTTCGGCGTTATTTGTCCGAACAGGGTTTCAACGTGCACGTGGCCGAAGACGGCAAGGAAATGAGCAAGCTCTGGCAACGCGAGCATTTCGACCTTCTCGTTCTTGACCTCATGCTGCCCGGTGAAGACGGTCTGTCCATTTGCCGGCGTTTGCGCGGTGCACACGACAACACGCCCATTATCATTCTTACGGCCAAAGCCGAAGAAATCGATCGTATTGTCGGACTCGAAATGGGGGCCGACGACTACCTCACCAAGCCGTTCAACCCTCGCGAACTGCTGGCACGTGTCAACGCCATTTTGCGTCGGCGCGGCACCGAAGAACACCCGGGTGCACCCAGCCAAGAGAACGAATCCATCGAATTTGGCCCGTACGTGCTCAACCTGTCGACGCGCACGCTCACCCGCGACGGCGAGCCCGTACCCATTACCACCGGCGAATTTTCCGTGCTGAAGGTATTTGCGCGCCATCCGAAAATACCCCTGTCGCGCGATAAATTGATGGAACTGGCGCGCGGTCGCGAGTACGAAGCGTTTGACCGCAGTCTCGACGTCCAGATTTCGCGTTTGCGTAAACTCATTGAGCCTAATCCATCCAAACCCGTGTTCATTCAAACGGTATGGGGGCTGGGCTATGTGTTTGTACCTGACGGTGGTCAATAATCGGTTGATTCGTGTTTTCCGCTTGCACTGACCGTGTCGGACAACACTTCCAACCCTGCTTCGCAAAACAGTCCCGAGCCGCGTTTTCAGCTGGGGCTGTTCAGTCGTACCTTCGCCCTGCTGACCGCCCTGATGCTGGTCAGCCTGGTCATTTGGCTGCAGGTGTTTTTCAGCGTTGAAGAAGGGCCGCGGGCCGCGCAAATGGCGCAACGCGTCACGACCGCCGTCAGCATTACCAAATCGGCTCTTATTTACGCGCCCAGCAGTGTGCGTCCAGCCCTGCTGCTCGACTTGGCCACCAAAGAAAGTCTGCGCGTGCAGCCGCTGGAAGCCACCGATGTTCTCGAGCCCCTGCCCGATGCGCGTTATTGGGGGCATGTGGCCACCCAGATCCGCGAACACCTGGGGGAAAACACCAAAATCAGCTGGGCCGTCAATAATATCCCCGGCATCTGGGTCAGTTTCGACATCAATGACGACCAGTATTGGCTGGTGTTCGACCGCGAACAACTGGGCCTGACTTCGTTAGCTGAATGGCTGGGATGGGGGGCATCGGCCCTTGTTCTGGCCCTCATTGGTGCGGCCATCAGCGTGCGCTTTGTCAACCGCCCCCTGGCCCAACTGGCCAAGGTGGCGCGGCAACTGGCGCGCGGCGAAACCCCGTCGCCCCTGCCCGAAAAGGGGCCAGCCGAGATTCGTGACATGAATATCGCCTTTAACCGCATGGCGCGCGACATCCGGCAAACGGA
>JAJUIY010000219.1 GCA_029267415.1 Alcaligenaceae bacterium
ACCCACAATGGTATACGGAAAACTTGCCTTGTCCAAATCTGCCGCCGTCTGGGCAACGCAGTCGGCCAGGCGGGAGATGGGCACGCACACGTCAGTGGTACTTGAGCGACACCCGGGCCGCAGCTGCAAACCCGCGAAATAGGCATCGTGGCGCGCCTTCCACAGACGTGAACGGTCTTCGGGCCGGGACGCCCATTCGAAATCCATCCCGCCATTGTCCCGGGCGATTTCTTGCACCACTTCTGCTTGTTCCTGGACGCCCGCCGGGCTGCCGTGAAACTCGAAGAGCAGCAAGGGGGACTCGGCCAGCGTCAGGTTGCTGTAGGCATTGGTCGCCTTGACGGCCCATGTGTCCATGAATTCGACACGCGCCACCGGAATCCCCATCTGGATGACCTGAATAACGCTTTGCACCGCCGCGTCGATGGTGGGAAAGTTGCAGATTGCCGCCGAGATGGCCTCGGGCTGCGGATACAGACGTACGGTGACTTCTGTGATGATGCCAAGCGTGCCTTCGCTACCCACAAATATACGGGTGAGGTCGTAGCCGGCCGATGATTTGCGCGCACGGCTGGACGTGGTGATGATGCGGCCATCGGCCGTGACTACTTTTAGCGACACCACGTTCTCACGCATGGTTCCATAGCGTACGGCATTGGTTCCAGAGGCGCGCGTGGCTGCCATGCCACCTAGACTTGCGTCGGCACCCGGATCGATGGGGAAGAACAGCCCGGTATCACGCAGATGCTCGTTCAGCTGCGTACGGGTGACCCCCGCTTGCACAGTGGCAGTAAAGTCTTCGGCGTTGACCGCCACGATTTGGCTCATGCCGGATAAGTCAACGCTGATGCCACCCTGGATTGCCAGTATGTGGCCCTCAAGCGAAGAGCCCACCCCATACGGAATGAGCGGTACCTTGTGTTCGTGGCACCGCTGGGCCAGCCACGCGACGTCGTCCGTCGACTGCGCAAAGACGACGGCGTCGGGAAGCATGGGCGGAAACGGGGATTCGTCGCGACCGTGATGGTCACGTACAGCATGTGCCGTCGAGAACCGATCACCAAAATGCCGGGCGAGTTCGTCCAGAAACTCGGGTGACGGCGACCGGAGAGCGTGTGGTTGAGCAAGCTTGTTCATGCGGGCTGTTCCTCAGGCGGCCTGGGCGCACTTTTCGCGTCGCGTCTTGACCGCCTTGGACAGGCGTTCGAGAACGTTCAGGCTGGTTTCCCAGTCGATGCACCCGTCAGTGATACTTTGTCCATAGGTAAGCGGCTTGCCGGGAACCAGGTCTTGACGTCCGCCCACCAAGTTACTTTCAATCATAACGCCAAAGATTCGTGAATCGCCGGCTTCCATCTGGGTGGCGATATCTTCAATTACCAGCGGCTGATTGCGGTAGTCCTTGTTGCTGTTGGCATGGCTTACATCAATCATGATGCGTGGCGGCAAGCCGGCCGCGATCAGGGCATCAGCCGTTTCATTAACGTGATCGGCGCTGTAATTGGGTGTTTTTCCACCACGCAAGATAACGTGACAATCGCCGTTTCCTTTGGTTGACACAATTGCCGAGTGCCCGCCTTTGGTTACCGACAAGAAATGATGCGGTTGCGACGCCGCTTTGATGGCATCAATGGCAATGCGCACGCTGCCGCCCGTACCGTTCTTGAACCCCACCGGGCAAGACAGGCCGGACGCCAATTCGCGGTGTACCTGGCTTTCGGTTGTACGGGCACCAATGGCGCCCCATGACACCAGATCGGCAATATATTGGGGGGTGATCATGTCAAGGTATTCGCAGCTTGCCGGCAGCCCGAGCGCGTTAATATCGATCAGTAACTCACGCGCGATCCGCAGACCCTGATTGATATTGAAGCTGCCATCCAGACCAGGGTCGTTAATAAGGCCTTTCCAACCGACCGTGGTACGCGGCTTCTCGAAGTACACGCGCATAATAATCTCGAGCTCGCCGGCGAAGCGGTCGCGCTGCTCGCGCAGGCGGCGCGCATAATCGAGTGCGGCGTCGGGATCGTGAATGGAACATGGTCCGATCACCACGACGAGGCGGTCGTCTCCGCCATGCAGGGCCTTGTGCACGGCCTGACGGGAATCAAAGACGGTTTGAGCAATGTCAGGGCTGCAGGGAAATTCGCGCATGATGTGGGCGGGCGGGCTTAACTCTTTGATTTCACGAATGCGCAAGTCGTCGGTATTGTGTGCCACAGCTTCTACTCCTGGGTATTGCCTGCTAAGCATTCCGGCAGCTAATAAAAAAGCCGCCTAGCTACGCTGGCGGCTTCTTGGGAATTTGGTTTTTTACTGTGTACAGCGCTTCCCTTCCTCCACCAGCGGCTTTGGAAAAGCAAAAAAGTAAAAAAAGAATGCAAAGGATTGGCTGTACATAGTGACTTAATGCTACCACAGGAATTTTGGGTACGCCACCACTTTTTGATTCGACAACCGTCCGATTGCTTTCGCGACCCGCAGCCCTTATGATTAGAGCCCAATTGATTTGGGTTGAAATAATTATCTGAGGTATTATTTTGCCTGAAACAATTCCGATCATAACAAGCGATCGGCCGGCACACACACGCTTTACTGCATTCTGTTTGCCGGTGGCTGCCGGCGCTATAGCAACCGGCCGTCCGGATCGCTGTGCTAATAGGACGGGCAACAACATGAAAGCCAAGACACTAACAATGATTTCCGCCGCCACCGCCACCGCCGCCCTTAGCCTGGGGCTCGGTGCTGGCACGGCCACTGCCGCCACATTGCAAGAAATCCAGGATCGTGGTCAGGTACGCATCGCCATCGCCAATGAAATCCCCTACGGCTATATGGACCTTGACGGTACCGCAAAAGGGGTAGGCCCGGATGTCGCCAAACACATCATGTCTGAATTGGGCATTGAAAAAATTGAATGGGTTACCACCACCTTTGGCTCATTGATCCCCGGCTTGCAAGCCGACCGCTTCGATATGGTGGCTGCCGAAATGGCCGTACTGCCGCAGCGCTGTCAGCAAGTACTGTTCTCGGAACCCGACAGCTCGTATGGCGAAGGCCTGTTGGTGGCCAAGGGCAACCCGCATGACATCCATACGTACGACGCCTTTGCGGATTCCGACCTGAAAGTGGCCATTATGGCCGGCGCGGACCAGCTTGAAATGATGCAAGCGCTTGGTGTGCCCGATGACCGCATGGTAACTATCTCGAACAACGCGGACGCTATTTCTACGGTGTCCACCGGCCGTGCGGATGCCTATGCCGCCACGAGCCTGACGGTCAGTGAGTTGGCGGCAAAAAGCGATAGCGTTGAAGCCGCCGCTGAATTTACCGACCCCGTCATTAACGGCGAGCCGGTACGCAGCTGGGGCGCCTTCACATTTGCCCAAGGTTCTGAAGACTTCCGTGACGCGGTCAACGAAAAGCTGGCCGAATTCAAGCAGACGGACGAGTGGGAAGAAATCCTTACGCAGTATGGGTTCAGCAGCACCGACGCGAAAGAGTCATTCACCAAAACCACC
>JAJUIY010000100.1 GCA_029267415.1 Alcaligenaceae bacterium
ACCGTTGGCTGCTCGGACTCAATAATGCGCAAGATAGTGGCGTACCGCCCTTTGGGCCCGTTAAACTCTTCCAGCGGCGGCAGCGGAGGAACCGGCGCATCCAACTCCCATTCCAGACAATTCTGGAAAATATAGCTTTGCAGCTGGCGTAGCGCGGCCTTGGCGGGCAGCAGTTCGTCCAGCTCGCGCTGCTTGGCACGGGCTTCAGCTTCGGTCGATGCCACATAGGTAACCAGCCCCGGCATAATGGGAACGGGGTCATTACGGCCGGCGGCCTTAACCCGGCGCTTGATGTCGCGGTAATAAGCCTGCGCAGCGCCCAAGTCGTATGCCACAGCGTAGATGGCTTCGGCGCGGCGGGCGGCCAAATTGCGCCCAAACTCCGACGCCCCGGCCTGAAACAACACCGGGTGCCCCTGGGGCCCGCGCGGAACGGTTAGCGGCCCATCCACCAAAAAATGCTCGCCGTCGTGCAAAATAGGCTGCACCTGCGCCGGGTCGGCAAACGGGCCCTGCCGGTTCATCAGCAAGGCATCGTCGCCCCACGAATCCCACAAACGCAGCACCACGTCGATAAACTCGTCGGCACGCCGGTAGCGCTCTTCGTGTTGTGGCATGGCCGTATAACCATGGTTACGCGCCTCGGCATCAAACATGGACGTCACCACATTCCAGCCTATGCGTCCGCCCGAAATGTGGTCCAACGATGCCAGCATCCGCGCGGCATGAAACGGCGTGAAGAACGTACTGGATACCGTAGCAATCAAACCGATGCGCTCGGTGGCCCGGCTTAATGCCGCCAAGCACGTTAAGGGCTCTAGAAACCAGCGTGGGCCGTCCTCAACACTGTCTACACTGCTGCCGTCCGCAAAAAACACCGCATCCAGCTTGCCCCGCTCAGCAATGCGGGCCAAGTTTTCGTAATAGCGGATGTCGCCCAGCTGTTCGACGGGTGAGTCTGGATGACGCCAGGCCGCACGATGATGGCCACAGCCGTAAATGAATAGATTAATGTGCATGCTGCGCGCCATATTCAATTCTTCACCAGGCCGCCATCTACCACCAGGTTTTGGCCGGTCACGGCACGCGCCCAGGGTGATGCAAAAAACAAGGCGGTATCGGCAAACTCGGCCGGCGTGGTGACACGACGCAATGGCGTGCTGTTGGCAATCAAATCAAACACCGCGTCCGGCGTGGCTGACGACGCATCGGTGGTACGCAGCAATCCGCCCGAAATCATATTCACCGTGATGCCGTGCGGGCCCAGATCGTGCGCCATCGTACGGGTAAGCGAAAGCAGTGCCGCCTTGGCTGCCGTGTAGTCGTGATACGGCACCACCGGGTTCTGCACCAAGTTTGTGCCAATATTGACGATGCGGCCAAAACCGGCCCGCACCATGCCCGGGCGTGTCGCCTGGATGGTATGCAGCGCACCGCCCACAATGCCTTCCAGCTGTTGGCTCAGGTGTTCCCAACGCAAGGTGTCGGCGTGTGGGCGCTCGTCACCGTTAAATGAAAACGCTGGCAGCGCATTGTTGATTACTGTGGTAATGGGGCCACCAAAGTGCTGTTCGGCCGTGTCTACCAGGGCCTGCACCGCATCGCGGTCGAAAACGTCGGCCCGGATCGCGACGGCACGGCCATTGCCCTGCGCGGCGAGCTCTTCAGCGGCTTGCTTGCTGGATAAATAATTTATGACGACGCGCGCGCCCTGCCCCAGAAATGCGCGTACCAAATGCGCGCCCAGCCCGCGGGCACCGCCGGTTACAAGCACAATTTGCTGCTCGATAGGAAGAGATTCGGAACGTGATGTCATGCTATGCCTTCAAATTTCGTGGGCGAAGGCATACCTGCAGGCACCGGGAACATCAAGAAATATATGTATGGCGTGCGCGGCAGACATCCCTTCGCCGGTATTAACCGGATCAGGTTCGATGGGTGTTATCTCAGCCGGCCAAAACATAAACCGGCACCCCGTGTCGCAAGCAAACCTTACCATATGCCGGGCCCCACTTGGAAACAAACAATGGCGTAACGCACCCTGCCGAGTACACGCTGTCCCGACGCAATACCGCACGCGCCACGCACGCTGCCACGCACACTGCCACCATTAAAGGATTAAATGGTAGTTTGACACACACCGCACCAGCCGTTACGCTTTGCGACGTTCCTGGGGGAGCCCGCCTGTTGCGGGCTGAGATTCCGCACCACCGCGCGGTGACCCTTAGAACCTGATCCGGTTAATACCGGCGAAGGAAAGGACGGAGATTTCATGCTTGACACTGCCACAGCGATTTTTTGGCTGCTTGCCTTTTCCGGCGCATTCGCGCTGGCCGGCGTGCTGTATGCGCGCCAGCACCGCGACTCCCTTGAAGACTACATTGTTGCCCGCAGCAGCCAGAGTGCGACGGCAACGGTGTTGACGCTGATGGCGTCGTCACTGGGTGCCTGGATATTGTTTGCCCCACCGCAGGCAGCCAGCTGGGGCGGCCTGGCGGCCGTGATCGGCTATGCCGTGGGCGCGATGTCACCGCGGTTGGCCATGATTCCCCTGGGGCGCCGCATGCGCGAGCTGCTCCCCGCTGGCCACACGCTGACAGAATTTGTGATTATTCGCTATGGCCGCACCATGTACGGCCTGACGCTGCTGATCATGCTGTTTTACATGCTGATCGCGCTCACCGCCGAAATTACGGCCATTGCAAAACTGATGACATTGCTGGCCCCCATCCCCCTGTGGTTAACCGCCGCCATTGTCATGGGCGCCACGCTGATTTACACCTCACTCGGTGGCCTGAAAGCGTCTATTTTTACCGACAAAATCCAGATGGCCATTATTGTGCCCATGATCTTGATACTGGTGGTTTTGGGCTGGCGGGCCACAGGTGGCATCGGCCCCGTCGTAACCGGTTTGCAAGACAATGCACCCCAGTTGCTGGACCTGACCAACACGGCCGGGCTGAAGGCCGGTCTCACCTTTTTTGTTGCCATCTTGCTGACCGGACTGTTTCACCAAGGCAACTGGCAGCGCGTTTACGCGGCACACTCCACCCGAGCCATGCGCACCGGATTCTTTTTGGGTGGCTTGTTAACTGCCCCCTTTATTTTCTTGATGGGTTTGTTCGGCTTGGCCTTTGTGGGCCTGAACGCGGGCCAGGACAGTTCAGTCGCCCTATTCAGCATTATATTGCCCAGCCTGCCCCTGTGGTTGGGCATTGCCTTGATTCCATTGGGGCTTTCGCTGGTGATGAGCAGTGCCGATACGGTGATTAGCGCCGTCTCAAGTTTGATCGCTGTTGACCTGCGCCGTCTGACCCCCCATGCCAGCCCATCGACGCTCATGAAATTATCGCGTCGCCTGATCTACCTGCTGGCCATTCCAGTATTGATTGCCGCAGCCCAAGGCTTTAGCGTGCTGTACTTGTTTTTACTGGCCGACCTGTTTTGCGCCGCTGCGGCATTTCCTGTTTTTTACGGGCTGTTTAACCGACAACACAACGGACGAGCGGCCGTAATCAGCACCGTGGGCGGCCTGCTTGCCGGCTTGACGATGTTCCCTGCACCGGGCAAACCCATGGACACCCTGTTGGAAGCCTTCTTGCTGGCTGCCCTGGTACCGGCCGCGGTGTGCCTGCTACTGCGCTGGCTGATGCCCAAGCGCACAACATTTGACCTGACGGGGATGGCAGCACAAATACAAAAGCTGGACGGTTAACCTTACATCACGTGCCGCAGTGGCTTGATAACGCGCAGCGCACTGACCAGCGCCCACGTAACCCCAAACACAATGGCGGCGCCCAGCGGAATTCCCCACCACGGCGACACCGCCGTTTCCAAAAACGACGTGTGGTGGCGGAACACATCCAGAACAAAAATATGCACGCAGTAAATACCCAGCGTTGACGCCGCCAGCTGCGTCACGACGGACCAGCCCCGCTGCGGCACACGTTGCCCCTGCCAGGCACGCCAGCCCATGCCGTACAACAACCCGAACGCGCCCACTGCCGCGCCAATCACAAAGGGTGAAAGGTAGTCGTAAAACAGCGGATCTGGCTGCCCGACATGGGCGGAATATAACCACGTCGCCCACATCGTCGCCAAACTGCAGACGGTGAACAGCAGCAAATTTACCCGCATGAATCGGGCCCGATTCACAAACCGGCCCAACACTTCATGCACGTAAGCGCCCAAAAACAAATAGCCCAACAGACCAAAAAACGCACCAAGCTCGTACGTATTCAGGATGTCAACCTCGCTTCCCAGCAAGGTGTCCACAATGGGCCACGCGGACACGGCCATCCACATGAACAGATACAAATGTTTTTCAGTGCGACTTGCCGCCTGCCAGATATGACGCAAAAACGGCACAAACAAATAAATGCCGGCCAGTGCGTACAAATACCAAAGGTGAAAGGCCACGGGTCCGCTCAACACCGTTTTAAACGCTCCGCCCGCGCCACCATAGTTTTCGCCCTGCACGCTGTACCAGCCAAGATAAAACAGCGACCAGAACACAAGCGGCGGCACAATGCGCATATAACGCTTGCGGAAAAACACGGGGAGATCTTCTTGCCGGTTCAATAGCAGCACGCCGGTAATCATCAAGAAAACCGGTACGCAAGCCCGGGTGAAGGAATCATAAAAATTGCTCGCCCACCAGCGATCGTCAAATTCGTGAAATTCGACGGCCGCCACATGCAGCAATACCACCATGAAACAGGCGCCGATTCGCGCCACGTCAATACCACGACTGAAACTTTTTGCCATGTCCGTAAGCGTGCCTGATTGGTGCGGTGTCGCCAAGGGGTGGAGGGTGTGAAAGTGTAACAGGCGGTGCATGTTGCACGTGCGCGTTCAAACACGTCGTGGCCGGAATTTTCTTCGCGGACTTGACCAAATTTTGATAACGTAAAGTTTCGTTCATCGCATCATTGCGCGGGTAGCTATAGGGAGCGCCACATGACGACCGATGATTTCCCCTGCTCATCGGAAGCGGACGCCAGTAACTGGCATAGTGCGTCTGTCGAGCACGTCGCTGTAGCACTATCGTCGCCCGATACCGGATTGACTGATACCGATGCCGCTGCGCGCTTGGCGACTTATGGTCCAAACACCTTAATAAGCGCGACCACTCGAAACCCCTTGCTGCGGCTCCTGCGTCAGTTCCACAACCTTCTGCTGTATCTCATGATGGCCGCCGGCAGCATTACAGCGATGTTGGGCAAGTGGATAGACGCCGGCGTTCTATGGGCAGCGGTGGTTATCAATGCGTTCATCGGTTTTATACAAGAGGGCAAGGCAGAGAGCGCTTTAACCGCAATACGGAGCATGCTTGCGGCCCAAGCCATTGTGTTGCGTAGCGGTCGCCGGCAGGTCGTTGATGCGACGACCCTTGTACCCGGTGACCGTGTCATTGTCGCCACGGGCGATCGCATTCCAGCCGACATCCGTCTCGTTCACGCACGCGATCTGCGTATCGACGAAGCGTCTCTTACGGGCGAATCGTTAGCCGTCGAGAAATCCGTCATCTCGGTTACGCCGGAGGCCCCGCTGGCCGATCGCTCCAACATGGCTTATGCCGGTACGTTAGTCGTCAATGGCCAAGGCATGGGCATTGTCGTCGCTACCGGGATGAAAACAGAAATCGGACGCATCACGGCGATGATGAGTGCGGTTCAGCGCGTTGATACCCCATTAATACGCCGGATAAATGCCTTCTCCTTCCACCTGGCAGTCATCATCATTTGCCTGGCGATTGCAACCTTCGCGTTCGGGGTTCTTGTGCGCGGCTATCGGATTGACAACATGTTTTTAATGGCGGTCGCTTTGGCGGCTTCCGCTATACCGGAGGGCCTGCCGGCGATCATGACAGTTATCCTCGCCCTTGGCGTTCAGCGTATGGCCCGCCGGCATGCCATTGTTCGCCGGCTGCCTGCTGTGGAAACCTTGGGGTCCGTAACCGTCATCTGTTCTGATAAGACAGGCACGCTGACGCGCAACGAAATGACCGTCCAATTAATTGTCACGGGGGGCGGCAGTTACGAGGTCACAGGGGTCGGCTATAACCCGGACGGCACGATCCATCCACTAAACGGCGATCACGATGCAACTGATCTGATGACGACATTGCGGGTAGGCGTGCTATGCAATGACAGTGCGCTGGGCCCACCTTCAGAAGACCGGCATGTCGCGGGTGACCCCACCGAAATTGCGTTATTGGTGTTAGGTGAGAAAGTAGGGCTCACGCAACAAGCAATAGCCCCGCAGTGGCCACGTAAGGATTCAATCCCCTTCGAATCAGGAAACCGCTACATGGCTACCCATCACGTCAACGCCGCACACGAAGACTGGATATTGGTTAAAGGCGCGCCGGAACGCATACTCGACATGTGTCACTGGCAGCTGGAAGGCCAGACCGTAGCCGCACTGGATGTCGACTGGTGGCGGCGCATGGTCACCGATGTTGCCGCACGAGGCCTCCGAACACTCGCGCTCGCGCACAAGCGTGCCGCACCCCAACACGGCTTGCTCGCACATACTGATCTACAAGAAGGCTTCGTGATGTTGGCACTCGTCGGAATCATTGATCCGCCACGTACCGAAGCGATAACCGCGGTCGCGCTGTGCCAGGCGGCAGGCATCAAGATCAAAATGATCACCGGGGACCATGCGGACACGGCCCGCGCAGTAGGGGCTCAGCTTGGCATCGGGATCGGGAAACCAGCGCTAACCGGTGCCGAAATTTCTTTGCTTGACGATAGGCAATTAAAGCGCATCGTCAATGAAGTGGACATTTTTGCCCGAGCCAGCCCGGAACACAAATTGAGGCTGGTACAAGCGCTACAAAGCAATGGTGACATCGTGGCAATGACTGGAGACGGCGTGAACGATGCCCCCGCGCTGAAACGCGCGGATGTCGGCGTAGCAATGGGACTGAAAGGAACGGACGCCGCGCGCGAGGCCGCCGACATGATCCTTGCAGATGACAACTTTGCGACCATAGCCGCTGCAGTGCAAGAGGGCCGTGCCGTCTATGACAATCTGCGCAAATTCGTATTGTTTATGCTGCCCACAAATGGTGGCGAAGCGCTGGTGGTGTTAACCGCACTCTTTCTGGGATGGCATCTCCCCCTTACCCCGGCACAGGTACTGTGGGTTAACTTGGTTACCGCAGGCACACTGGGCATCGCCCTGGCCTTCGAGGCACCGGAAAACGACGTAATGCGGCGTGCGCCGCGGCCCCCTACTGAACCCTTATTCACAGGCTTTTTCGTGTGGCGGTTGGCCTTCGTATCAATATTAATGATGGCCGGCGCTTTACTTTTGTTCTCGTGGCAAATGAGAAGCGGTGCAGCCATTGAGGGCGCCCGCACTATGGTTGTAAACACGATAGTGTTGTGCGAAGTCACGTACTTGATCAATTCGCGCCGGTTACAACGCACGGTATTGGATAAACAAGGCCTTTTTGGCAATCCGTACGCATTGATCTCCATAGCAGTGGGCGTACTTCTGCAGTTGCTCTATATGCACGCAGGCATCATGCAGAAAATTTTTGGCTCGGCAGCACTGACCTTGCACGAATGGCTGATGACGATCGCCGTGGCCTTGTTTCTCTTTATTGCGGTAGAAGCCGAAAAACTCGTGTTTCAACGGGTTCACTCCAGCGCAAAATGAGCGTTTTTCCTGCCTTCGAGTAAGCGCTGGAACAAGGCAATGCCACCCCGGCAGCGTCGCAATGGCCGAACTTTCACCTATTGGCACGCACTCGGCACATGCTTATGATGCCTGTCGAGAGGAGACCAAAACAATATGATTTGCCCACCCATCACCCTTCCCATCACCCTTCCCATCACCCTTCCCATCACCCTTCCCATCACCCTTCCCATCACCCTGCCCATCACCCTGCCCATCACCCTGTTTATCACCCGACCCATCACCCCGCCCGCACAACGTCTGCGCGCGGTGGCGACGCCAACGCGCCCTTACCCACCCGCGCGGTTTGTCCACCCCCGCAGGAGCCATCCATGAACCCGGCATTCATTCCCTGGGCCTTGTCCGGCGGTGCGGCCGTCACAGTGGGCTTTGCGCGGTTTGGTTATGCGTTGATTTTGCCGGCCATGCAAAGTGATTTATCGCTTACCTATGCGCAGGCCGGGTGGCTGAACACGTCCAATTCACTGGGGTATCTACTGGGCTCGATCATGACGGTGCTGTATGTAAGCCGTCTGGGAAATCACCGCTTGTTTGTGGCGGGCCTGCTTATTACCACGCTTAGTTTGTTGGCAAACGGC
>JAJUIY010000180.1 GCA_029267415.1 Alcaligenaceae bacterium
AAACGTTGATGACGCCAGTCGTCCTTTGCTTGCTCAATCCGCTCGGCCGAACTGGACACGAAGTTCCAGCTGATGTAGCGGGGGGAGTCCATGGGTTCGCCGCCCAGCAGCATGATGCGAGCTGCGTGTGGGCCTGCCGCCGACAGCGTGACGCCACGCCCGGGCCTTAACACCAGCAATTGCCCGGCCTCAAAGCGCCCGTCACTCCCCAAATCCAGCGTGCCCTGTGCAACATAAATAGCTTGCTCCGGATACTCCGGGCGCACATCAATGGAGGCTCCCGGCGCGATCAGCACGTCAACCTGGAATAGTTCAGATAGCGTCGGAGCTGGCGATGTCTGGCCATGAAAACGACCAGCAATGATACGCGCCGTCACGCCGTCGCCTTTCAGCACCGGCAACTCGGCCTGGCCAAAATGGCGAAACGATGGGTCGGTTTCTTCGTGGGCCTCCGGCAATGCCACCCAGCATTGCATGCCAAACAAGGGGGACTCGGCTTTGCGCGCCTCGGGTGCTGTACGTTCTGAGTGAACGATGCCGCGGCCCGCCGTCATCCAGTTCACGTCACCGGGCAAAATGGATTGCACATACCCGGCACTGTCACGGTGCAACAGCGAACCTTCGTAAAGATAGGTGACGGTGGCCAGGCCAATATGCGGGTGGGGGCGCACATCCAGCCCGGCGCCCGTCGTAAACACATGCGGCCCCATCTGATCCAGAAAGATAAACGGGCCCACCATGCGCCGCTGCCTTGAGGGCAAGGCACGACGCACTTCGAACCCTTCGGCCAACTCGTGTGTGCGTGGAACCACAACGGTTTCCAAGCGCGTATCGGGATCCAGCGATTCTGGCATACGTGGTCCTCCTGTTTTTGCACACATCGGCCGGACCTACGCGCGCCACACGCCGCCCATTTTCACAGCTAAGGTGTCGGACGGGACCACCCTGGGTCGGCGCAACTAGATACGGCTGCGGAAACGCTCCATTTGGCGGCGCTCGCGCTTGGTGGGCCGCCCCTCACGTATGGTGTGTGCCGGCTCGGGCGCATAGCGTCGCGCCTCGGCCGCCGCCTCACGGGCAGCAATGCTGTCGGCTGTTTCTTCGTACAGTTGCTGGGCAACCGGTGCCGGGCCGCGCACATTGCTAAGCGCCACCACACGCACATGAAACACCGTATCGCCCTTACGTACCCGCACCATGTCACCGGGTGCGACTTCACGTGCCGGCTTGGCCGGCTGGTCGTTAACCTGAACACGGCCGGTCCCGATTTCACGGGCGGCCAGGCTTCGGGTTTTGTAAAACCGTGCGGCCCATAGCCATTTATCCAGCCGCAACTTGGAAAGTTGGGTAGTCATGAATTCTGACGATGAATATGGCTTCCAGTAAGGATCATGGCGCCAGAAGCCGTTACCTAATTATCGCTGTGCTGCACGCCCAGCACCTCGAGTGCCCGGGCGAGGGCGAACCCGACAGAGGCATCGCGCACTTGTTCGCGATTGCCCTTGAATACCTGGGTGTCGGCCCGGGTAACCACGCCATCTGCCGTGCGACGGGCAAAACCAAAGCACACCATGCCCACTGGCTTTCCTGCCGTGCCGCCATCCGGGCCGGCAATGCCGGTGGTGGAAATGGCGAAGTCAGCCCTTGGCGCCGCCTGCAGGGCGCCGGCCGCCATTTCAAGTGCAGTTTCTTCGCTGACCGCGCCAAACCGTTCCAGGGTTTCTGGGTTGACGCGCAATAAGCTGACTTTAGCGTCATTGCTATACGTAACAAAGCCGCGATCGAACCACGCGCTGGAACCCGGGACGCTGGTGATGGCTGCTGCCAACAGCCCGCCCGTACAAGATTCGGCACAGGCAAACAACAAGCCGCGGGCGTACAAGGCCTCGCCCACTGCTACGGCCGCGGGTTGGGGAGCCGCGGCGTCAGGCGCTGTACCAGACATGTTAGGTATCGACGTGCTCATAAAAGCATAGTAAACGATTTGCGCACTCAGGCAAGCCAGCCGAAACGCACCAGAACGGCAATCACCAGCAAGCTGTACCCGGCGGCGAGCAGGTCGTCCCACATGACGCCGAAACCGTTGCTCCAGCGTCGGTCAAAATACCGTATCGGGGCGGGCTTGATGATGTCGAACGCGCGAAATAGCACAAATGCCACGGCCTGCCCCACCAGCGAGGGTGGGCTAAGCCACAACACCAGCCAAACGGCGACCATTTCATCCCAGACGATGCCGCCATGATCATGGATGCCCAGGTCGCGCCCGGCACGGTGGCACACCCAGCAGCCCAGCAAGAACGCCAATACCAGCAAGACCGCCATGGGTCCATCAGGAAGCCGATGCAACAACAGTGCCCAGATCAGCCAGCCCGCCAACGTTCCCCAGGTGCCCGGGGCCGGGCGAAGCAGCCCACTGCCAAACCCAAAGGCAAATATCCGGTACGGTCGCTGGAACACCCAGGAAAACGAGGGCGACACAGCGGGCGCAGAGTCAAACGACGCGGAGTGCTTCATGCACGATCCCCAAAATGATCAAACCCGGCGCTCTCAAGAATAATCTGCTTGCCATTGTCGTCAAGAATACGCAGCCCCGGTTCGGTCGTGGTAACGCCCACGCGAGCCAGCCTCACGCCTTCTTCATTTGCCATGGTATGTAGCCGCTCGCGCTGACTAGACGGCGCCGTAAAGCAAAGCTGATAGACATCACCGCCGGCCAGTACGGCGTGGTGCTGTACGCTTGGAGCCAATGATGCCACGCCTGGGTGGATGGGCAGCTTGGCGTAGTACACAGTGGCACCGCAGCCGCTGGCACGTAATATATGCCCCAAATCCTGAGCCAACCCGTCAGAAATGTCCAGCGCTGCATGTCCCACCCCGCCCAAGCGTTGCGCAAACCGCCAAGGTGGCTGCGGGGCCTCCAGCGCCGGCCGGGTGGCGGCCAAAAGTTGTGCGTCGTGGGGCAAACGGCCTTGCAACAATGCCAGCGCCACATCCGGTGCGCCCAGTTCACCCGTTACCCATATATCGTCGCCCGGCACCGCCGCGTCCCGACGCAATACCGTTTTCGGATCAACATGGCCCATGACGGTAACGCTGATAACGATGCCGTCCACGCTGCGGGTCGTATCGCCCCCAATTAGCGGACATCCGCAGGCCTCGGCAAACGCATGAAAGCCTTCAGAAAATGCCTGCAGCCATGCGTGATCAACGTCGGGCACCGCCAGCCCCAGGAGACTGCCGGCGGGCACCGCCCCCATGGCGGCCAGGTCGGATACGTTAACGGCCAGTGTCTTGTGTCCCAGTAGAAACGGGTCGATATCAGACAGAAAATGCCGCCCTTCAAGCAGCAAGTCAGTACTGGTAACCAGCGAACGGCCAGACGGTATGGGAAGCAGGGCGCAGTCATCACCCACCCCCAAGTAGCCGTCAGGGGCGGTGCGGGTGAAATACCGTTTGATCAGGTCAAATTCGCTGCTCAAGGAAAGCGCTAGGTTTGTTGACGCCGTTGCTGGGCGGCCTGAACTTCGGGAGCGCGGACATCGGCCGCGACTTTGTCCAGAACCCCGTTTACAAACTTGAAACCATCGGTACCGCCAAACGACTTGGCCAGTTCGACCGCTTCGTTGATAGCCACGCGATAAGGCACCTCGATGTGGTGTACCAGCTCGTAGCTGCCTATCAGCAATATGCCGTGCTCAATGGGCGAAAGCTCTTCTATGCTGCGGTCGATGTACGGAACAAAACGCACGCGCAAGTCAGAAGCCTGCTTGAACACACCGTTAAGCAACGTCTGATACCACGCGGTGTCGGCTTCAGAGAAATCTTTATCGCCCCGAATATGGGCGTCAATCTCGCCGGCGTCGCGAAGATCGGGGTCTTCGCGGATCAACCAGGCATAGACCCCCTGCAACGCGTACTCGCGCGCACGACGGCGGGCGCTGCGGGCGTTGGTTCGGCCAGCATCGCCCTTGGACGGTGATCGTGTCTTACTTGTCATCGACATCCTCGTCCTCGTCCTCATCGAGGTCATCATCGTCGAGGTCGTCGTCCACGTCTTCGCCATCGAAGTCGTGATCATCGAAATCGTCGTAAAAGTCGTCTTCGGGCTCGAGTGCAGACAACAGATTGGCCAGCTCGACGGCCGCCCGGGCACAGTCACGACCCTTTTCGTCGGCACGCGCCATGGCTTGTTCTTCGTCTTCAGTCGTCAAGATGCCGTTGGCGATGGGGATACCGGTTTCCAGGGACACCCGGCTGATAGCCGCTGCGCTTTCGTTACTGACAATTTCGAAGTGATAAGTTTCGCCGCGGATAACGGCGCCTAGCGCAATAAGAGCGTCAAACTCGAACGTTTCAGCCATTTGCGCCAGGGTTACCCCCATTTCCAGCGCACCCGGCACAGAAACCACCATGACGTCACGCTCGTCGACCCCAAGTTTGCCCAGTTCGTCCAGGCAGGCCCTGAGCTGAGCCGCGCCGACTTGCTCGTTGAATCGCGCACGCACAATACCGACGTGCAGACCTTCGCCGCCAAAATCGGGTTCCAAAGTAAATGGATTCATAGTCAGAAGTTCCTGTCAGGAATTGGATTGAGGACCTGTATCGTAACCCGTTATTGTCAGGGAGAAACCGGCCATACTTGGCATTTTACGGGGACGCGCCAGCAAGCGTGCTTTGCCGACGTTGAGATCGCGCATTATTTGTGCGCCGATGCCGTAGGTGCGGAGATCGTAACGGCCTGCCAACTCGGCACTGGCCG
>JAJUIY010000018.1 GCA_029267415.1 Alcaligenaceae bacterium
ACGCCACAATATCTGACGACTCATACATCCAGCGTACCTGGCCGTCTTCTTCCTGAATCCGCAGGCAGGGCACCATTATGCGTCCGCCTTGCTCCAACAACTCTTGCCGGTACTGCGGGTTGCGGCCGGGATCGCGCATTTTAATATCGACGTTCAAGCGGTGCAGTTCGCGCCTTACCTTTATGCAGAACGGGCAACCCCGGTATTGGTACAGGGCCAGCCGGGCGGCCTGTTCATTAACCTGCGATTGTTGTTGAGGGTCACGCTGCATGCGGGGTGGACGGGTAAGTTGCTCGGCGCAGGCCAATACGTTGCCAATACCGTTGCGCAATAAGTTGATGATCATGATGTGCTCGTTGTAGCGCCTTATGCCTGCGCGGTGGTGTTGCGCACGGCTTGCAAAAAGCTGTCCAGGCGTTGGGTCAGGCCGTCGGCAGCATCGCGGTGGGGCGAGTGGCCGCAGTCGGGAATAATAAATAGTTCGGTTTGGGGGGCGTGCCGCTGAATGCCCCGGATTTGTTCAAGGGTGCCGTATTCGTCATTGACGCCTTGAATGGCCAGCACCGGGCAGCGTATCTTGCCAAGCAGGGGCTCAATGCTCCATTCACGGAATTCAGGAGTCAGCCACGTGTCATTCCAGCTCCAGAATACCGAGTCCGGATCGCGGTGATGTCGCCCCAGACGTTCTCCCATATCGCTGTTCAGGTAAATTTGGCGGGCTTCCTGGATACCTTCAATGGTGATGTCTTCCACAAAATAGTGGGGTGCGGCCACGGCAATGGCCTGAACACGTTCGGGGTAATGGGACGCGTAAATCAGCGCGATTGATCCGCCGTCACTGTGCCCGTACAGCACGGGTTTTTCATGAGCCATGCCAAGTGCCTGGAGCAGCGCCGGCAGGTCGTGTTGAGCCTCTTGGTGCAGGTAATCAACCTCTCGGGGCTCGTTTGGACGCCGTGGCGTACTTTGCCCGTAGCCATAGCGGCTATAGACCAGGCCGCGGCACGACAGACGTTCGCAAACCGCCGCGGGCCAATCGCGCCACATACTGACACAACCCAGGCCCTCGTGCAGGAATATCAGTAGCGGCTGGTCGGTATTGCCGGCATTGAACAGCTGATACTCCAACTCGATGTCGCGGTTGTGGCGGCGTATTTTTATCAAAGATGTCATGACGTCTGGTGTTAGCTAATTTCCGGCCGAACTGCTCCGTTACTATCATGCAGGTTATTTCGTGAATCGGGCCGGAATTAAGTTGGTATAGTGACAGGCAATTTTAACGTTGTCCCCGGCCTTTGATCTTTAGGCGCTTTTTGCATTGCAAGGCGGTACACAACGCGTTGGATGACCAGGCGTTGCAAACTGGAATAGGCACAGCAAGATGAAATTCGATGATTTCAAGGTGGGCATGGTGATTCACCATCCGCCAGTGGTAGTAACAGAGGAAGAGATGCTGGCATTTGCCAAGGCGTACGACCCGCAATGGTTCCACATTGACCACGAACAGGCCAAGGCGGGGCGTTGGGAGGGCCTGATCGCCAGCGGCTGGCTTACGTGCAGTATTGCCATGCGCATGGCGGTTGATGTCGCCTTGCACGACTCCGAGTCGTTTGGTTCGCCAGGGCTTGAAAAACTGCGCTGGTTGGCACCGGTGCGGCCAGGTGACGCACTCCGCTTTGAAGCCACGGTGGATTCTGTTCGCATTTCGTCGCGGCGCGACGACCTGGGCATTATGCGCTGGACATGGCGCCTGTACAATCAGAACGAGGTACAGGTTCTCGAGCTTGAGGCCACCAGCTTGTTTGACCTGGGCGCATCCTGACGCCACGTGAACGGTCAATTTTCCGGATAACGCCAATAAAAAGAAGGGCGGGCACTGTGAAGTGAACCCGCCCATTTTATGCTTGCGCTGATGTGCGCTACCCGTCTAACGACGACGAGCGACAGCATTCGATCAGAAGAACGCTTGCAGCCCGGTCTGCGCACGGCCCAGGATAAGGGCATGGATGTCATGGGTGCCTTCGTAGGTGTTAACCACCTCTAAGTTAACCAGGTGACGGGCCACGCCGAATTCGTCGGAAATGCCGTTTCCGCCCAGCATGTCGCGAGCCAAGCGAGCAATATCCAGTGCCTTGCCGCACGAGTTGCGTTTCATGATCGACGTAATTTCGACCGCCGCAATGTTTTCGTCTTTCATGCGCCCCAACCGCAGGCAGCCCTGCAGGCCAAGGGTGATTTCAGTCTGCATGTCGGCCAGCTTTTTCTGAATAAGCTGGTTTTGTGCCAACGGGCGGCCAAACTGCTTGCGATCCAATGTGTATTGACGGGCGGTGTGCCAGCAGGCTTCTGCTGCACCCAGCGCGCCCCAGGCAATGCCGTAGCGGGCCGAGTTCAGGCATGTGAAGGGGCCGCGCAGGCCGGCCACGCCGGGCATCATTTGTTCTTCACCGACTTCAACTTCGTCCATCACGATTTCGCCGGTAATGGATGCGCGTAAGCCCACCTTGCCTTCAATGACGGGAGCCGACAGGCCTTTCATGCCCTTTTCCAGGATGAAGCCACGGATCTTGCCGTCGTCGTCCCCGCCCACCACTTTCGCCCATACCACGAACACGTCGGCGATGGGCGAGTTGGTGATCCACATTTTGGTGCCGCTCAAGCGATAGCCATCGGCGGTTTTTACGGCGCGCGTTTCCATAGCGCCGGGGTCGGAACCATGGTTGGGTTCGGTCAGGCCAAAGCAACCAATCCACTCACCCGTGGCCAGCTTGGGCAGGTATTTGCGCTTTTGCTCTTCGGTGCCAAACTCGTTAATAGGCACCATGACCAGCGAGGACTGAACGCTCATCATCGAGCGGTAGCCGGAGTCAACGCGCTCCACTTCGCGGGCAATCAGGCCGTAGCTGACGTAGTTCAGGCCGGCACCACCGTATTCTTCAGGTATGGTGACGCCCAGCAAACCCAGCTCGCCCATTTCGCGGAAGATGGCGGGGTCAGTTTTCTCGTGGCGGAAGGCTTCAAGAACGCGCGGCTCAAGTTTGTCTTGGGCATAGGCGTGTGCCGCATCGCGCACCATGCGCTCTTCTTCCGTCAGTTGGGTATCGAGAAGCAAGGGGTCTTGCCAATGGAAAGAGGGGGCTGCTGACATAGTTACAGACTCCGGTATAAGGGGTTATCTAAAATCACGACTTAGCTGCCAGGGCGCGCTCGCGCAGGGCGGACAGCGTAGAGGCGGGTGAAATGGCTTCAGGGTCTAGCACGCAATGCAAGATGGCGGGTTTGCCACTTTGGACGGCGCGTTCAAACGCCGGGGCAAACTCGTCTGTGGTGGTGACCCGTTCTCCATGGCCGCCAAAGGCTTGGGCGTAGGCGGCAAAATCCGGGTTTTGCAAGGCAGTGCCCGAGGGGCGCCCCGGATAGTGGGTTTCCTGGTGCATACGAATGGTGCCATACATGCCGTTGTCCAGCAGCACCACAATAATGGGCAGTTGATACTGAACGGCAGTGGCGAACTCTTGCCCGTGCATCATGAAGCAGCCATCGCCCGCAAAACACACCACTGTGCGGTCGGGGTGGATGCGCTTGGCCGCGACGGCCGCTGGTACGCCGTAGCCCATCGAGCCTGACGTAGGGGCAAGCTGGGTGCCGTATTGCGTGAACGGGTGAAAACGGTGGATCCAGGTGGCAAAGTTGCCGGCACCGTTACACATGATGGTGTCAGACGGCAGTGACGTGGCCAGCCACGCCATGATGTCGCCCATTTGCAGTGTGCCGGGCACCTGGATGCGAGTGGGGTCGGACCAGGCTTGGTAATTGGCGCGCAATGTTTGCAGCTGGTCTCCACGCTTGGCGGCATGGACGGTGGCGGATGGCGCCACGTGAGTGACTGCGCTGGCGAAAGCGCTCGGCGACGCATTGATGGCCAAGTCGGCGCGGTAGACACGATTCAGTTCGGCGGGGTCTGGGTGTACATGCACCAGTGCCTGACCTTCGCGTGGACCAGGGATGGGGAACAGTGTGTAACTTTGACTGGGCACCTCCGACATGCGGCCGCCCACCATCA
The DNA here is from genome assembly GCA_029267415.1 of Alcaligenaceae bacterium. Lineage (GTDB taxonomy): Bacteria > Pseudomonadota > Gammaproteobacteria > Burkholderiales > Burkholderiaceae_B > JAJYRX01. The sequence continues at coordinate 4,064 of JAJUIY010000018.1, forward strand.
ACACCAAATCGGCTTCTTTGATGTAATTGATAAGGTTGGGGTTACAGCCCAGCCCTACGTCACCAATAAAGTACGGGTGGGTAACGGGAAACAGCATTTGCCGTCGGAACTGCACCGCCACCGGCAGCCGATGTGCTTCAGCGAAGTGTGCAAATGCGGCAACCGCATCGGCACTCCAGCGGCTGCCGCCCAAAATGGCGACCGGACGCTGTGCCTTGGCCAGCTGCTGGGCCAGGTTATCCAGTTGCTGGGCCGACGGAGCGTTGTCGATCACTTGATACGGGCGGGCATCGGCAACGTTACTGGTTTCGACCAGCATGTCTTCAGGCAAGGCGATGACGACAGGACCGGGCCGGCCGGATGTGGCGACGTGAAACGCCCGGGAAATAATTTCCGGAATGCGGTCCACCTGGTCAATTTCGGTGACCCACTTTGCCTGGGTGCCAAACACGGCACGGTAGTCCATCTCCTGAAAGGCGTCGCGTTCGCGCATGCCGCGTTCGATCTGTCCGACAAACAGGATCATGGGGGTGGAGTCTTGCCAGGCGATATGGACCCCCGCCATGGCATTGGAGGCGCCGGGGCCACGCGTTACCATACAGATGCCGGGGCGGCCGTGCAGTTTGCCATAGGCGTCGGCCATCATGGCGGCACCACCCTCTTGGCGGCACACCGTTACCTGGATGTCAGCGTCGTACAGGCCATCCAGCACGGCCAGGTAGCTTTCACCGGGAACACAAAATACGTGGTCCACGCCGTGAACAGCCAGTTGATCAACAAGCAGATGGCCGCCCAGGCGGGATTGTTCGCTAGGGTTGGATACAGTCATAGTCCTTCAGCATAATGTGCGGTGCATGCACAATGCAATTGATAAAATTGCACAATGTATTGCGTAATACGAAATCTATTATCTCTTAATTCTCGGTACAAAACCGTGAGCATTGTCAACGGTAGCGATTAACGATGAGAAACGGTATTCCTAACCTCGGGGCCTTGCAGGCGTTCGAAGCCACCGCGCGGCTAGGCTCGTTTTCCCGCGCCGCGGAAGCGTTGAACCTGACCCACAGCGCGGTGTTTCGGCAGGTGACCGGGTTGGAAGAGCGTTTGGGGGTGCAGCTGTTTACGCGGGCACGCCGGCGCGTAACGCTTACCGATGCCGGCGCCGACTATGCGGGGCGCGTACGGCACCACCTCGAACAGCTGGAAAAAGACACCTTTGCGTTGATGACGCGTTCGGCGGTGGGGCGCAGCCTTCATATTGCCGTGCTGCCTACGCTGGCCACGCGTTGGTTGCTGCCGCGCTTGTCGCAGTTCAGCACACGTCATCCCGACGTGACCGTCAGTTTTTCGGTGCAGACGCTACCCTTCGAGTTTGCCGACCACCCCTATGATGCCGCCATTTACCATGGCCATCAGCCGCGGCCGCGCACGCGTGGTATCAAGCTGTTCGACGAAGAAGCCCTGTGCCCGGTATGCGCACCGTCCCTGATTGAGGGAGTGCCGCCGGAAGCGCGGCTGGAGGCGATGAGCCAACTGACGCACATTCACATCATGTCGCGGCCCGACGCATGGCGGCAATGGTATCAGGCGCAAGGGCTCGAGTTTCTTCCTGCGATGAGCGCCGGGCCGCGCTACGATTTGTTTACGATGACGCTGGAAAGCGTGCGGGCCGGCCTGGGCGTGGCATTGTTGCCTCGGTTTTTGCTGACTGATGACCTGGAAGCCGGGCGCATTGTCATGCCTGTGCCCGGCGTGCTGCAGGTTGATCGCGCCTATTATTTTGGGTATCCCGATGATCACGCGCCCAGCGATGCGCTGCTGTCGTTCGAGGCGTGGCTGCAGGAAATTACGCAAGTTGCACCGTGGCGGCAGCGCGCTGTTTAAAGGCTTTTGCTGGAGGGGGTTATGTTGCGACGCGTTCGTCTTGTCACATGGTTTTTTGCCGCTTTGTGGGCTGCGCCCGTGTTTTCGTCTGGTACGCCGCCGCTGCCGGTACGTACCGTCAACGTCACGGCCGCTTCGGCAGCGGTTCACGCGAACCCCGAAGCGGCAACGGGGTATGCCGAGCGCGAACTGGCGTACGCGCAGCATTTCATGGTCAGCGCCGCCAATCCGATTGCGGCCCGTGCCGGCGCTGACATTCTTGCAGCAGGGGGCAGCGCGGCTGACGCCGCCATCGCAACGCAGTTGGTGCTGAATATCGTCGAGCCGCAGTCTTCCGGGATTGGCGGCGGCGGCTTTATCGTTAATTTCGATGCCGCATCGGGCCAGGTGCAGGCTTACGATGGCCGCGAAACGGCGCCGCGTTCTGTGGATGCCGAATTGTTTTTGCAAGACGGCGCACCCATGCAATTTCGCGAGGCCGTCAACAGTGGGCGTTCGGTAGGGGCGCCAGGTTTGGTGCGGGCGCTGGCCATGCTGCACGGCGAACATGGGCGCTTGCCTTGGGCACAACTTTTCGAACCCGCCATTGCGGTGGCGGAGCAAGGCTTTGCGGTGTCTCCACGTTTGCATGGCTTACTGTCTGACAATGACGCGTTGCGTGCCCAGGCGGATGCCGCGGCCTATTTTTATGACGAGCAAGGCCAGCCCTGGCCGGTGGGGCATCTTCTGAAAAACCCCGCGCTGGCCCGGGTTTACCGAACATTGGCTCAACAGGGCCCGGATGCCTTTTATACCGGCTGGCTGGCCGATCGCATGGTGCAAGCGGTACAAGAGCACGCCGTACCGGGGCAACTTCAGGCGACCGATCTTGAGGGGTATCGCGCGGTTCGCCGCGAGCCGTTGTGCATGCCTTATAAGGTGTACACCCTTTGCGGCATGCCTCCACCCAGTGCTGGCCCGCTGGCCGTCATGCAAATTTTAGGCATACTCTCACATACCGAGATTGACCAATACGCACCCGATTCGTTGCAGGCGGTGCATTATTTCTCTGAAGCGGGGCGCCTGGCCTTTGCCGATCGCGATGCCTGGGTGGCCGACCCGGACTTTGTGGATGTTCCGGTTAGCGGCTTGCTGGACCCCGATTATTTGCAGGCGCGCGCGGCGTTGATTGATGCTCATAAGTCCATGGGCAAGGCGCGGGCGGGTTCAGCGGGCGCGGTGTCTGCCCCGTCCGGACAGACGCTTGAATTGCCCGCCACCACGCATCTTGCCGTGGCCGACGCAGACGGCAATGTCGTCAGCATGACCACCTCGATCGAGTCCGCCTTTGGCAGCAAGATTTTTGTCGAAGGTTTTTTACTCAATAACCAGTTAACTGATTTTTCGTTCTCTGCCACAGGGGAAGACGGCGCAGCCATTGCAAACCGTGTTGAACCCGGCAAGCGCCCGCGCAGCTCAATGGCACCCATGCTGGTGTTACATAATGGCAAGCCAGTGATGGCGATCGGGTCACCCGGAGGCAGTGCCATTATCAATTACGTTGCCAAAGCGATTCTGGGTGTGCTGGACTGGAATCTGGACATCCAGCAAGCGATTGATCAACCGCATTACGGCAGCCGCAACTATGCCACCGAGCTTGAACAGGGCAGCGCTATTGCCCGGCATGCCGACGCACTGCGCGCGATGGGGCACGAAGTGCGCGAACTGGACTTCCCCAGCGGCTTGCAAGGGTTGGTGCTGACACCAACCGGTATCCAGGGCGGCGCCGACCCCCGGCGCGAAGGCCTTGCCATAGGGCAATAAGCCATGGCTGAAACCCGCTGACGTGTGCAGGTTCAGCCACCAGGCGGCGGTGTTGTATTGCTCAACGTTTTTGGTTTTAACGCTCGCCGCCGGCCGCCGCCAGCGGTTCGTCGTGGTCGTGAGTTTGGCCCTGTACCGAGTTCCGCGTTTGGTCCTGATGCCATGCCAAGAATGCGGCACTTTGCTCGCGTCCCATGTACCGCGCCAGCACGCTGGGGTCGGTTTGTGCCAAGTCAACCATAATCAACCCGTCCAGTACATTGGCAAAGGCGGCGTCAATGTTAAAGCCCAACAATTTGCCGCCCATCTTCAGGTATTGTCGCAGCAGTACGGGCATGCCTTTGCCATCGCCCTCCAATTGCTCCAGCAGTCGTGATACCTGTGCGGGCTGTTGTACCAGTGTCAGGGTTTGGCAACCGTGGCGCTCTAACCCTCGGAACGGCCGTTTGGGACGTACGTGCCGGGCAAGTTCCGGTAAAAAGTTGTTGGCGTGCAGGAAGTCCACAAGAAGCTGGCGCGATGCCGTGCTGTAGTCTGCGCTGATGCTCACCGGGCCAAACAAAATGCGATAGCGCGGGTTGGCAGCCACCCACGCGCCAATACCCTTCCAGAGCAGCAGCAGTGGGGAATAGCTGCGCTGGTACTCGGGGCGGATGAACGAGCGACCAAGCTCAAGCGCGGGGTTAAGTTGGTGCAGCAAACCCCGACCGAAGCGAAAAAGAGAACGCGTGTATAGACCCCGACTGCCATAACGCCGCAAGATCTCGTCGACCCGGCCCAGGCGGTAGGCCCCCACCACTTCTTGCGTGCCGGCATTCCAGATAAACAGGTGCTGGTAGTAGTTGTCGTAAAGATCGATGTCGCTTGCCTGCCCGGTCCCTTCACCGGTGGCCCGAAAGGTCAATTCACGCAGCCGGCCAATTTCTTGAAGGATGTGTGGCGCGTCGTGGGCTTCAATGCAGTAGGCTTGCAGATCGCCGTTTTCGGCAAGCAAGGTGCCGCGCGATAATGCGTCAATTTCAGCCGCGAGGACGGTGGGGTCTTGCGCCGCGGCCACGGGTTGCACGCGGGGCGCCGCATGCTTGGGTGCTGGCGAGGCCTTGTCACGAAGGCTGTAGCAGCTCAGGCGCAGCAATTCCAGTAATTGTGTGGGCTCCAACCCGGTCAGTTGGTCGGCATCGATGGCAGCACCGAAGCGAAGGGTAAGCTGTAGCCCGGATTTGTTAAGCAGTTCACGGGGCAGCAGTGCGGTGCGCAGTCGTGGATGCACCAGCCCGGCCACCTGAAACACGTTGCTGTTACGGCCGGGAATATAGGCCGGCACAACATTCGCGCCGGTACGCGCGACAATGCGAGCAACGGCGCCATGCCATTGCGGATCGGTCACACAGCGACGCGTGGGATGCCAGTGCGATACCTCGCCGGCGGGAAACACCACCAGTACGCCACCCTCCTGAACCCAGCGTATTGCCTCCCGCAATGGGCGGCGATTGCGTTGCCCGGCTTCCGGGCCGCCAAACGGGTCAACGCCGATGAACAGCGCGGCCAGTTCAGGCACGCGCGATAACAAACCGTTGGCCAACACACGGACATCGCGACGGCGTTGCAGCAGCAATGACAGCAGCACCAGCCCGTCCAGGGCGCCGTGTGGATGGTTGGCCACAATAATTGTTCCGCCCTGCGTCGGGATGTGGGTCAGTTCGTCGACGGCGGCGTTTGCCTCAATGCTCAGCCACCCAAGCACAGCCGCCAGAAACTGATCCGGCGCAAGGCCGTTCGGCAGGGTGTCATAGGCGGTTTGTAGCTGGTGCAAACCGCTGATGCGTTCCAGTAAAGATTCCAGGCGCCCAAACAAGGGGTGCTCCAGAGCACCGTTGATCAGGAAGGGGCTACTCGGGACAGGCTCGTTCATGGACTTCCTCGCACTTTTCATGGATGCGAGGGAGAATAGCCGCCGGAGTTGACAGCCTGATGGCAGGGTTATGACAGTTGTGTTACCTGCGGCCGAGCGAGAGCAACGTGACCCTCACGGGACCGTGAGCGCGAGCAAGCGTCGCAGGCGGGGTGGGCGCGTAAAGAAATGCGGCAGTTTAGCCGCATCCCGTACGTTTTAGCGGAATACGACCGTGCGGTCGCCGTTCAGCAAGATACGATGCTCAACGTGCCAGCGGACGGCACGCGCCAACACGAGCGATTCGATATCGCTGCCTACCTGTGTCAACTCGGCCGGACTCATGGCGTGGTGCACACGTTCGATGTCTTGCTCAATTATCGGGCCCTCGTCAAGGTCAGACGTGACGTAATGGGCCGTGGCACCAATAATTTTTACACCCCGCGCGTGAGCCTGGTGGTACGGCCGTGCCCCCTTGAAGCTGGGCAGAAAACTGTGATGAATATTGATGGCGCGCCCTTTCAGCGCCTCGCACAGGTCGGCTGACAAAATTTGCATGTAACGGGCCAGCACGACCAGATCAATGCGATGCTCATTCACCAGATCCAGTATTTGCTGTTCTTGTTGTGCGCGCGTGTCGGCGGTGACGGGCAGGTGATGAAATGGCAGGTTATAGCTGGCGGCCAGGCTGGCAAAGTCGTTATGGTTGGACACGATGCCGGCGATCTCAATGGGCAGGTGGCCGCTGTGCGTGCGGAACAGCAGGTCGTTCAGGCAGTGGCCTTGGCGGCTTACCAGTATCAAAACCCGCTCTTTGCGTTGGGCGTCGTAAATCTGCGCCTCCATGTCGAATCGGTGGGCCACCGATGCAAAAGAGGCTTCCAGCTCGTCAACGGTTGTCGGCTCAGGCAGGTTGAAATGCACGCGCAGAAAAAAGCGGTTGGTCTCGGCGTCACCAAATTGCTGGGCGTCAATAATATTGCCGTGCCGGTTAAGGAGCCACCCCGTTACGTTGTGCACAATCCCGACGCGGTCAGGACAGGAAAGCGTAAGAATAAAGTCGTTCATAGCGATTACGGTTCAGGACCGCGTGTGCGGTCGCAACAAGGTTCCAACATGTTCGGCCAAAGCCAGGCACGCGGTCAGGCCGGGCGATTCGATGCCCAGCATATGGACTAAATTGGCGCCATCCAGATCGGCGGGCCCCAGAATCAGGAAATCGGCCGCTGGCTTGCCCGGGTCGGTAATTTTAGGACGGATGCCGGTGTAACCGGGCAGCAAGGCGTTATCGGGAAGCCCGGGCCAATAGCGCCGTACGGTAGCGTAGAACTGTTCGCCGCGTGACGCGTCCAGACTATAGTCGATGCCGTCGATCCACTGCGTATCCGGGCCAAATTTGGTTTGTCCGCCCAAATCCAATGTCAGGTGGATACCCAGCCCGCTTTCGTCGGGGATAGGGTAGATCAGATGGCGAAACGGCGAGCGCCCGGCCAAGGTGAAATAATTGCCCTTGCAGTAGCGAGCCTGCGGTACCGCGTGTGCCGGTGTGTTCGCGATGCGGCGTGCCACGTCTGGCGCATGAAGCCCGGTGGCGTTCACGACGGTATTGGCGGTGAGAGTTTGTGGTGATGTGCCGCCAAAGTCCATGCGGAATAGTCCGTTTCCCAGCTGCTCGCCTTGCAAGAACGGAGTATGGAACACGCACATGGCGCCGTGGTTTTCGGCGTCACCCTGCAAGGCCAACATTAAAGCATGGCTGTCGACAATGCCGGTAGATGGCGATAACAGGGCGCTGTGGCACGTTAGCTCGGGCTCAAGTTGGCGCGCTTGGCTGGCATCCAGGTATTGCAAGTCAGTGACGCCGCATTCCTGGCCGCGACGGTAAATGGCGTCCAGCTGGGTGGCTTCTTCTTGGTTAGCGGCCACAATCAGCTTGCCAATACGCGCGTGCTCAATACCGCGTTCCTCACAATAGGCATATAAAAGCGCTTTGCCACGTACGCAGCTGTGTGCCTTCAGGCTGCCGGGCGGGTAGTACAGGCCCGCATGGATCACTTCAGAGTTTCGTGAACTGGTCTCGGTGCCGATGTCTTCGGCCTGCTCAACCACCAGGACTTCGCGCCCTTGTAGCGCGAGCTCGCGGGCAATAGCCAGGCCGGTGACACCGGCACCCAAAACAATGCAATCTATGTCGGCGCTCATATCACTAATTTTCTAGACATCATCAGGGCGCAATTAAATCAGGGATTCAAAGAGGGATGGCGCGGTCATCGTGGCCGGGGATGGTTTGTGCAGGCGGGGTCAGATCAAAGTCGCCGGCGTGGTATACCAGCGGTGCCACGGGTTGGAACTGACAACGCTCGACCTGTCCCACAAAGATGTAATGGTCGCCGGCTTCGTGCTGCGTCACGTTGTAGCACTCGAGCCAGGCGGCGGTGCGCGCGTCGTCCAGCATGACGGTGCCCCCGGGAGCCCGCGCCAGGTTTACCCCGTTGAAGCGATCGGCCTGCGGCCCGCGCGCAAACCGTTTGGCCAGTTGTTGTTGTTCCGCGGCCAGAATATGCACCACATATCTCTGCGTTTTGCAAAAGTGTGGCAGCGATGACGCCTTTTTTGTGAGGGTCCACAAGATAAGGGGGGGCTCAAGCGACAGGGAATGAAATGAACTGATGGTCAGGCCAACGGGCGCACCACTGTACGGCGTTTCGGTGGTGATGACGGTGACGCCAGTAGGGAAGCGCCCGACAACCGAGCGAAAATGCAGTTCGTCAAAATCAGCAGGTGTGGGTGTCATGAGGTAATCAGTGCAAGGGCTAGGGGGCGAGGCGGGCGCGTAACCACTGCCCTTTGCCGTCTAGTGTATAGGTGACACGGTCGTGAAGCCGGCTGGCACGTCCTTGCCAAAACTCGAAGTAGTGCGGCGTCAGCGTATAGCCGCCCCATTGCGGCGGCCGTGCCGGGGAATCGCCCAGCGACTTTGTAAACTGCGCCATGCGCGCATCAAGGTCGTGGCGCGAAATTTCCTGGCTTTGGGGCGATGCCCACGCGCTGATGCGCGATGCCAAGGGCCGGCTGTGAAAGTAGGCGTCTGACTGTTCTGCCGACGTTTTGCTGATTTGGCCTTCGACGCGAATCTGACGTTCCAGGCCGGGCCAATAGAACAGCAGCGCGGCATTGGGGTTGGCTGCCAGGTCCTGTCCTTTGCGTGACTGGTAATTGGTGTAGAAGACCAAGCCGTTTTCGTCATACCCTTTCAGCAGCACGATGCGTGCCGACGGGCGTCCCTGCGCGTCGACGGTGGCCAAGGTCATCGCCGTGGGGTCGATAGCGGACGCCTTGACGGCATCGTCAATCCACAGGCCAAGCTGCACAATCGGCGAGCGGGCCATGGTGCTTTCTTGCAGTTCGGACCAGTCGTAACTGCGGCGAATATCGGCAACAGACATGGTGGTTGCGGCAGGCGGGTAAATTTTCGGGAAAACCTACAGTGTACCGGAAGACAGCAAGGTTGCAGGGCTCTATGCGGGCCGCAACGCGTTGGTGCCGCACCTCAGGCCCGCACGGCTGGCGACGGCGTGGCCTTGCCCGCGGTAAAACGTTGCAAGTCGCGAATAATGCTGTGCAGGTGACGGTCGTGTATGTTGTACTTTTGCAGGGCGTCCGCCGTTTCCAGCACATATTCAAGGCAGGGCCCGTATTTGCCGTGGGCGGAATGAATAATCTGCACCAGCCTGTCGGGCGGCAGGTTGCGCACATAACCGTCGGTGGCGCGGTTCATGGTGAACGTAAGGGCGTTGACGCGCCCCGTGGGCGTGTGGCAGTTGAGCCATCGCGGTATGTACGCGCCGCTGGGCATTTCGCGGCGCCACAGGGCGTCCATGGTGTCAGGCACGTGGGCGGCCGGGATGCGAAACACCATACCCTTGCACGACCCGCCATGGTCCAGGCCAAATACCAGCCCGGGCTGCTCGGGCGTACCCCGGTTGATGCGTGACCACAAACATAACGCACGGTGGTACCCACGCAACAAGGCGTCGCGGCGCTCGGCGAAATCGAACTCGGGCCGCCAGATCAGTGAGCCATAGCCAAACACCCAGACATCTTCATGAGGCTGCCAATGCGCCAGGCTGGTTTGAAGCGACGCCTGGCGTTCTGCGTCGGTTAATACTCGAAATGAAGCAACGGGGGGGCGGGCAGACACATTGAACCTTAAACTTGTGGGTGTATGGGCACGGGATTGGAAGGGATTGCAATGCCGCGCTTCCAAGCCGCTGATTATATGGGTTATTCTGACGTGTTATGCACATAATTTCAACGTTAACTTATGTCAGCAGAGCATAAACCCGATCCACAGGGGCCGGTGTTGCACACGCGCTCCAATGAGCACGCACCAGATTCGCCCACACGTTCCGATGAGGGCGTACTCGACCCCTCGTACCAACGGCGCTTTGGCGGGCTTGAACGGCTGTATGGGCCGGATGTGCTGCCTCGTCTGGCCGGGGCGCACATGTTGGTTGCCGGTATTGGTGGTGTGGGCACCTGGAGCGCCGAAGCACTGGCACGATCGGGCGTTGGCCGCATCACCCTGGTTGATCTCGACCACATTGCCGAGTCCAACATTAACCGGCAGCTACACGCACTGAGCGATACGCTGGGTCAGGCCAAAATTGATGCCATGGCACAGCGCATTGCCGGAATCAATCCGCAGTGCCGTGTGCGGGGCATTGACGATTTCGTCTCGCCGGAAAATATCGCATCCTTGCTTGAGGACAAGCCCGATGTGGTCATTGATTGCACCGATCAGCCCGCCGCTAAAATCGCCATGATTTTGGCGGGCCGCCAGCGCGGCATTCCGGTGTTGGTATGTGGCGGAGCGGGCGGTAAAACTGATCCCCTGGCGCTGCGTGCCGGCGATTTGTCGATGGCCAATCACGACGCATTGTTGTCGCGCCTGCGCAACCGCCTGCGGCGCGAGTACGGCTACCCCAAAGCGTCCTCCAAGGCCGGCAAGCCTGTACGCCGCGCACCACGCATGGGGGTCTGGGCCTTGTGGTTCGAGCAGCCCACGGTGCTGCCCCAGCAATGGACAAACAACGCTGATTCGGCTGACGGCCTGCAAGGCCTGTCATGTGCGGGCTATGGCTCGGTTGTGACGGTAACGGCCACCATGGGGATGGCGGCCGCTGGCCGTGCGCTGGATTTGCTGGTGGCCAACGTACCCGCGGGTACAGCACCATCGGCTAAATAGGCTGCTGCCATTTACACGTTTGGTGGTGTTGCAGCCTCATGGGGCGCCTAGGCTTCCACTGGTTCTTTGCCGGCAGACCGGCTTAGAAACTCTGCCAGAATCGCCCCGGTATGAGACCGTGCTTTTTGGGCCATCACGTCAGCAGGGCTTCCCTGGGCAACCAGCTGGCCACCACCGCTGCCCCCTTCGGGGCCCATATCCAGCAGCCAGTCGGCTTCCGCAATAATATCCAGGTTGTGTTCGATGACGACGACGGTGTTACCGGCGTCCACCAAGCGATGCAGAACCACGATTAGTTTTTCGACATCAGCCATCGACAATCCCACGGTGGGCTCATCCAGTACATACAGGGTATGCGGGGTGCGCGAGGCGCGTCCCGTGCGTTGAATGCCTTCATCCAGCCGCGCCTTGGTAAGCTCGGTGACGAGCTTGATGCGTTGCGCCTCACCGCCGGAAAGCGTGGGCGACGGCTGCCCGAGCGTCAAATAGCCCAAACCGACGTCGTTCATTAGCTGTAGCGGACGCAGTATGCGGGAATGCGCCGCAAACCATCCAATGGCGTCCTCGACATTCATTTTCAATACATCACCGATGCTTTGGTCGCGCCACGTGACACTTAAGGTATCGCGATTGAAGCGCTCGCCATGGCAGGCATCGCACAGTACTTTAACGTCGGGCAGGAAGTTCATTTCGATGGTGCGCAGCCCCTGACCCTCACACACCGGACAGCGGCCATCGCCGGTATTGAAGGAGAAGCGCGTGGCCGTCCAGCCGCGCATTTTGGCATCGTTAGTACCGGCAAACAGGCGGCGCACATCGTCCCAGAACCCCACGTAAGTGGCAGGCGTCGAGCGTGGTGTCTTGCCGATGGGTGTTTGGTCCACCTCCAGCACGCGGTCAATGGCCTCCCAGCCTTGAATTTCGGTGCAACCGCTCCAGGCGTGTTCGCCTTTGCTTGAAAGCGTTTGTGCCATGTTGGCCAGCAGAACTTCGCGTGCCAGTGTGGATTTCCCGGACCCGGATACACCGGTCACGACAGACAAACGGCCCACAGGAATTTGGGCATCCACATTGCGCAAGTTGTGCAGGTTCGCTCCCTTGATTTTCAGCATGGGTGTGGTGTTGTCCACGGTGCGCCGCTGGCCAAGCGGGTGCGCCAGGGGATGCTTGAGGTAGCGGCCGGTAACCGAGGCCGGATTGAGCATGATTTCTTGCACAGTGCCTTGGGCCACCACTTTACCGCCGCGTGCGCCGGCTCCTGGCCCCATGTCGATAACATGATGTGCGCGGCGGATGGTGTCTTCATCGTGCTCGACCACGACCAGGGTGTTGCCATTGCCTTCCAGGGCGTGCAGGGCATTTAGCAAGATCTGGTTGTCGCGCGGGTGCAGGCCAATGGTGGGTTCGTCCAGCACATAGCACACCCCTTGCAAGTTAGAGCCGAGTTGCGCGGCCAGCCGGATACGCTGTGCCTCGCCGCCGGATAGGGTGGGCGCGGAGCGGTCGAGGGCCAGGTATCCCAGCCCGACCTCTAGCATGAAGTTGAGCCGGTTGCGGATTTCGGTCAGGATGTCGCGCGCGATATCCGCTTCGCGGCCCCGTGTGACCAAGCCGGTAAAAAACGTGTGGGCGTCGCTGACGGGCATTTTGGCCACGTCGGCAATGGACCGGTCGCGCCACAACACGGCACGTGATACCCGGTTCAGGCGCTCGCCGTGGCAGGCCGGGCAGGTGTGTGACGGCTCATCGTTGTCCGTCCAGGTGCTTTCTTCACCCGTCTGGTCGGCATCAAAACCCTTTATCTGTTCGCCCGTTCCGAAGCACTGCTCGCACCAGCCGTGCTTGGAGTTGTACGAGAACATGCGTGGGTCGGGCTCTGGAAAGCTGGTGCCGCAACTGGGGCACGCGCGCTTCACCGAAAAGTGGTGGGTGTGAGGGCTGGGCGAAAGTCCTTCGGCGCGGCGCTGTTCGATAGGCGTGCCGGCGGGGGCATGGGTAAGCCCGGTCAACACCGTCAGGTTGCCCTGGCCGTGTTCCAATGTTGCGCGTATGGCTTCTCGCAACGCGCGCTCGTTGCCGGCGTCAACCACCAGATCAGCGACCGGGAGTTCGATGGTGTGTTCTTTATAGCGATCAAGGCGTGGCCAGGGGGTGACGGGGATGAAGCTTCCGTCCACGCGCAAATGCGTATAGCCCTTGCCGGCGGCCCATTTTGCCAGGTCGGTGTAATAGCCTTTACGCGACACGACCAAGGGTGCCAATAGCCCGATGTGCTCGCCACGGTGTTCGGCAAGCAGTTGCGCAGCAATTTGTTCCGGCGTTTGCGGCTCGACGGCAATTTGACAGTCCGGGCACATCTGCGTGCCCAGCTTTACGTACAGCAGTCGAAGAAAATGATGGATCTCCGTCATGGTCGCGACGGTGGATTTTCGGCCGCCCCGACTGGTGCGCTGTTCGATCGCCACAGTGGGCGGGATGCCGTAAATGGCGTCGACATCAGGTTTGCCAGCGGGCTGCACAATGGCACGTGCGTAGGCGTTCAGTGACTCCAGATAGCGGCGCTGGCCTTCGTTGAACAGGATATCGAAGGCAAGGGTGGATTTGCCCGACCCCGACACCCCCGTGATGACGGTGAAGGTGTTGTGCGGAATGCTCACTTCCACCCCTTTCAGGTTGTGTTCGCGTGCGTTGATGATGGCGATTTCATTATTTGCACGACTGGCCTGCGCGGCCAAATCGGCCGCTGGCGCAACGCTGGTGTCGCTGCCGTAGGTGGGCACGGCTTCTTGCAGGGTGGGCGCGGTGCTGATCGCGGTGGCATTTGCATGCTCGTCCGTTGGTGTCGCCAGCCCCGCCAGCTCGTGCTCGTACTCCTGCAGCGCCTGTCCGGTATGCGAATGCGCGTTGTGCATCACGTCGGTCGGGGTGCCCGTGGCCACTACCTCGCCTCCGGCATCGCCCCCTTCTGGCCCAAGGTCGATCAGCCAATCCGCCGCGCGGATCACATCCAGGTTGTGCTCGATGATCAGCAGTGAATGCCCGGCCGCCAGCAGTTTACGAAACGCCTTCATCAGGCGTGCAACATCGTCGAAATGCAGGCCAGTGGTGGGTTCGTCAAACAAAAACAGGCTGCCCTTTTTGGCTACCTTGGCTGTCGAGATGCCGCTGCGTGCCGCCGTAGCCAGATGCCCGGCCAGCTTCAGGCGTTGTGCTTCTCCCCCTGACAACGTGGGAACCGGCTGGCCCAGGCGCACGTATTCCAGGCCTACATCGGCCAGAGGGGCCAAACCGCGCTGGATCTCGCGCATGCCGCTGAAAAATTCCAGCGCTTCGCTGACCGTCATATCCAGGACGTCGGCAATCGACGCTTCACGTCCACGGTGCTCTACTTTGACTTCAAGGACTTCCGGGCGGAAGCGGGTGCCGTCACAATCGGGGCAACGCAGGTAGACGTCGGACAGAAACTGCATCTCGACGTGTTCAAACCCCGTGCCGCCACAGGTAGGGCAACGCCCGTTGCCGGTGTTGAAGCTGAAGGTTCCGGCGGTGTAGCCCCTGTCTTTGGCTATGGCGGTTTTGGCGAACACGTTACGGATGGCGTTGTACGCCCCCACATAACTGGCCGGATTGGACCGTGCGGTCTTGCCAATGGGGGTCTGGTCAACCATGACGATGTCGGCCAGTTGTTCGGCCCCCAGCAGGTGGTCGAATTCGCCCGGAGCTTCGGTGGGCTTGCCTTGTTGTTTCAAAAAGGCGGGGTAGAGTACATCCTGGATGAGGGTGGATTTGCCCGACCCGGACACCCCCGTGATGCAGACCAGACGCCCCAAGGGGATAGAGACCGAAATATTCTTCAGATTGTTGGCACGTACGCCTTCCAGCAGCATGCGTGGCGTGTTGTCGGCAACCGGCATGGGGCGCGGTGACTCCACCTGCAACTGTCCACTCAGGTATCGGCCCGTCAGCGTGCTCGCCTCGCGCAGCTCCGACGGGCTGCCATCAAACACAATCTGGCCCCCGCGCTCGCCGGGTCCGGGGCCGATATCCACGATGCGGTCGGCGGCGTTCATGACGAGGGGGTCGTGTTCGACCACCACCAGCGTATTGCCGTTGTTGCGCAGCCGGTGCATGATGCCGACAATGCGATGCATGTCGCGGGGGTGCAGGCCAATCGAGGGCTCATCCAATACGAACAGCGTGTTGACGAGCGACGTGCCCAGTGCGGTAGTGAGGTTGATGCGCTGTACTTCACCGCCAGACAGTGTGCGGCTTTGCCGGTCCAGCGACAAATAACCCAGCCCCACGTCGCACAGAAATTGCAATCGCGTGCGTACTTCATTAAGCAGCAGGTCAATCGCGGCATCGGTTGCGTCGCCAAACGTCAGCGTGTCAAAGAAGCCGCGGACACGATCAATAGGGAGACGCATCAAATCGTGCATGCCCAGGCCGGGAAGGGCGTCAAGTTGTTCGCGGCTCCAGTTGACATGCCGGGGCATGAAACGCGGATAGGCCGGATCAACCGGCACGTGGGCGTGCCCCAGGCGCCACAGCGTGGCGTCGGGTTTCAGCCGCGCCCCACCGCAATCCGGACAGGGGGTATAGCTGCGATATTTGGATAGCAATACCCGTACATGCATGCGGTAGGCGCGGCTTTCCAACCAGTTAAAGAAACGGCTGAGGCCATACCACTGTGTTTCCCAGGCGCGCCGGCCATCCTTCCAGTCAGGTGTGCCCGCTATAACCCATTCGCGTTCGACATCGTCCAGTTCCGCCCATGGCACGTCCAGACGCACCCCGGCCGCAGGCGCATGGCGCTCCAGATCGTCCTGACACTCTTTATAAGTGGGTGTCTGAAACGGGCGGATCGCGCCGTCGCGCAAGCTTTTGCTTTCGTCCGGAATCACGAGGCCGTAGTCAATACCCATGACTCGGCCGAAGCCGCGACAACTGTCGCAGGCGCCCAGCGGTGAATTGAAGGAAAACGTGCTGGGCAGCGGGGTGGTGTATTCGATATCGCATGCGGCGCAATGCAGATGCGTACTGAAATGCCAGACTTCCGGCTGGGCACGGTCCATGACATGGATGGAGAGGTGCCCCCGGCCTTGCTTGAACGCCGCGTCCAGCGCTTCCATGACACGCTCGCGTTCGGTGCCGTCCAGGCGGAAGCGGTCTTGCACCACGTGCAGTACCAATACGGATTCGGTGGCGGGCGTTTTCTTCCGGCCCTTGCCACGGCCTTTCGCAGGCACCACCGGGCGCTCGCGGGTTTCTTGTGCCTGTACGCGCGTGTAACCTTGTTGGTTCAGAAATTCGCGGACTTCGTCTTCGGTGAAATTGCCGGGCACCGTAACGGGGAAGGTGATAATCAGACGCGGGTTGTCGGGACGCGTTTGCTTTGTCAGGACCTGCAATACGGATTCGGGATGGTCTCGTTGTACCCGCGCACCACAGCCGCGGCAGTACAGCTGGCCCAGGCGCGCGTACAGCAGTTTCAGGTGGTCGTTAAGCTCGGTCATGGTGCCGACCGTGCTGCGCGAATTTCGAACCGGGTTGACCTGGTCGATTGCAATGGCGGGCAAGATGCCGTCAATACGGTCAACCTGGGGTTTATCCATCCGGTCAAGAAACTGCCGGGCGTAAGGCGAAAATGTTTCGACGTAACGTCGTTGGCCTTCGGCATAAAGTGTATCGAATGCCAACGAGCTTTTTCCCGACCCGGACACACCCGTCAGCACCAGCAGTTGGCCGGTATGGATGGTCAGGTCAAGGTTTTTGAGGTTGTTCTGGCGTGCGCCGTAAATGCGGATATCTGAACTCATCCTGACATCATAATCGTTGCGGTGGGGTCGTGGTGGTAGAATATGGAGGTTAATCGTTCAAACCAATTACCGAGGGTTTTATGAAGGAAATCAATCGCACAAGCCGCAACACGCTCGAACGCCGTTGCCTTGGCAAAGCCTATAAGCGTTTGTTTGTGGGCGCTCCCAAAGGCGTCTTCAAAATGCTTGAAAAGGTAAAGCGCGCCTAACTAAAGGTGTTGCACATTGGCGTGGCGTTGCCAAATGTCACGCTTCAAAAACCGCGGGCTATGGCGCTTGCGGTTTTTTTTCGCATAATAGTAGTAGCGCGCAAATTATAAGAAGCAAAATCCATGTCAACATGGCGACATTTATTTACCGTCCTGACGCCCACGTACAACCGCGCTCATGTCTTGCAACGTGTTTACGAGTCGTTGTGCGAGCAAACGTGCCAGGATTTTGAGTGGGTGGTGGTTGACGACGGCTCAACCGACAACACTCGCGAACGGGTTCTTGCCTGGCAGCAAGAATCACGCTTTCCTATTCACTATTTGTGGCAAGAAAATCAGCACAAGAAGACGGCCATCAACCTGGGTGTCCGCCACGCCTGTGGTGAGTGGCTGGTGGCGCTGGACAGTGACGACACGCTGGAACCCAATGCGTTGTACGGCATGGCGCAGGTTCTTGAGGGTATACCGGTGCCCGACCGCGACAAATACATTGGAATCATCGGTTTGTGCGCCCGGCCCGACGGGGCCATTGTGGGCGACATGTTTCCACACGATGTATTTGATGCCACGTCACTGGATTTGAACTTCAAGTATCGCGTGGGTGGTGAAAAGTTCGGCTGTATGCGTACGCACGTGTTGCGACAGTTTCCTTTTCCGGAAAATGTGCCGGGTTTTGTGCCGGAAAGCTTAGTGTGGCGGGCCATTGCACGGGCCGGCTATCTGAACCGTTTCGTTAACCAAGTATTCAGGGTGTATTACGACAGTCCAGACTCGCTGTCACGCCAAGGCCGCGAGTCGGCCGGCTATGCGCTGGGCCTGTGGCTGCTGGCCCGTGATACCGTGGTCGAATGCTTGCCCTGGTTCCGTTACGCGCCCGCGCAGTTTTTGATGGCGGCCGCCCGGTACACGCGGTTTGGTTTGCACCTGGGCAAGAAAAAGAAAAAAGCGCTGCGCCACTGGCCGGTGCGGGGCATGGCGGCGCGGCTGTTGATCGCCTTGATGGCACCGGCAGGCTGGGCCATGTACCTGCGCGACCGATGGCGTTTTCGGCGTGGCCGGAAACGCGCGCTCAATTAATGGAGTGTGGGCCCCGGGCCCTTAAAGGGCTGATCGACGCTGAAATAACGGTCGTCGCTTTCGTCGTCATCGCCGTCAATGTCTGTGTCGTCGTCAAAATCGTCGTCTTCGTCGGCCGCCTCGTTTACCCAGGTCTCAGACAGGTCAAACGGGATGATTTCGGTGAGTTCATTGGTCCAGGCAACTTCTTCACCGGTTTCGTCCACTTTGATGAAGCGTACGCCCGGCACATCGGCCAACTGGATGGCCCACAAATATTCGCAATCGTAGATTTCACCGGGTACAAGTTGCAAACCACCCTGGCTGCCAATAATGCGAGCATTGGGCCCGCCGACCTGCACAACGG
>JAJUIY010000203.1 GCA_029267415.1 Alcaligenaceae bacterium
CAGAAGCTCGACCCTGGTGGTGAAAAATCTTGAATTTGTGCAGCTGGCGCGCACGTTCGGGGCCAGCAACCTGCGCATTCTTGTCAGCCATATCTTCCCGAATCTTATCGGGCCCATCATTGTGATGGGCACGCTCAGCATCGCAGGGGCCATACGGGAAGAGGCCAGCCTTAGCTTTCTGGGGCTAGGCGTGCTGCCGCCCGCACCAAGTTGGGGCAACCTGATTCGGGACGGCATTCAGAACATTTTTGATGCGCCGCATCTTGCGGTACTGCCGGGCCTTGTGCTGACACTGGCAGTACTGGCATTCAATATGGTGGGCGACGCCCTGCGTGACGCGCTTGATCCCCGAGGGCTTACGCGGCGACGCACCGGTGCGTAGTACGGGCCGTAATGTTGCGGTTCTTAACCCCCCGGCTGGCTTATGTATAGGCGAGCCCCTGGTTGAAGCATTTAGGTTTGCAAATGAATCGTCCCCTGTTATCGATTGAAGATTTGCGGGTCACCTTTGATACCAACGAAGGTGGCTTGACGGTTGTGGATGGTGTGTCGCTGTCGGTCAACGCAGGCGAAATCCTGGCCGTTGTGGGCGAGTCGGGCTGCGGAAAAAGTGTGACGGCACTATCAGTCTTGCAGCTGGCGGGTACTAATTCCCGCGTCAGTGGTGGCAGCATTAACTTTGAAGGGGTTGACTTAACCAAGCTACCTGCCGATCAAATTCGACAGTACCGGGGCAAGAAGATTAGTTATATCTTTCAAGAGCCGATGACGTCACTTAACCCGGTGCTGACCATCGGCGAACAAATAATGGAGCCCTTGATGCTGCACGAAGGGCTTAGCCGTAAAGCGGCGCTTAAAGAGGCTGTCCGTTTGCTGGAAATGGTTAATATGCCGTCCCCCGACGTTCGGGTGCGTGAGTATCCGCACCAGTTGTCGGGCGGCATGCGCCAACGGGTCATGATCGCCATCGCATTGTCATGCAAACCGGCGTTGCTGATTGCCGACGAGCCAACCACGGCATTGGATGTTACGGTGCAGGCGCAAATTCTGGATCTCATGGAGAACCTGCAAAAGGAGCTTCAGATGGCCATTATCTTGATTACGCACGACATGGGCGTCGTGGCCGAGTTTGCGCATCGCGTTGCCGTAATGTACGCCGGAAAGGTGGTTGAAGTGGCGCCGGCCGATGCTATTTTCAGCCAGCCGGGGCACCCTTATACCCAGGCGCTGATGCGCAGTATTCCTGCCATGGACAGCGATGTTGAACGCTTGCCCACGTTGGCGGGTACGGTGCCTTCACCCGCTGCCATGCCCGCCGGGTGCCGGTTTTTTGACCGTTGTGACTTTGGCATTGCTGAATGCCAAAAGACGGACCCGCCCATGTTTGGCACCGGGCATGAACACACGGTGGCCTGTATACGTGCCGAGCACGTCCAGTGCCACTTTCAACGCACGCAAGAGAAAGCATGAACAGCAGGCCTGCACCCCTTCTTCAAGTTAACGATCTGAAAATGCATTTTGCCGGACCCAGGCCGCGCCCGCTTCAGCCACGCCTGCCCGTGCGCTCGGTGGATGGTGTCAGTTTTCAGATTAAGCACGGCGAGACGCTGGGACTGGTTGGCGAAAGTGGCTGCGGTAAAACCACGACCGCCCGCGCCATTATGCGGCTGCTGGAACCCACCGATGGGTCCATCATTTTTAATGGTACCGACATTACCCACATGGGCCAACGGCAACTGCGCCCCTTGCGACATGATTTTCAAATGATTGCGCAAGATCCATTCAGTTCATTAAACCCGCGCATGCGGGTAGGGCGCTTGTTGCGCGAACCCATGCAAATCGCCAACATCCCCCGCGCTGAGCAGTTGGAACGCTTGCAACATTCGCTGCGACGTGTGGGACTGAATGAATCCCACATCACCCGCTTCCCACACGAGTTTTCGGGTGGACAACGCCAGCGCCTGGCCATTGCCCGTGCCCTGATGCTTAACCCGAAATTGGTGATTTGTGACGAGCCTGTGTCGGCGCTGGACGTTTCGGTGCAGGCGCAGATCGTGAACTTGCTGCAAGACTTGCAACACGAGTTTGGGCTTACGTATTTGTTCGTTAGCCACGATCTCAGCATTGTGCGGCACATTTCAACCAACGTTGCCGTTATGTATTTGGGAAAGATCATGGAATACGGCACCCGCCACGACGTGTTTTCGCGGCCCCGGCATCCCTATACCTCAGCACTGATTTCTGCCGTGCCCAAGGTGGGGGGAAAGCGAGGGCAACGTGTGGTGTTGCACGGTGAACTGCCCAGCCCCATTAATCCGCCAAGCGGTTGCCGGTTTCATACACGTTGCCCGTATGCGCAGCCCATTTGCCGTACCGACGAGCCGGCACTGAGCCCCAAAGAAGCCGGCCAGCAACTGGTGGCCTGCCACTTCCCGCTGGATTAGCCATTTCTTGCTTAATTAACCGTTTACCGCGCAATAAACCAGGTGCTTACGTTTACCGCCCGATTAACCGTTTAAAACCTTTACAAAGAGTTGACCATGTCCAATAAACCTCGTATTGCCATTGCTGGTTTTCAGCTTGAGTCCGTCAGCTACCTTCCGGTGGCGTGCACATTGTCAGACTTTGAAAGCGTGGCCCTGCGCGGGGCTAGCATTATCGATCAACTACGTGGCACCAACACGGTAATGGGCGGCTTCATCAAAGTCTGTGAAGGGCACGCCGACATGGTGCCCATTGTGCAAACCACATGCGGCGCCGCCGGGCCCAGCACCGATGAGGCAGTCGAACACTACACGCGGGAAATTGCCGACAGCATTCGGCAGCAAGCCAATGACTTGGATGGCGTGCTGCTGTTTCTGCATGGCGCCTGCTGGTCGCCGTCATACCCCGACCCCGAAAAAGTGGTAATTGACGCTGTACGCGAAGCGCTTGGCAGTAACAAGCCCATTGTGGTCGCGCTCGACTATCACGGCAACGTTGATGAACAAACCTTTATTAATGCCGATGCGGCGTTTGCATATCGAAAATCACCCCACACCGATGCCGGAGAAACCGGCGAACGGGCCGCTGACTGCATGTTGCGCATACTGCGTAATGAGATTTCGCCGGTCATCACCATTATGAAACCCGGCGTGTTGGTACCCAGTATTTTCAGCGCGACGGCGCTTGAGCCCCTGGCAACTATTATTGGCGACGCGGAACAAAAGCAGCAGGCAACACCCTGGTATCTGGATATATCCGTGATGGCCGGGTTTTCGTATACCGACGCGCATAATACCGGCTTTTCGGTACTGGCCGTATCTGACCGGCATGCGAACGAAACCGCGGAAATTGTCACCCAGATCTCAAACGACATCTATGCGCACCGCGAAGCGCTTTATCGGCCGGTGCCGGTATATTCCGTGGAAGACGCGGTAGACCGTGTGCTTGCAGAGCTGGCGCAACGTACGCCAGGCGACCAGGCAAACAAGCCCTACGTATTGCTTGAGCATGCCGACCGCATCAATGACTCGACCTACGTACTGGCCGAGCTGATTTCCCGCGGTGTGAAACGGGCGGCCGTGCCACTGTTATGGGACCCAACCGCCGCGCGCCAAGCGGCCCAGGCGGGTGCCGGTGCAACCCTGAACCTTACCGTGGGCGCACATAGCTCTGAAAAGGCGGGGCCGCGCCTTAGCGTGGAAGCCAAGGTCATTTGGGCGGGCAAAAAAATATTTCACAACACCGGAACGTACATGACGGGGCTGGCGGTTGACCTGGGTGTTACGGCCTTGCTGGACATTAACGGCATCCAGGTCAGTGTGTGTGAGAACTCACACAGTGCCGTCAACGGTGACCCGTTCTATATATTTGATCAAAAGCCCGAAGATTTCGACATTATTGTTCTGCGTTCCAAAACACACTTCCGTAGTTTTTACGAGCCTATCGCACGCGAAATTTTAATCGTAG
>JAJUIY010000085.1 GCA_029267415.1 Alcaligenaceae bacterium
CGTCCTCACTTGATCGGGGGTCATGGTGACTGGGTATGGGAAACAGGTAAATTTGCCAATGCGCCTGAAAAAGACCTTGAGACGTGGTTTATCCGGGGCGGGTCTGCTGGCGCCGCGCTCTACACCTTCAAACAGCCGGGTGTGTATGCCTACGTGAACCACAACCTGATTGAAGCGTTTGAACTGGGAGCCTCCGGTCACTTTGTGGTCGAGGGCGAGTGGGATCACGACCTGATGACGCAAGTGAAAGCACCGGGTCCGATCTCTGAAGAAAGCCAGGCCCTACTTGAAAAACGGGCAACCGAACAGCTGCCTCGCAGTGCCGAAGCCGATGCGGCCAAGGTGGCCGAAGGGCATAAAGGGGTGGATGTCAGCAGCGTGAACGCCGCCGGCGAGAAGCTGTATAACTCGGCGTGTGTGGCGTGCCACAGTACGGGTGTGGCCAATGCCCCAAAGCTCGGTGACAAAGCCGCCTGGGAACCGCTGATCGCGCAAGGCATGGACGCCCTGATGGACGTTACTCTGAATGGTAAAGGAGCCATGCCCCCGCGCGGCGCCACATCGGCCGACGATGAAACCTTGCGGGCCGCTGTGCAGTACATGATTGACGCCGTCAAAGGAGGCTAGGTAGACCGATATTCGCTGCACCGGATTCTCTCCCATGTCCCGCGCTTCGGCGCGGGATTTTTTTGTTGGGCACGGTAACTGCTGGGCGACCCACTTGAAGGCGTCTCAATAATCGACGCATGACCGGGAGAAGTCGCATGCAACACATGAATCGGCGTCAGTTCTTCAAAATAACGGGAACTTCCCTTGCCGGATCCAGCCTCGCCCTGCTGGGGGCAGCACCGGATCCTGCGATTGCCGAAGTTCGTCAATACAAGCTTGCCCGCATGACGGAAACGCGCAGTACCTGTCCATACTGTTCCGTGGCCTGTGGCATATTGATGTATGGGCTGGGGGATGGGGCTAAAAATGCCGTCTCCAATATTGTTCACATCGAGGGCGATGCAGACCATCCAGTGAATCGGGGCACTTTGTGCCCCAAAGGTGCTGCGCTGGTTGATTTCATCCATAGCCCAAACCGTCTTCATTATCCTGAGTACCGCGCTCCAGGTTCGGACACCTGGGAACGGATCTCGTGGGAGGACGCGTTCACGCGCATTGCGGCGTTGATGAAGGAAGACCGTGATGCCAACTTCCAGGAGCGCACCGAGGAAGGACGCGTGGTGAACCGGTGGCTCACCACCGGGATGCTGGCCGCATCAGCGAGCAGCAACGAGGTGGGTTATATCACGCATAAGGTGGTTCGCTGTACAGGAATGCTGGCATTCGATAACCAGGCACGTGTATGACACGGCCCAACGGTGGCAGGTCTTGCCCCCACATTTGGCCGTGGTGCGATGACAAACCATTGGGTTGACATCAAGAATGCCGACATTATCCTGATCATGGGTGGTAACGCCGCCGAGGCGCACCCCTGTGGATTCAAATGGGTAACAGAAGCCAAAGCCCATAATGGTGCGAAACTGATCGTGGTCGATCCGCGCTTCAACCGTTCGGCGTCGATTGCGGACGTTTATGCACCTATTCGTACGGGTACGGACATCGTGTTCCTGGGTGGCGTCATCAAGTATTTGATGGACAACGACCAGATTCAGCATGAATACGTGACCAACTACACCGACGTGTCGTTTATTGTTCGCGAAGAGTACGCGTTTGATCAGGGGATATTCTCGGGTTACGACGAAGCAAGCCGCAGCTACGACAAAGAAAGCTGGGAATACGAGTTGGGTGAAGACGGTTACGTGGTGACCGACCCGACTTTGCAACATCCCCGCTGCGTGTACCAGCTTCTGAAAGCGCATTACGAACAATACACGCCGGAAATGGTAGAGCGGGTGTGCGGTACGCCGCAAGACAAATTTTTGCAGATATGCGAGATGCTGGCGTCTACCTCTACGCCCGATCGCTCCGGCACCATCATGTATGCCCTGGGCTGGACACAGCACTCCATCGGGTCGCAGATGATCCGCACCGGCGCCATGTTGCAATTGATGCTGGGTAACATCGGCATCGCCGGTGGCGGCATGAACGCTCTACGCGGGCACTCCAATATTCAGGGCCTGACCGACCTGGGGCTGATGTCCAACTTGCTTCCGGGTTATTTGACCCTGCCGGCCGAATCCGAGCAAAACTACGAGGACTACATCGGCGTACGGACTCAAAACCCGCTGCGCCCCAACCAGTTGAGCTATTGGCGTAATTACCCCAAGTTTCACGTCAGTTTGATGAAAGCGTGGTGGGGTGATGCGGCGACCGCCGAAAACAATTGGGCCTACGAGTATTTGCCCAAGCTGGACAAGCCCTACGACATGTTGCAGGTGTATGAACTGATGGCACAGGGCCAGATGAATGGCTACATCTGCCAAGGCTTCAACCCGCTGGCCGCCGCGCCCAACAAGGCCAAGCTGATCGACGGTTTTTCCAAGCTGAAGTTCCTGATCATTATGGATCCGCTGGTCACGGAAACCTCTGAGTTCTGGCGTAACGTGGGTGAATATAACGATGTGGATCCGTCGCAGATCCAGACCGAAGTATTTCGCTTGCCCACCAGTTGCTTCGCTGAAGAGGCCGGTACCTTGGTGAACTCGGGCCGGTGGTTGCAATGGCACTGGAAAGGCGCCGAGCCACCGGGAGAAGCCAAGACCGACATCGAGATCATGGCTACCTTGTATCAGCGTCTGCGCCGACTGTATGAGGAAGAGGGCGGGGTCTATCCTGACCCCATCGTCAACTTGTGGTGGCCATATTCCAACCCCGATGAGCCGACCGCCGAAGAGCTGGCCAAAGAGTACACCGGCCGTGCGCTGACTGATCTGACCGATCCGCAGCGTCCTTGGCAGGTACAGCGCCGCGCCGGCGAGCAATTGGCCGGCTTTGGCGAGCTGCGCGACGACGGCAGTACCATCAGTGGTTGCTGGATCTACGCGGGAGCGTGGTCGGAGGAAGGCAACCTGATGGCGCGCCGTGACAACAGTGACCCCACCGGTATCGGGCAAACGCTGAAGTGGGCGTGGGCATGGCCGGCGAACCGGCGTGTAATGTACAACCGCGCATCATGTGACCTCGAAGGCCGTCCATTCAACCCGCGCCGCGAGCTGATTTCGTGGAACGGCGAGCGGTGGGGCGGCGCCGATGTGCCCGACTTCAAGGTGGACGAGGACCCGGCAGATGGCATGGGCCCGTTCATTATGACCCCTGAAGGCGTAGCACGCTTCTTTGCCCGCAAGGGTATGGCCGAGGGGCCGTTCCCAACCCATTACGAACCGTTCGAAAACCCGCTTGGCTATAACCCCGTCTACCCGGATCAGAAACTGGCGACCAGCAACCCCGCCGCCCGGGTGTTTGACGACGACATCAACAATATGGGCGTTGTAAGCGACTTCCCCTATGTCGCGACCACCTACCGGCTTACTGAGCACTTCCACTATTGGACGAAGCATGTGGCACTAAACGCCATTATGCAGCCCGAGCAGTTTGTGGAAATCGGCGAAGAGCTGGCGCAAGAACTGGGTATTGCGGCGGGCGAGCGGATACGGGTGTCGTCCAATCGGGGTTACATCAACGCTGTGGCGGTGGTGACCAAGCGTATCAAGGCCTTGGCGGTCGAAGGAAAAACCATCCACCAAGTCGGTATTCCGTTGCATTGGGGCTTTGTGGGGCTGACCAAGCCAGGTTTTCTTACCAATACCCTGACGCCTTTTGTGGGAGACGGCAACTCGCAGACGCCGGAATTCAAGTCTTTCTTAGTCAACGTAGAAAAAGTGTAGGGGGCGGCCATGGCACTGCAATCTCTGGATATCCAGCGACGCTCGGCAACGACCGTCCAGCCGCCGATAATACGCACCCCGGCCACGAACAGCGGCGTGGCCAAGCTGATAGACACAAGCAAATGTATTGGTTGTAAAGCCTGTCAGGTCGCGTGTATGGAATGGAATGATACGCGCGACGTTATCGGCAGCAATGTGGGTATATACGACAACCCCATGGATCTGACGTCCGAGTCCTGGACGTTGATGCGGTTTGCTGAATACGAGAACCCCAATGGAAACCTGGAATGGTTAATTCGCAAAGATGGCTGCATGCATTGCGAAGACCCGGGGTGCCTGAAGGCGTGTCCCGCTCCCGGCGCCATTGTGCAGTACACCAATGGCATCGTGGATTTTCATCAAGAAAACTGTATTGGCTGCGGATATTGCATCACGGGGTGTCCGTTCGACATACCTCGTGTGTCGCCAGCCGACAATCGCGTCTACAAATGCACGCTTTGTTCCGACCGCGTGGCGGTGGGGCAAGAACCCGCGTGCGTGAAGACGTGCCCAACCGGCGCCATCGTTTTTGGCACCAAGGAGGACATGATCCTGCATGCGCAAGGGCGCATTGAAGACCTGAACTCGCGCGGCTTTGACAATGCCGGCCTGTACGATCCCCCCGGCGTTGGTGGAACTCACGTTATGTATGTGCTGCATCATGCCGATCAGCCGGGCCTTTACAGCGGCCTGCCGGAAGACCCGCAGATCAGCCCGAGCGTGTCGCTGTGGAAAGGGCTGACCAAACCGATTGCGGTGGGCATTATGGCGCTGACCGCGTTGACGGGCCTGTTCCATTACATTCGAGTCGGCCCAAACGAAGTCAGCGAAGAAGACGAACGCCGGGCCCGGGAGGACGACTATGCCTGACTTTAAAGATAGAGACTTGATCGTGCGTTATTCGGCAAATCAGCGCACGAACCACTGGATCGTGGCCATCACCTTTATTTTGTTGGCGTTGTCCGGGTTGGCCTTGTTCCACCCTGCATTTTATTGGCTGACCAACCTGTTCGGAGGGGGGCAGTGGACCCGTATATTGCACCCCTGGATCGGCGTGGTCATGTTTGTGTCCTTTGTAATTTTTGCCGCTACCATGTGGCGTAGCAACTTGATGGACAAGCGCGACTGGCAGTGGGTGAAACAGTCGCGAGACGTTGTGAATAAGCGGGAAGACAGGGTACCCGAGTCGGGCAAGTACAACGGCGGTCAAAAACTTTTGTATTTTTTACAAATTATACTGCTGCTGGGCTTGATAATTACCGGCATCATCATGTGGCGCCAGTACTTCTGGGCCTTTTTCCCGATAGGCGTTATCCGGGTTGCGTCACTGTTGCACGCGTTTTTTGCCTTTGTGCTGATTTGCGCCATTATCATTCACATTTACGCGGGCTTGTGGGTCAAGGGTTCGGTCCGTGCAATGACGCGTGGCACTGTAACGCCGGGCTGGGCATGGAAGCACCATCGCGCGTGGTGGCGCAGCCTGCGTGACCAGCGCCGGCGCTCCACAGATACGCCGATCGAATAACGGTTGGGAGAACACATTGCAACGTATCCTCACACGCGGTGAAATCGAAAGCCTTGACCATACACTGATTCCGCGGGTGAGGCTCCCGCAACGATCCGCGGTGTACGCTGATCGCGCCCGCCGTTTTCGCAGTCTGGCACCAGACAGCGCCATGACGGCGTATCTCCTCATGATGGCGGCCGTGGCCGAGGCGCAGAACCAAATCGTGAACGATAGCCGATTTGTCGTCCCTGCCATCGATCCCGACCGGCTTGAAATGGCGCAGGCGCATGGCATGCCGCCCGTGCAGGCCGTGGGCTGGCCGCGTGACGCCGTATGGCGGCGCATGCTGGAAGGTGTGTTGCTTCAGGTTGCGAGCGCCGCCGAAACCCCTGACACTGCGGCCAATGTTTGCCGTAGTCTTGTACAAACCTTGCAACGCTCGCCGGATACCATCGAAGAGCAGGCGGATGCCGTCCTGGCAGGGTTTGATAACGTCGATCCGGCAGTGGCACCATTCATCATGGCCGGCTTGCAGGCATATTGGACTAAAATGGCCGTACAGCTCGGGGAAAATCAGCTGCCGGTGGTGTCGCCATTTGGCGTATGCCCGGTGTGTGGTACGTTGCCAGTGTCCAGTATTGTCCGCATCGGTGCACAAATCGACGGTTGCCGTTATTTGGGGTGTGCGCTGTGCGCCACCGAATGGCATCTGGTTCGTGTCACCTGTTCGCATTGCCAAGACACCGAAAAAATCTGGTTTCACTCCATCGAAGGTGGCACCCCGGGCATCAAGGCCGAATCCTGTGGAAAATGTCGGGTATACCGGAAAATTTTCTACCAGGAGAAGGATCCCTGGGTTGACGCCGTGGCCGACGATTTGGCCACCCTGACACTGGACATCATGATGGGTGAACAAGGTTTTTCACGCGCCAGTCGCAACCCGATGCTATGGCACTACGGAGGCAGTTGACTACATGTCGGATTCGCTGGCAGTAAATGAAGAAACGCAGGTGCGGGTATCCGACATTCCTGCTGTAAACACCGTATTAAATGCGCCCGAACTGGCGCCCCTTCTCGATCAATATGGCCGCACACGTGTTACGGCAGTTTTACGCGCACACCTTGACGCCCTTCGGCAGCAAGCGCTGCAGGGGCAACTAACTCGTTCAAGTCTAAGCGTCGCGGCAATGCGCGATGAATTGGCAGGCCTGCTTGCAGCGGATTCCCACAGTCGCGTGCGCCGCGTTTTTAACTTGACGGGCACGGTGTTGCATACCAACCTGGGGCGAGCACTGTTGCCCGACGAGGCCGTACAGGCTGTGATGCAGGCCATGACATCGCCCGTCAACCTCGAATTCAACCTCGACACGGGGCGCCGCGGTGATCGCGACGACCTTATCGAGGACCTTATCTGCGAGTTGACCGGGGCCGAGGCGGCCACGGTGGTCAACAATAATGCGGCGGCGGTGCTGCTGATGCTTAATGCCTTGGCTAATCGGCGTGAAGCTATCGTGTCGCGGGGTGAGCTGGTTGAAATTGGTGGTGCATTCCGCATTCCGGACATTATGAAGCGGGCCGGCACGCGACTCGTCGAAGTGGGCACCACCAACCGCACCCATCCTCACGATTACGAAGACGCCATCGGCGCGCGCACGGCGATGCTCATGAAAGTGCATTGCAGCAATTACGAAGTCAGGGGTTTTACCCGCAGCGTCGATGTTCGAGAGGTTGCTCAGATAGCGCACCGCCACGGCGTGCCGGCAACGGTTGATTTGGGCAGCGGCACCTTGGTCGACATGACCCAGTGGGGCTTGCCGCCCGAAGACACCGTGCGTGAAACCATCGAGCAGGGGGCCGACCTGGTCACCTTTAGCGGCGATAAGCTTTTGGGTGGCCCTCAGGCCGGCCTGCTGGTAGGGCGGCGCGACCTGATCAGCAAAATCAAACGAAATCCGCTCAAGCGCGCCTTGCGGGTGGGCAAGTTAACCTTGGCGGCGCTCGAAGCCGTGCTACAGTTGTATCGGGCACCGGAGTTTCTTGTCGAACGCCTTACCACGCTACGGTTGCTTACCCGTTCTCAGGCGCATATACGCCAGCATACCTTGCATGCACTCTACGCTGTGCAGCAGGCATTGGGCGCTGATTACGATGTCCAGGCTGTACCCATGTTCAGCCAAATTGGCAGCGGCGCCATGCCTGTCGACGTGCTGCCCAGTTTTGGGCTGCGCGTCACGTATCAGGGGGGCGGGCGTTCGGGTAGGCATTTGCAAGCCTTGCAGGCGTCATTTCGTGGCTTGCCACGTCCGGTAATCGGGCGCGTGGCCGACGACGCCTTCTGGCTTGATTTCCGTTGCCTCGAACCCAATCAACTGGAAGAATTTGTTACCCAGCTGACGGCGATGACACGTTAAGTGGCCGGCGTCAGTGGCGGAAATCACGAGGTTTTTATGTCTGATTCTACTGATGTCGTCACCCAGGCGCCGCGCTTGACGTCGCTGGCCCATGGGGGCGGATGCGGGTGCAAAATTGCCCCCGGCGTACTGTCCGAATTGCTGGCCAATATGCCGGGCATGCAAGCCTACAGCAATTTGCTGGTGGGTACTGAAACGGCCGACGACGCAGCCGTATATCAACTGAACGAGTCGCAAGCCCTGATCGCTACCACCGACTTCTTCATGCCGGTGGTAGATAACCCCTTTGATTTTGGCCGCATCGCCGCCACCAACGCCTTGTCCGACGTGTACGCCATGGGTGGCACCCCCATTATGGCGCTGGCCATTGTCGGCATGCCCATCAACGTATTGCCGCACAAAGATATCGCGCGCATTCTGGAAGGGGGCGCGGCTGTGTGTACGCAAGCGGGCATCCCGGTTGCGGGGGGCCATTCCATTGATTCGGTCGAACCCATTTACGGTTTAGTGGCACTGGGCTTGGCCAACCCCGCGCAAATCAAGCGCAACGCGCAGGCTAAACCGGGTGATGTCCTTATTTTGGGTAAAGGGTTGGGCATCGGGGTGTACTCGGCCGCACTCAAGAAGGATCAACTGGACGACGCTGGCTATGCCGCCATGATTGCCAGCACCACGCAGCTGAACACACCAGGCATCGCGCTGGCGGGGTTGGACGGCGTTCACGCCATGACTGACGTTACTGGTTTTGGCCTGCTGGGCCACGCGTTGGAAATCGCCCGGGGCTCTGGCCTTACCGCTGAAATCGACGCCAACCGTCTGCCCTGGCTGCCCGGCGTTGTCGATTTGGCTTCGCGTGGCTTCATTACGGGGGCATCAGGCCGCAACTGGCAATCGTATGGTGACAACATCGATACCGATCCGTCGCTGTCCGACACGACTCGGGCCCTGCTGGCCGACCCGCAAACATCCGGAGGGCTATTGGTCAGCTGCCATGAAGACGTCGCCGACCAGGTCTTGTCGACATTCAGGGATCAAGGTCTCGATTACGCGGCCGTGGTTGGCCGCATGCACGCCGGGCCGGCACGGGTGTCTGTAATCAGCGGCAATTAGGGGGCGCAATATCGACCGGCGCGGGGGAGCGCGTTGGCCAGTCAGGTGTAAGGACGAATCGGCCTGGGGTCAATGGCGGTGGTGGGGCTTGGGCGACCGTCGTGGCCCGCTCACGCTTTCAGGGGCGCAGCCGGTATCCGGTTTGAAACATGCGCCCAATAACCCCCAGGCAAAGCAGTAAAAACAGCAACACCATAAATAAGCTAAGCCCCACACTGACATCGGCCAGGCCATAAAAGCTCCAGCGAAAGCCACTGA
>JAJUIY010000281.1 GCA_029267415.1 Alcaligenaceae bacterium
ATCGCCGGCGTGGGCGGTGTACCGTTGCCTGTCGACGACTTCACGGCAGTGCCCGGGGCCGGTGTGACGGGCAGCGTCAATGGTCAAACCCTGGATCTGGGTAATTACGCGTGGATTCTTCAGTGCCTGGGTGGGGCTCAGGGGGCTCAAGCAGGCGCTGCTGAATCCCTCGCCGTTGCTGACAGCAATGCCGTAGTTGCTGCCGGCGACTTTGCTTCTGAAGCAGACGAGGCGCACCCCCAAGCCACACTGCAACCAATTGCCCGGCAAGTTAACGCTTTTCAAGAAGCTGGCTTCACCGTAACGGTGCTGGCGGATACGTCGCGCATACTGGCGTTGTTTACCGTTGCCGATACGGTACGCGAAGCGGCGGCTCGTGCCGTGCACGATTTGCACAGTCTGGGTGTGCGTACCGTGATGCTCTCGGGCGACAACCCGTCCAGTGCCCGCGCGGTGGCCCGACAGGTAGGGGTGGATGCCGTCCATGCGGGCTTGCTGCCCGACGACAAATTGGCGCATATCGAGCAGCTGGTTGCCAAAGGGACCACCGGGATGGTGGGCGACGGCATTAACGATGCGCCCGCGTTGGCGCGTGCTGACATCGGTATTGCCATGGGTGTGATGGGCACGGATACCGCGCTCGAAACCGCGGATGTTGCGCTGATGGATGACGATCTTCAGAAAGTGCCCCGTCTTATTCGGCTATCACGCGCCACGGCACGTATTTTGGGTCAAAATATCACGGTGGCGTTGGGGTTGAAGGCGGTTTTTTTGGTGATGGCCATTATGGGCCTCGCCACAATGTGGATGGCTGTTTTTGCCGATGTGGGCGCCAGCCTGCTCGTGCTGCTCAATAGTCTCCGGCTGTTCCGGTTTCGCACCTAAATCCATACCTGTTCCGGGTGTATGGGCCCAGCGCGTAAATGAAACATCGTATAATCAAAGGTTTACGATAAAGTGGGCCGCGTTTTGCGGCTTGTATCAATTTCAGACAGGACGGGGATGTTCGCACTACACGAAGCATATCGGGCCGGGCTGCTGGGGCGCAAGCACTGGACACGAAATATCATCGCAGGGATTATTGTTGGCATTGTTGCTTTGCCCCTGGCCATGGCCTTCGCGATTGCTTCGGGCGTCAAGCCGGAACAGGGCCTGTACACCGCCATCGTGGCCGGGCTGGCGGTGTCTATTTTTGGGGGCAGCCGAATCCAGATTGCCGGCCCCACGGGTGCGTTCATAGTTATCTTGTCAGGCATTGTGGCCCAGCATGGGGTAGACGGCCTGCAAATCGCCACGCTGATGGCGGGGGTGATTCTGGTTGTATTCGGCGTGGCACGGCTGGGTATTATCCTCAAATTTATTCCAGTCCCGGTCATTGCCGGCTTCACGGCGGGCATTGGTGTCATCATTTGGGTAGGGCAGTGGCAAAGTTTTTTTGGCTTGCCCGACATTACCGGCCAGCATTTCCACGAGAAGTTCTGGCAGCTGCTTAAAGTTTTGCCGCAAATGGATCCGGCCACCACGGCTTTGTCGGTGCTGTCCCTGTTATTGGTGGTTTTCACGTCGCGTATACCGCGCTTCCAACGCGTGCCCGGTCCGCTGGTGGCCTTGGTGGTCGTTACGCTGATTCAGTCCACGATGCAGTTCGACACGGTGGCCACCATCGGCAGTACGTTTGGTGAAATCCCGCGCGGTTTGCCTCAATTCCAGGTGCCCGACCTCACGCTTGACCGTATGGTCACCCTTATTGCTCCGGCGTTTGCCATTGCCATGCTGGGGGCGATCGAGTCGCTGTTGTCGGCGGTGGTGGCTGACGGCATGGCAGGCACGCGTCATAACTCCAACCAAGAACTGGTAGGCCAGGGTATTGCCAACGTGCTGTCGCCTTTGTTTGGCGGGATCGCCGCTACTGGCGCTATTGCACGTACCGCAACCAACGTGCGCAACGGGGGTAACAGTCCGCTGGCTGGTATTGTGCATGCCGTGGTGTTGGTGGTGGTATTGCTGGTGTTGGCTCCATTAGCGGCAAATATTCCGCTGGCCACGCTGGCGGCCATCTTGTTTGTGGTGGCCTGGAACATGAGTGAAGCCCGTTTTGTGGTGCTGCTTGTCAAACGCGCGCCACGGGCCGATGTCA
>JAJUIY010000288.1 GCA_029267415.1 Alcaligenaceae bacterium
AAACCGGCAAGTCCACGACCAGGGCCGCTACTGGCAAAACCGGTTCAACGCGCAAACGGGCGTAGGCCATGCCCAAACATGACCCGCTTCACCACTATAAGGGCAAGCGCAACTTCTCCGTCACACCGGAGCCCGCCGACGGCGGCGTGGCCAATGAAGCGCAACCGGTTTTTGTGGTGCAAAAGCACTGGGCGCGACGCCTGCATTACGACTTCCGCCTAGAGTTGGGCGGCACCATGAAAAGCTGGGCCGTGCCCAAGGGGCCGAGCTATGACACGGCAGACAAGCGCATGGCCGTCCATGTGGAAGACCATCCGTTGTCGTACAACGAGTTCGAAGGTGAGATTCCGGCGGGACAATACGGCGCGGGCAACGTCATCGTATGGGACCGGGGCACCTGGCAGGCGGTGGGCGACCCACAAAAGGGCTACAAGAGCGGCAAGCTCGTATTCCATCTGCATGGGCACAAACTGCAAGGGCGCTGGGCGCTGATCCGCATGAAAGGGAAATCCGAGAAACAGGCCCCCTGGTTATTGATCAAAGAAAAAGACGACTATGCCCGCCCGGCATCGGAATTCAGCGTCGTGGACGAAATGCCAGACAGCGTGTTGACACAACCACGCACGGACGATGCAAAAAGTCAGCCCACGGGCACGCCTTACAAAGCCTTGCCCAAGACGCTACGGCCGCAGCTGGCCACCTTGGCAAAATCACCACCGGCCGACGACGCGTGGCTTTATGAGCTGAAGTTTGACGGCTACCGTTTATTGACCCGCGTTGAAGCCGGGGACGCCGTGTTATATACCCGCAATGGCCATGACTGGACGGAGCGCTTACCCCAGCTGGCCGACGCATTGAATGCGCTCAGCCTGCCCGACGGCTGGTATGACGGAGAGATTGTGGTGCTGGACGACAACGGCATCCCGGATTTCCAACAGCTGCAAAACGCTTTTGATGCATCTAACACCGCCCGTGTCGATTATTTTTTGTTTGATGTGCCGTTTTGTGACGGCGAGGACCTACGCAGCCTTCCACAAACCGAGCGCCGCGCACGCTTGAAGTCCCTGTTGGAATCGCGACAACATGACGCGAACGTCGACACACCCGGCAAAAACCACGGCAAAAAAGTGCAAAAGAGCGCGCCAAGGCGTCGTCGCATAGGCTTGCCCAGGCCGCTACCCACATCCGCTTTAGCGAGGCATTTGAAGCACAGGCCCGCGACCTATTGGCATCCGCATGCACCCTGGGATTGGAAGGCGTGATCGCCAAACGGAAAGAAGCCCCTTACGTATCACAACGCTCGGACAACTGGCTGAAACTCAAATGCAGCCTGCGCCAGGAGTTTGTCATTGCGGGCTATACCGCACCGCAAGGCTCGCGCAGTGGCTTTGGCTCACTGTTACTGGGCGTTTATGACGACGACGGAACACTGCGCTACAGCGGTAATGTTGGCACGGGGTTTAACGCCCAATCGCTGACGTCGGTGCACCAGGCCATGCAGGCCTGTGAGACATCCAAAAGCCCCTTTGCCGCTGGCACCCGTGTGCCCCACCGACAGGTGCAGTGGCTTAAGCCGCGCTTGGTAGCCGAGGTGGCCTTTGCCGGCTGGACACGCGGCGGCCATGTGCGTCATGCCGTATTCCATGGCCTTCGCCGCGACAAACCGGCCAAACAAATCCGTCGTGAAACCTCCCTACTGACCGAGACCGCTATGGCGCGTGCTTCATCACTGACCCCCTTGCTGGACCAGCAAAACATCACGAATGCCCATCGGGTGATCGACCCGTCCACCAAAACCACCAAAGGCGAACTGGTGCGCTATTACGCCCTGGTCGCCCCGTTGATCATGCCGCATCTTGCCGGTCGACCGGTTTCATTTCTGCGTGCGCCAGA
>JAJUIY010000202.1 GCA_029267415.1 Alcaligenaceae bacterium
ATTGACGCAGCCGCTCGGCGCGTTGTGTCAGAAAACTGTCGTAGTCGCCGCGATAGCGGATTAACTTGCACTGGTCAAAATGCAGAATATGGCGTGCACACGCGTTCAGAAACTCCGTGTCGTGCGAAATAATCAGCACCGTACCTTCATAACCCGCGATCCAGCGCTCCAGCCACAGCATGGCATCAAGATCAAGGTGGTTGGTGGGTTCGTCAAGCAACAGCAGATTGGACGGCGCCATAAGCGCACGAGCCAGGGCAATACGCATTTGCCATCCGCCGGAAAACTCGCGTACCGGTCGCATCCACTCGTTGGGGGCAAAGCCCAATCCGGCCAGCAATTGCTCGGCGCGCGCCGGTGCGCTCCACGCCTCGGCTTCCACCAGTTGAGCCTCCAGTTCGGCAAGGCGGTGTCCGTTGTCGGTATCCACTTCTTCGCGTTCACGCTGGATGGCACGTAGATGCGTGTCGCCATCAATCACGAATTCGCGTGCCGGGCGGTCGGGGTTGCCAATTATTTGTTCAACGCTGGCAATGCGCCAGTCGGCCGGCAGGCTCAACTGCCCCGCATCAGCGTCAATTTGGCCTTGCAGCAACGCAAACAGGCTGGATTTGCCCGCACCGTTTTTGCCCACGATACCCAGGCGTTCGCCCGGATTGATGGTGAACTCCGCATCGTCAAGCAGGGTTTTGGTGCCCCGGCGCAGGGTCAGGTTTTGTGCACGAATCACGGTACAAGCTGATCGCGGGTAAGTAACAAGATCTGGTCCTCCGCGTGTTCGGTACTAAGCCACACGGGGTCCAGCTCGGGAAACGCGGCCAGGAAGTTGTCGTATTCGTTACCGATTTCAAGCACCAGAGCGCCTTGGGCTGACATGAAGTCAGGTGCGTTGGCCAGAATATCGCGCACCAGGTCCATACCATCCTCGCCGCCGGCCAGCGCCATCGAGGGCTCGTGGCGGTATTCGGCCGGCAACGCATCCATTGATTGGCTGTTCACATAAGGGGGGTTGCACACGATCAGGTCGTATTCGGTGTCGGGCAACTGCTTGAATAGATCGCTGCGGTGAGTGGTGATGCGGCCTTCAAGCCCGTATAGACCGATATTTTGCTCGGCTACTTCCAACGCACCTTCGGATAGGTCGACGGCATCAATCTGTGCGTTTTCGAAGGCGAACGCCATCAAAATGGCCAGACAGCCGGACCCGGTACACAAATCGAGTGCGCTGAATATGTTGTCGGGGTCGGCAACCCAGGGTGATAACTGCTGCGCCAGAAGCTCAGAAATAGGGGAGCGCGGAATAATGACGCGCTCGTCTACCACAAAGCGGTAGCCCTGCAGCCACGCCTCGCCAGTGAGGTAGGCGGCGGGAATGCGTTCATCGCAGCGCCGTTTCAGCAATGCCAGAAACCGTTGCCGTTCGCTGGGCAGCACGCGCGCTTCCAAAAACGGTTCAAGCGTGTCCAGTGGCAGGTGCAAGGTGTGCAGAAGCAAATAGACGGCTTCGTCCCAGGCGTTGTGGCTACCGTGCCCAAACGCCAGCCCGGCTTGATTGAAGCGGCTGACGGCGTAGCGCAACAGGTCGCGCACAGATAGAAGTTCTGGATGGTCGGCGGGTTGCATAGGTTCTCGGAATATGTGACGCGGCTTATTGTAGCGGAAAGGGTGTGTTGCACCGGCCAGCTCAAGGGCTCGCGACGTAGGGTGTCTGATTGTGATTACATACTACGACAGCGCACGGGCTATCGCTATACCGATGAATAACCCTGCCAGGGCAAAGCCCACGGACGCCACGGCATAAAAGGCCGCAAGCAGCCACTTGCCCTGGTCATGCAACATCACCACGTCGAGCGAAAAAGCAGAAAAGGTAGTGAAACCGCCAAGGAAACCGGTGGTAAGAATAAGCCGCCACGCGTGAAGGTGCTCGCCCAGTAGCGGCGTCCACCCGGCGAAAAGGCCCATCACCAGGGAGCCGAAAACGTTGACCACAAGCGTTCCAAAAGGAAAGGACGGCCCTAAGTACACGAGGGCCGCGCTATTCACTGCATATCGCGCTGCACCCCCCAAACCCGCGCCCACGAAAACCAGCAAAAAATTCAACATGATTGTGCAGTTCCTGTTTTTCTTAGCTGTTGAAGTACCCCGTGGGTTGGCTGGCATCGGGCAGTTGGTACCGTGAATTCCCCATTTTTGGGGTTACTTGCCACCAGTGGAAAGCTGAATCGGGCCGTGGCGTGGACAGCAGCTCCAATGCAGATGGGGTCGATACGGCCGGGTCTAGCCATTTTGCGGCATCGGCGGGTGTAAGTGTAATGGGGCGTCGGTCGTGCAAGTCAACCATGCCACCGGCGGCGTCATCGGTAATGATGGCAAAACCCGTTTCGGCCAGCACGTCGTTGCCGGGCTGCCATGCTGTAATGCCCGCCATAAGAATAGGGTGCCCGTCTTTGGCACTGATAAACCAGGGTTGCCGGCGGCCTTTTTCGCCGGTCCATTCAAACCAACCATCGGCCGGCACCACAATGCGCTTGGTCAACAGCGGCTTCCAAAATCCGGAGCCTTTCAAAACGGTGTCGAGCCGGGCGTTGCTAACGGGTGGCCGTTTGGACCACGCCGGTTTGTAGCCCCAAAACAAGCGGTCAACATGGTGTTGGCCGTCGCCCAGCCGGTGCAGTGTTAACGGACGCGTGCCGGGCGGTACATTAACGCGTAAGCCGTCAGACACATCACGAAGTGTGGACGGATCCCAGCGAATAACTTCAACGTATTCGGCGTAATCGTGTTTTTGGCTGATTCGACCGCACATGGGCAAGCTCCGGTGCGCGACGTGGCTAATGAGCCGGCTCGGCTATTTCAATCAAATTAAGGTCGGGGTCGCGCAGGTAAATTGACCGGATGGGGCCCGGCGCCCCGGTCCGAGCCGCCGGCTCTTCGATAACGGGGAAGAGCCTTACATGTGCGCATCCCCTGATGCAGAACTTTTTTGAGTTATTGATGTCTAGCGAGTAAATAAGCTGGTGCGAACGGAGAGACTCGAACTCTCACACCTCTCGGCGCCAGAACCTAAATCTGGTGCGTCTACCAATTCCGCCACGTTCGCAAGCAAGCCAAACATTATAGTCCGCTGCGTCCATTAATGCTACCATGCGAGATGTGTCGTTTGGCCACAGACAATACGGGTACTATCCACATGTTGCGCTGTGGTTTCCGGTAAAATATCCGGTTTACGTGTTCAATTACTCTTTTATATAGGTCTCTAATGCAGCCCGTGGTTGAAATTGTCTCCGGCCTGGAGCGCCGTGTGGATCTGGTCGTTTCAGCGGCCGATGTCGAAAAAGAAGTCCAGGCGCAGCTCAAGCGCGTCGCCCGTACCGCTAAAATCCAGGGCTTCCGTCCCGGTAAGGCGCCGCTCTCCATTATTGAGCGCAGTCATGGTGCAGGCATCCGCTACGACGTCATCAACTCTGAAGTGGGTCGTGCGCTGGATCAAGTCATTCAAGACGCTAATTTGCGCGTTGCGGGTACGCCCAATGTCGAGCCCAAGGCCGACCAAGACAACGAAAACGAGCTCGTGTTCACGGCAACGTTCGAGGTCTATCCTGAGGTCACATTGCCCGATTTGTCCGCGCTCGAAGTGAAGCGCACCGTGGTTGACGTCACCGACACCGAAATTCAGCGCACGCTCGACATCCTCCGCAAGCAACGTGCCGAATACGTCGCACGCGAAGGCCGTGAAGCCCAAGATTCCGATCGCGTCACGCTGGACTTCGTCGGCAAAATTGACGACGTCGCCTTCGAGGGCGGGTCCGCCGAAGACTTCCCCTTTGTGTTGGGCGAAGGCCGTATGCTGCCCGAGTTCGAGGAAGCCGTCAGGGGCATGAAAGCCGGCGATACCAAAACCTTCCCGCTCAACTTCCCGGAAGACTACGGTAGCGATGAGGTGGCCGGCAAAACGGCTGAATTCACGATTACGGTTAAAGAAGTGGCTGAAGCCGTGCTTCCCGAGGTTGAC
>JAJUIY010000223.1 GCA_029267415.1 Alcaligenaceae bacterium
GAAAACGGTGAAGGCGCTGGTGGGCGACGAGGCCATCAAAACCGACCGCTGCTGTGGCGAGTCCGGCACCCTGGCTGTGTCGCGCCCCGACATCTCCACGCAGGTGCGCTTCCGCAAGCAAGAAGAGCTGGCCCGCAACACGCAAGAGATCCGGTCTGACGGCTTCAGCGGAGAAGTGAAGATGCTTACCTCGTGTCCCTCGTGTCTGCAAGGGCTGTCGCGTTACCAGGGTGATACGGGCATGGAGGCCGACTACATCGTGGTAGAAATGGCCCGTCATATCCTGGGCGAGAACTGGATGGAAACCTACGTACACCAGGCCAACGACGGTGGAATAGAACGGGTACTCGTCTAAAAACAGGCGGGCACGCTTTTTGCTGGAGGCGGAGCAGTATCCCCGTGCGGGATACGGGGAAATTTCCGTAGACCAGGAGAAAGCAATGAAAACATCAATTTGGCTGTCTATCGTTCTCTCAATCGCCGCTTTCACGGCCGGCTGCAACACCATGCATGGCGCAGGTCAAGATATTGAGCGAGGGGGAGAGAAAATTCAGGAGTCGGCGCGCTGACGCCCGGACAGCCCTCCTGGCCCGTTTAGGCGGGCCACATCAGGGACTCCGTATGGAGTCCCTTTTGTTTGGCCGCTTTTCCTGCAACACTATCGGTTCCCAATAATCCATGCATTGCTCAACACGCCATGACGACCTTCGGCATTGACCTTATCCACCAGGCCGCCGCGCGCATTCGCGGCAAAATCGTAACCACACCCCTGTTGTCATCCCCACAGTTAGACGAACTGGCCGGGTGCCGGCTATTGGTAAAGGCCGAAAACCTGCAACGTACCGGGTCATTTAAAATCCGCGGAGCGCTTAACAAAATACTCAGCCTGACAGACGCCGAGCGTGCCCGGGGCATTGTGGCGTTTTCGTCCGGCAACCACGGGCAGGCGGTGGCGGCTGCGGCCAAGCAGGCGGGTTGCCGTGCCACCATCGTACTGCCCGCCACCGCCCCCAAAATAAAAATTGACAACTGCCGCTGGTGGGGCGCCGATGTCGTCACCTACGACCCCGACACGCAAGACCGCGAAGACGTGGGCATGAAGTTTGTGCATGAGCAAGGCATGACGCTGGTGCACCCGTTCGATGACCACCTCGTCATGGCCGGCCAGGGCACGGCCGGGCTGGAACTGGCCGAACAAGCCAAGGAACAAGGACACACCATTGACACCCTGGTGCTGAATTGCAGCGGCGGCGGTTTGTCATCCGGGGTGGTCACCGCCGTGAACAACGCCTCCCCGGGAGTGCAAGTGTTTCTTGTCGAGCCCGAAGGCGGTGAAAAGATGGCGCGCTCGCTAGCCAGCGGCCAACCGGAACGCAACCCGATGGGCACGCACACCCTGCTGGATGCACTAAGCGGCCCCAATGCTGGTGCCAAGCCGCTGGAGGTGCTTAGCCAATACCCCGTCACTTGCTTAAGCGCCAG
Organism: Alcaligenaceae bacterium; assembly: GCA_029267415.1. Taxonomy (GTDB): domain Bacteria; phylum Pseudomonadota; class Gammaproteobacteria; order Burkholderiales; family Burkholderiaceae_B; genus JAJYRX01. The sequence continues at coordinate 1,483 of JAJUIY010000223.1, forward strand.
CAACCAGCAAGCCCTGCACGCCATGGCCGTGGCGTTTCGGCTGCTAAAAATAGTGGTCGAACCCGGTGGTGCGGCCTCGCTGGCCGCCGTGTTAAATAACCCGGATCACTTCCGTGGCAAAACCGTGGCCATTGTGTGTTCAGGAGGCAATGTGGATGCCGCCGTCTTCAGCCGGGCGTTAAGTGCAAGGTAAAGGGCATTGGCATGCCCGCCACAACCGACATGCGGTTGTCGTCGCAGGCGCGCCAACTCAGCTTGCTACTGCGTGGGAAGTGCTCTTCAAGGCCCCGTTGTCGCGTCTTCAAGCGCGACCGCCGGTTCCCGCATAGCCAACCGCGACGCGCCCCCAACGCTCCCCAGCCCCAGGGTGACGTCTTGCCCCGAAGGCTTCTGGTATAGACGCAGGCCAAATTCGGGCAAAATCGCCAGCAAGTGATCAAAAATATCACTCTGGATGCCTTCGTACTCGACCCAAACGACGGTCGCCGTAAAGCAATAGATCTCCATGGGCACGCCTTCGGCCGTAGGCTCCATGGCGCGCACCATGCGCAGCATTTCTTGATGAATGCCGGGATGCTGCTCCAAGTAAGCACTGATGTAGGCGCGGAACGTACCCAGGTTGGTCAGGCGCCGCTGGTTTGCAGGGTCGCGTGCCAAGTCGCCCAGCTTGCGTTCCAGCTCAACGTTGGTGCCTTTTACATCGCGCAGCTTGCGTTCAAGGTAGGGCTGCAAAATGGCAATATGCAGCAGCCGGTCAATATCGGTTGGGGTAAGAAAGCGGATAGAGCCGGCATCCAGCCGCAGGGTGCGTTTAATACGGCGTCCGCCGGATTCTTGCATGCCGCGCCAGTTTTTGAAGCTTTCCGACATCAAGCGCCACGTCGGAATGGTGGTGATGGTTTTGTCCCAGTTTTGCACCTTCACCGTGTGCAGGGCAATGTCGATGACGGCGCCATCGGCATTCACCTGGGGCATTTCAATCCAATCGCCCACGCGCAGCAAATCGTTAGACGCTAATTGCAGGCCGGCGGTAAACGACAACAAGGTATCTTTGAATACCAGCATCAGCACGGCCGACATGGCCCCCAAGCCCGACAGCATGATCAGCGGCGAGCGGTCGATCAGGATTGAAATAATAATGACCACCGCCACCAACGCAAGCGCCAACTGGCCTAGCTGAATAAAGCTTTTGATGGAGCGCACACTTTTGCCGGTTTCCACACGATGCCGTTCGTATTCGTCGAAGACCGCATCCAGCAAGGCTACCAAAGCCATCGTCACGTGCAGCACCGTAACCGCCAGGGCCAGATTGCGAATTACTGTTGCGGCATCCGGGTGCAGATGCGGCACGGCCACCACACCAAACTGGATGACCAACGGGGGCACGGCTTTTAACAGCCGGCCCAACGCACGCCGGTTTAATAACACGCGCAGCGCACGTATATTTTTAACCCCCGGCGCACGATCCAGACCGCGCATAGCCACGTATTTGGTGACCACCCGCGCAAGGTAGGCCACCACGAGCAGCGAAAGCAGCCCCACGGTGGCCTGCAACCAAACAGGCTGCTCAGCCAGAAACGGAAAATCAATATTCATGGTTTTCAACACACCCAAAAACAGATTAACGCTAAAACGCTGGCTGTTAAGCAGCGGCCATTACGCACGTTCAAACACGGCCCGGACACCCTGCGCTTTCCAGCGGTTATATAACGGCCCGGCCACCGGGTGGGTAGCCAGCCAAGTGCGTTGTCGCATCCACGGCCAGGGCCGGTTTCGGATGGTAAGCCGGTAAATGTGCCCCGGGTTTTGACCCGCACGGTTTTGGCCACGAGCGTCGGTGGTGTACTGGTGGTCAAACCCCAGCTGGCTGGCAATGCGCTGGTAGTCGTCATCAAAATACCCCTGCGGCCAGCACAAGTGCCGTGACGCGGCCC
>JAJUIY010000086.1 GCA_029267415.1 Alcaligenaceae bacterium
ATGCAGAAGCTGTGTCGCGAGCGCAATACGGCGCTGATCTGGATTACACACGATCTGGGCGTGGTGGCCGAACTGGCCGATAAAGTAGCCGTGATGTATGCCGGGCGTATTGTGGAATACGGCACGGTGGCCGAAGTGCTGGCCGAGCCCCGCCATCCCTACACCCGCGGGTTGCTGGAATCCATGCCGGGCATGGCACAGCCCGGCGAGCGCCTGACGCAGATCGAAGGGATGGCGCCACCGCTGACGGCGCGCGAATCGGGCTGTCCGTTTCGCCCGCGCTGCCCACGGCGTCAAGACCTGTGCGGCCAACAGGCTCCCGATGTTTCGCAAGACGGCGACCGGCAGTTTCGCTGTCATTTCCCTCTTGAAGAGGCCATAGTATGAGTAATCCGGTCATACAGATCCAGGGGCTGCACAAACGGTTCGGCCAACGGCCCGATCTGGCGCAGCGCCTGCTGTCGCTTACCGGCTATAAGGTCGACAATCCGACCGTACACGCGGTTAATGGTGTTGATATTGACGTACGCAAGGGCGAGGTGCTGGGCCTGGTGGGTGAATCCGGCTGCGGCAAGTCCACGCTTGGGCGTATGGTTGCCGGGCTCATCAAGCCCAGTGAAGGGCGTGTGTTGTTCAATGGGCAGGATGTTTCTGACTTGGGTCGACGCCAGCGCCTCGAATACATTTTGGGCGTGCAAATGGTGTTTCAGGACCCTCAAGCGTCCCTGAACCCCAAACAACGCTTGCATCAAATCCTTAGCGAACCGCTGAAGGTGCATAAACTGGCGCCTCGCAATGAACAGGCCGGCCGCGTGGACAAGGCCCTGCTTGAAGTGGGGCTCGACGCCGAATACCGTTCGCGGCTGCCGCACCAAATATCCGGTGGGCAACGTCAGCGTATCGGTATTGCCCGGGCGTTGATGGTAAACCCCCAGTTTCTGGTGTGCGACGAACCCGTTGCCGCCTTGGACGTGTCTATTCAGGCGCAGGTGATCAACCTGTTCATGGATTTGCGCGATCGTCATGGCCTGACCTATTTGTTCATTAGCCATGACCTGGGTGTAGTGCGGCATATTTCCGATCGCGTTGCCATTATGTATTTGGGCCGCATCGTTGAAATTGCCAACACCGAAGATATTTACGCGCGCGCCGTTCACCCCTACACGCAGGCCTTGCTGGCCGAAATGCCCGATGTGAAACGCAAGCGCCGTACGTTTGTGCCCATCAAGGGCGAGATCCCGTCGCCGCTGGATCCACCGTCGGGATGCACGTTTCACCCTCGTTGCCCGCATGCTATGGATATTTGCCGCACGAAGGTGCCGGTTCTGAAAGAGGCCGCGCCGGGGCACCAGGCCGCGTGCCACCTGATGGACGCACCCGGTGTGCGCCCCGCCTGATTGTTTTCGTCAAAGGAATAAGCAATCCCCCATGAGTGAAAAAACCGAACCCGAGGTAGCGACCTCCGCGTCCCTGCGCGCAATGATCCAGCGCTGGGTAGAGCTAGAATCCCCGTCCAGCGACTATGCCACGTTGCTAGCCATGGCCGACCTGATCGCCGAAGACGTGCTGGCGCTGGGCTTGCAGGTTGAATACATTGGCCTGGCCAACGGAGCGCCCCCCTTGCTGCATGTGCATAACCGTGCTGACAGCGACGAGCGCCCCGGCATTCTGATCCTGTCGCATTACGACACGGTGCATCCGGTGGGCACGCTTGAGGACAACCCGGTGCGCGTCGAAGGCGACCGCCTGTATGGACCCGGCATTTACGACATGAAAGCCGGTATCTGCCTGGCATTGACCGGCCTGGCACAAGCGCAGGCCGACCAAGGAACACGCCTGCCGGTGGATTTGCTGATTTCGCCCGACGAAGAGATTGGCAGCCACCTGACACGTGCCATCATGGAAGATTTCGCGCGCCGTTCGCGCTATGTGCTGGTGTGCGAACCGGCACGGGCTAACGGCGGGCGCTGCGTGACGGCCCGCAAGGGTACTGGTTTCATTAACGTGAAAACACGCGGTCGCCCGGCGCATGCCGGCATCCAGCACGAAAAGGGGCGCAACGCCATCCAGGATATGGCGCACCACATTTTGGCACTGCAGGCGATGACCGACTACGACCGCGGCATCACCGTCAATGTGGGTACCATCCAGGGCGGCACCACCTCCAACGTCGTGCCTGAACACTGCCAGATTCGTGCTGATTTCCGTATTCCCGACCCGGAGGCTGTGGATGAGTTACGCGCGCAGGTAACGGCGCTCAAGGCAGTGGTGCCCGACGTGACGCTGGACGTGCAGTTTGAGCTAAACCGTCCGCCCATGCCACGTACCGAGAAAACCGAAGCCCTGTTGCAGCGCTGTCAAGAATTTGCCCGCCGCGCCGGCTTTGAGCTTCAGGAAGCGCCCATGACCGGTGGCGCCTCGGACGCCAACTTCACGGCGGCGCTGGGCGTGCCTACGCTGGACGGCCTGGGCGCCGATGGCGACGGTGCTCACACCTTGCACGAGCACATCCTGCTTTCCACGCTGGACGTGCGCCAACAGTTCTGGCGACTCACGCTGGCTGAACTCGAATAAGCGTTCGAGGTAAGCATTACGAATAACCGCCTCGAATCGTTACGAGCAATCGCCACGATACAAAACTGATCAGGGCCACCGTATGATGCGGTGGCCCTTTTGCTTTTTCAGAACCCGGTCGCCATCTCCTCACCGTGTCCTTCGTCCTGACGCGCCGTGGGCCGCTTTCGTTGCGTTCCGATCGCGTCGTCATAGAACCGTCATATTTCGGTAATGGGCCTGTAATCCTGTTTTTCTACACTTTTTGCCATTCAAGCAAACCGCAAAGAGTGTATGAATATGAATCAGTCGACTTGGCAAGAATCCCGGGCGCTCACAGCGCCCGTAACGGGTTGGACGTCCGCGGCCGATGCGGATGTCGCCATCGAGCTGGATAACGTGCGCAAGTCGTGGGGCGACCACAATGTGATCAAGGGAATCAGCCTGCAAATTCGCAAGGGCTGGTTCACGGCCTTGCTGGGCCCGTCCGGTTGCGGGAAGTCGACCCTGTTGCGCATGATCGCCGGGCTTGAGCTGCCCGACGCCGGACGCGTTTTGATCAACGGCCGCAACGTGACCAATCTGGAGCCTTCACAGCGCCAGTTGTCGATGGTGTTCCAGTCGTATGCGCTGTTTCCGCACCTTTCGGTACGCGACAACATTTTGTTTGGCCTGCAGGTGCGCGGCCTGCGCCAAGACGAACAACGACGCCGCCTGGACGAGGCCCTGCGCCTGACCAACCTTGAAGGCCTTGGCGAGCGCAAGCCCGGGCAACTGTCGGGGGGACAGCGTCAGCGCGTTGCCCTGGCCCGCAGTATTGTTTCCGGCCACGAAATCTGCCTGATGGACGAGCCGCTGTCCAACCTGGACGCCAAACTGCGCCATTCCGTCCGCCACGAAATTCGCGACCTGCAACAGCGCCTGGGCTTGACGGTGGTGTATGTGACTCACGACCAGACCGAAGCCATGGGCATGGCCGATCACGTGGTGTTGCTTCGTGAAGGCACCGTGGCCCAGCAGGGCACGGCGCGTGAACTGTACGAAAACCCCAATGGTGTGTTCAGTGCCGAATTTATTGGCAGCCCGCCCATGATGATGATCCATAGCGACGTGGTTCCCGAGTTGCTGTGGCCCAACCGTACTTCCTTCAACCAGCCCAGCACGCTAAGCATCGGCGTGCGTTCGGAGAACCTGTGCCTGCACGGCCACCACGAAGGTGCCGTCGCGGCTTTGGTGGAGCATCAGGAGTTTCAGGGGGCTGAATCCTACGTCTATGTTCGCCTGCGTAATGAGCAAAAGCTGATTGTGCGGACGTCCGCCGAGCTGCGTCTGCGCGTGGGCGAGCGTTACGGCCTTAGCTGGGAACCGCGTCACGCCCACTATTTCAATGCGCGTACCGGAGAGCGCGTATACGAAATGGGTGAAACCGAGCGGCCCCTGCCCGTATTTTCATAGCACGACGGTGGCATTGCCTTTCTCCGCCATTTTTACTTCTTCCTTATTGACAAGGTAATTTCATGTTCAAAAAGTTGTTGTTAGCCTCTTCGTTGAGCCTGGCGATGGGTGTGGCGGCGCATGCCGACACCGAATTAACCATGTACTACCCCATTTCTGTCGGCGGCCCGCTGACCGAGGTGGTGGACGGCCTGATTGACGAGTTCCAGTCCGAAAACCCTGACATCAAGGTGACGGCGGTGTATTCGGGCAACTACGACGAGACGCGCGTGCGTGCCTTGTCCGCCCTGCGTGCCGGTGAGCAGGTGCAGTTGTCCGTTCTGGGTGCACTGGATACGCACGACCTGGTCGAGCAAGGCCTGGTCGACGCTTTTAGTGACGTGGCCACGACGGACGAAGACCAGCAGTGGCTGGATAGCTTCTACCCGGCACTGATGGCCAACGGCACGCTGGAGGGCAAGGTATGGGGCATTCCCTTCCAGCGTTCGACCATTGTGATGTTCTACAACAAGGACATGTTCCGCGATGCCGGTCTGGATCCCGAGAAGGCGCCCACCACTTGGGATGAAATGGTCGAAGTGGCGAAGAAACTTCGCACGGACGACCGCTATGGCCTGATGATTCCGTCCACGGGCTACCCCTACTGGATGTTCCAGGCATTGGCCCTGCAAAACGGCCAACAATTGATGAACGATGACGGCACGGAGGTGTATCTGAACACACCCGCTGCCGTGGAAGCATTGACGTTCATGCGTGACTTGGCGCATAAGCACGACGTGAGCCCCAAAGGCACCATCGAGTGGGGCACGCTGCGTCAGGCTTTTGTACAAGGCCAGACGGCCATGATGTGGCACACGACCGGCAACCTGACGGCCGTGAAGAACGAAGCTGAATTTGACTTCGGTGTTGCCATGCTGCCTGCCAGCAAGCAACCGGCATCGCCCACCGGCGGTGGTAACTTCTACCTGTTTAGCGGATCCACGGACGAGCAAAAACAGGCGGCCCTGACCTTCGTTAAATGGATGACCGCGCCCGAGCGTTCCGCACGCTGGTCGATGGCAACCGGCTACGTCGCCACCAGCCCTGCCGCGTACGAGACCGACGTGCTGAAGGAGTATGCGAAGGAGTTCCCGCAAGCCGTTGTGGCACGTGACCAACTGGATGTGGCGTACCCCGAGTTTGCCACCTACGAAACAGCCCGTGTCCGTGAGCTGGTGTCCAACGCCGTGCAGGCGGCCTTGACGGATGCCGCCACCCCGCAAGAAGCGCTGGACCAGGCACAGCAAGCTGCCGAGCGTTTGCTGCGCCCCTTCAAATAAGCGCTACGGTTCTGTTCGGCTGAGGGTCTGCTGTGGTTGACGACGCGTGCTGCGCCGTGAACCACGGCCCTCAGTTTTCCTCGTTGTTGAAGAAGCCCGTTCCGTTAACCTGGTTGGAAGCTTAGTTTTTATGTCTCGCCCCCACCGCACGCCCCGACGTGAGTCCATTTACGCCTATTTGCTGCTGACCCCGGCGTTTGTGCTGTTGAGCATGTTCGCTTTTATTCCCACCGTGCAAACCGTGTGGGCAAGCTTGTTCAGCAAGGGCACGGTGCGGCGACCGGCCAAGTTTGTTGGCCTGGATAACTACTTGTTCATTCTGGACGATCCGAACTTTTGGCTGGTGGCAAAAAACAACCTGATTTATGCCGCGGTCACGATACCCGTGTCCATTGCCCTCGCGCTCTTGATGGCGTTGTGGGCCAACCAGCAAATGCGCATGCGGGGCTGGGTGCGTGCCGCGTATTTCACGCCTACCATGCTGCCCATGATTGCGGCGGCCAACCTGTGGCTGTTCTTTTACACCCCGGATCTGGGCTTGCTGGACCAAATTTTGGGGGTGCTTGGTGCCAGCCCGACAAACTGGCTGGGCCAGCCCGAAACAGCACTGGGGGCGGTGATTGTGGTCACCATCTGGAAAGAGGCTGGCTTTTTCATGGTGTTTTACCTGGCGGCCTTGCAAACCGTGTCGCCCGAGCTGCGTGATGCCGCGCGCCTGGAAGGCGCAAGTCGCTGGCAATATGGCCGCCGCATTTTGCTGCCCTTGCTGGCGCCCACCACTTTGTTCATTTTGATCAACGCTCTGATCAACGCGGTCAAGCTGGTTGATCATCTGTTTATTCTTACCAAAGGTGGTCCGAACAACGCGTCAAAGCTGATGCTGTACTGGATTTGGGAGAATGCCTTCGCTTATATGGACACGCCCAGTGCTGCCGTACTGACGGTGATATTGCTTTTGGTATTGGCCGCCATTGCCGTGTTTCAGTTCACCTACGCTGAAAAGCGAGTGCATTATCAGTAGCCGCCGGCGCTGGATCATTCAATAGGCCTTATCATGCGTTCATTTTCTGCACATTCTATTGCCGCGCCGCGCGCGTCTGCTGGTGTTCGTCGGCGCTCGTCGCTCCGATTGCCGGCCAGTTGGAGCGTTGACAAACTGGGAGCCTGGTTGCTGGCCCTGTTGTGGGTAGCTCCATTGCTCTATGCCGGCTGGACGGCGTTTCGCGAGCCCTCGGCCGCCTTCAGCCTGACCCTGACCAGCGGCTGGACCTTTGGCAACATTGCCCGCGCATGGGAGCAAGCCCCCTGGCTGATCTACATGCGCAACACCATGTTGCTGGTCGCCAGTATTTTGGTGGGACAGTTTGTGCTTTGCACCCTGGCTGCCTATGCATTTGCACGCTTTGAATTTCGCGGCAAGGGGCTGCTGTTCAGCCTGGTGCTGCTTCAGCTGTTTATCTTGCCGGAAGTCTTGATTGTTGAAAACTACGCCATGGTGTCGCGTCTGGGCTGGAGCGACACCATCTGGGGCATGGGTGTGCCCTACATGGCCAGCGCTTTCGGGGTGTTTCTATTGCGTCAGGCCTTCAAACAAGTGCCGCGCGAACTTGAAGATGCAGCGCGCATTGAGGGGTGCAGCCGGCTGGGCGTGTTGTGGCGCGTGTACATTCCGCTGGCCCGGCCGGTATACCTGGCCTATGCGCTGGTGTCCGTGTCTACCCACTGGAACAACTTCCTGTGGCCGCTGGTTGTCAGTAGCTCGCTGGATGCGCGCCCGCTTACGGTGGGACTGTCGTTGTTTGGCGCACCGGAAAGCGGTGTCAGCATCTCGTTGATCAGCGCCGCGACCTTGCTGACCACGTTACCACTGCTGGTGGGCTTTCTGATTTTCCAGCGTCAGTTCATGCAGGCCTTCTTGCATTCCGGACTGCGTTGAGCGTGACACGGCGTTTCCGATGCGCTGCGGCATTTACTCAAAATCAAGGTCATCCTGGATGGCGTCAATGCCGGCCTGGGCACAGCCGTCATCGGCCTGGGCCCCTGGGGCGCCCGACACTCCGATAGCACCGACCAGTGCGCCGGCAGACTCAATCGGCAAACCACCGCCCAACGCCAATACTTGCGGAACCTGCCGTATACCCGATGCCGGCTCGCCTGCCGCGGTTTCGAGGGCCAGACTGGTGGTGTCCATACGGAAGCTGGCGGCGGTGTAGGCCTTGCGTGTGGCCGTTTCTGCGGTATGTGCGCCGGCATAGCGATCGCGCAAGATACTGATAGGGTTCCCCATACGATCGGTAACGGCCACGGCCACCTGATACCCGCTGTCGCGGCACGATTGCAGCGCCGCCTGGGTAGCGGCAAGGGCCGCTTCCGTGGTCAGCGTACGGCTTGAAAACGTCATCTCTTGTGCCGTGGCGGACGCCCCGGTCAGGCCCAGCAGCACCAACGGCATAATCACGTGTCTGAACATGTCTCCTCCTTGACGGTAATATGCTTATGATTTAATCATATATAAGTTCAATATTATCGTACATATGAGCAGGCGAGGGGCTCTATGCCTTGTGCCAGCCGGGCAGGCGTAGGCGTTTTGATCCTGACTTTAGGAGAGTTTAATGAGGGCGCGTTTTTTCCGGGGCGTGGCTTCCATCGTGTTTGCCACCGGGCTGACTGTATCGGGTGGCGCTGGATTAGGGGCAGTGCACGTCGCCATGGCGGCATCCGGGCAGCCACAGGCGATTGAGCTCCAACCGGTGCAGCTTAGCCCGCACGCCTGGTATTTCATGGGCGATTCCAGCATGGCCAGCGCCGCAAACCAGGGGTTTATGTCCAACGCCGGGTTTGTGGTCACTCCCGAGGGCGTCGTCGTGTTTGACACCTTGGGCACCCCCGCATTGGGGGCAGCGATGCTTGATGCAATCGCCAAGGTAACCGACCAGCCTGTCAAACGCGTCCTTGTCAGCCACTATCACGCCGACCATTTCTACGGTATGCAGGCATTCAAGGACGCGGGCATCGAGATATGGGCCCACACGAATGGGCAGGGGTATCTGAATTCCGAGGTGGCCGAAGAGCGCCTGGCGCAGCGGCGTGCCGACCTGGCCCCCTGGGTTGATGAAAACACCCGGCTCGAGCGGGCCGACCGCTGGCTCGACTTTGCGGACGGCGGCGAATTTACGTTTACCCTGGGTGGGATGACGTTCCGGGTTATTGACGTTAGCGGGGCGCATTCTGACGACGACATCATGCTGTTTTTCGACGACGAAAAGGTGCTTTTCGCCGGTGATCTCTATTTTTCGGGGCGTATACCATTTGTGGCCGACGCGGATAGCAAAGCATGGCTAGCGGCGCTGGATCGCATTTTTGAGGTCGATCCCGTGGTGGTGGTACCCGGCCATGGCCCGGCCTCACGGGATGTAGAAAAGGACATCAGCCTGACGCGTGATTACCTGTTGTATTTGCGTCAGGAGATGGGCGCGGCCGCCGACGAAATGGTGGATTTTGATGAGGCTTACCACGCTACAGACTGGAGCCAGTTTGAGCGTCATCCAGCTTTTGAGGACGCCAACCGCATCAACGCGTATGGCCAGTACTTGCAGATGGAGCGCGAACTTTTGGCGGATCGGTAAGCAGCTATACTGGGTGGCTTGCGCCATTTAACGTTGTGTAGCCATGTCCCGTCAGTCCCAGCTGTC
>JAJUIY010000119.1 GCA_029267415.1 Alcaligenaceae bacterium
AGCGCACCAGACACGCTTCAAGAATGGCGTCTTCCGACGACATGCCGTGAATGCGTTCGGAAAGCAAGTCTAAATCCACAATCATGATCTAGTTTTTCTTGACAATACAGATCAGAAGAAACACCCCAATCAGCGCAATCAGTGTGAACTCTTCGCCCGCCGCCATGAGTGCCAGCAAGGCCCCGATACCGGCCGACGGCAAGGTGGACAAGATCGTGATGGGATGAATATAGCTTTCATACAAAATACCCAGCACGATGTACATGGTCAGCAAGGCTCCAAAAATAAGCCATACCTGCTGTTCCAGGCTTTGCTGCAACGCGCGGGCGGTGCCTTCAAAGCCCGCCTGTATTTTGTGCGACGGCAGCCCGATGCGCGCCACGGCCTGTTCGATTGCCTGGGTCGCCTGCTGCAACGAAACGCCCTCAGCCAAGCTGAACGAGATCGAATCGGAGGCAAACAGGCCGCTGTGGTTCACGCTGGACGGCGTACTGCCCATCTGGAAACCTGTGAACGCCGATAACGGTACCCGTCGGCCATCCGCCGTGATCACTTCAACCTGGCGCAGCGATTCGATATCTTGCGCGTACTGATCGTCCACGGCCATCACCACGTGGTATTGGTTTAGCGCCCCATAAATCACCGACACCTGCCGCTGGCTGAATGCATTGTTCAGCGTGGTCGTGATGAGCGACATGCTTACGCCAAGGCGCGTGGCGGCATCGCGGTCGATAGTCAGTTGCACACGACGGCCCCGGTCTTCCACATCCGTGTCTACATCCGTCAGCTCCGGCAGCTCGGCCATGGCTTGGCGCACGCGCGGTAGCCACTCGCGCAGATCATCGAGTTCGCTGGCCAATAAGCTGTATTCGTGGCTACCCCCCATGGAACCCCGGCCGCCTACAAAAATATCTTGTTGCGGCACCAGCGTAAGCCGCGCGCCAGGCTCAGACGTAAACTTGCCGCGCAAGCGGTTAACCACTTCGAAGGCATCGGCATCGCGCTCGGATAGCGGCTTAAGTTGCACCATCAGAAAGCTGGACGTGCTGCCGCCGCGTCCGCCAATGTACCCGGCCACACTATCGATGGCGGGGTCCTTCATCAGTTCGGTGCGAAACTTTTCAAACTTGGGCAACATGGCCGGAAATGAGGTGCCCTGATCCACCCGAAAAAACCCCATCAGCTGGCCAGTATCCTGTTGCGGGAAAAACCCCTTCGGAATAATGGCGTACAAGTAGACGTTGACACCGATGGTGGCCACCAATAGCAGCAACATCAGCCGGCTGTGAGCCAACGCCCAGCCCAGCGACCGTTTGTAGCCGGTCCAGAACAGCTGCCCTGCCCTTCGTGCCAAGGTACCAAACAGGCCGTAGCGCCGGGTACGCATGGTTTTTTGCCGCAACAACGTGGCACACATCATGGGCGTTAACGTCAGCGACAGTAGCAGCGACAACATCACCGAAACGGACAAGGTAACGGCAAATTCTCGAAAGAAATTGCCCACCAAACCGCCCATCAACAGCATAGGGATAAATACGGCCACCAGCGACAAGCTCATGGCCACCACGGTAAAGCCCACCTCGCGGGCGCCCCGTATGGCGGCACGCCGCGGCGCCATGCCTTTCTCGATATAGCGCATGATGTTTTCCAGCACCACAATGGCGTCGTCCACCACAAACCCGGTGGCCACAATCAACGCCATCAGCGAAATGGTGTTTAGCGTGAAACCGAACCACAGCATCAGGCTGAAGGTGCTGATCAATGACGCCGGCACCGCAACTGCCGGTATCAGCGCCGCCCGCACGTTCCGTAAAAACAGCAGCACCACCAGCACCACCAGCACCACCGCCACAATCAGGGTGAACTCGGCTTCCGCCAGCGACGCGCGGATGCTGGGCGTGCGATCTTGCGCAATGGTCAGGGTGACATGGGCCGGCAGCAGTGCCTGCAAGGCAGGCAGCTGGTCGCGTATGGCATCTACCGTTTGAATGATGTTGGCATACGCCTGTCGTCGCACGGTGAGCAATACGGCGGGCTGCGTGCCCAGAAACCCCATGTTGTTGACGTCTTCCACGCTGTCGGTCACGCGCGCTACATCTTGCAGGCGAACCGGCGCACCGTCGCGCCAGGCCACAATCAGCGAACGGTACTGCTCGGCCCGGGTCAGCGGCCGGCCCGAATTGATCTGCCAATGGTAAAGGCTGTTCTCGACCAGCCCATTGGGACGCATGGTATTGGCGTCTGACAACGCCGCTCGCACCTCGTCCAGCGCCACCCCGGCCGCATTCAGTGCCTGCGGGTTCAGGCTTACCCGTATGGCCGGCAGCGAGCTACCCCCCACGTCCACCTCTCCTACGCCGGTGACCTGCGCCAGCTTTTGCGCGATCACCGTGGAACCCAGGTCGTACAGTTCGCCCTGAGTGGCCGTGGGCGACGTCAGCGCAAGAATCATAATGGGCGACGAGGCCGGGTTGACGCGGTTGTACGTAGGCGGATTGCGCAACCCGGAAGGGAGCATGGCGCTGGCCGCATTGATGGCGGCCTGCACATCGCGCGCGGCGTTGTTGATATCGCGGTCCATCTCGAACATCAGCGTGATGCGGGTAGACCCTTCCGAACTGCGCGACCGCATTTCACTTAGGCCTGCGATGGTGCCCAGCGATTGTTCCAGCGGTGTGGCCACACTGGAGGCCATGGTTTCCGGGCTGGCTCCCGGCAAGCGGGCCGACACAGAAATCATGGGGAAGTCTACCTGCGGCAGGGGTGCCACCGGCAAGAATATGTAGGCGAGCACGCCACCGGCCACCAAGGCTAAAGTCAGCAACGTGGTGGCTACCGGCCGCAAGATGAACAGGGCGATAAACCTCATGGCGCGCCCCCGGGGCGGGCCGCCCCCGATGCCACAGTCCGACGCCTTGCCAGGCGGTCAAACAACAGATAGATTACCGGCGTGGTGTAAAGGGTAAGCACCTGGCTGCACAGCAAGCCGCCCACCATTACCAGGCCCAGCGGCTGGCGCATTTCGGCACCGGATCCCGTCGCCATCATGAGCGGCAGTGCACTGAACAGCGCCGCCAGCGTCGTCATCAAAATTGGGCGAAAGCGCAGCAGTGCCGCGTCGTGGATGGCGGTGCGCGGATCGGCCCCGCGCTGGCGCTCGGCCTGCAGGGCGAAGTCGATCATCATGATGGCATTTTTCTTCACGATGCCAATCAGCAAAATAATGCCGATGATGCCGATCATGTCCAGGCTGTGCCCCGTCATCATGAGGGCCAGCAACGCCCCGATGGCGGCGGACGGCAATGTAGACAAAATCGTGATGGGGTGGATGTAGCTTTCGTACAGCACGCCCAGCACAATGTACATCGTGGCCACCGCCGCCAGCATGAGCCACAGCGTGCTGGTCAGCGACGCCTGAAATGCCCGCGCGGCGCCCTGGAATCGCAAATCGATGGAGGCCGGCATACCCGCTTCACTTTGTGCCTGGTGTATTACCTCAACGGCGTCAGACAAGGCCACGCCGGGAGCCAGGTTGAAGGAAATCGTCGTGGCCGGAAACTGACCCAGCCGCTGAATAGACAACAGGCTGGGCTCGATACTGACGCGGGCCAGGCTGCTGATGGGTATCGGCGTGCCCGCCCCCGTCTGCACATAAATCGCATTCAGGTCGGCCGGCGTCTGCCTGAACCGCGAGTCGACTTCCAGCACCACACGATACTGGGTTGACTGTGTGAAGATGGTGGAGATCAGGCGCTGCCCGAACGCATCGTACAGGGCGTCGTCAATCATGGCCTGCGTCACACCCACGCGTGCCGCAGCATCGCGGTCGACCGTCAAGGTGGCCTGCAACCCGCCGTCCTGCAAATCGGCCGCCACATCCGCCAGCTCAGGTTTAGTGCGCAGCACATCCACGAATTGCGGTGCCCATTCCTGCAACATGGCAAGGTCTGGATGCGACAAAGTCAGCTGATACTGTGTGCGGCTTACCTGGTCGTCTACCGTCAAGTCTTGCACCGGCTGCATAAACACTTGAATTTCGGGGATATCGGCTACCCGTTGCCCCAGGCGGTCAATAATTTCCCTGGCATCGGCGTCGCGTTCTGCCGTGGGCTTCAAGGCAATTTGCATCCGCCCCGTGTTTAGCGTGGCGTTGGTGCCATCAATGCCGACAAACGACGACACCGCGACCACGTCAGGGTCTTGCAAAATCCGGTCAACCACGGTTTGCTGGCGCTCGGCCATCGCGCTAAACGACGCGGTCTGCGGGCCCTGGCTGATCGCCTGAATCAAGCCTGTGTCTTGCTGGGGGAAAAACCCTTTGGGAATGGCGACATACAGCAGGACGGTGAGCGCAAACGTGCCGGCAGCCACCAGCAAGGTGAGCCATTGATGCCGCAGCACCCAAGTTAGCGTGCGATCGTAGCCGCGGATTAGCCGTTGCATGGCGCGCGCTGCGCCACGCTGGAAACGGTTTTCTTCGTCTGGCGAATCGGCTCTGAGCAAGCGCGCGCACATCATGGGCGTCAGGCTAAGCGAGATCAGCAACGACAATAAAATCGCCACGGCCAGTGTCACGGCAAACTCGCGGAATAACCGGCCGATGACATCGCTCATGAACAGCAAGGGGATCAGCACCGCCACCAGCGAAAAGGTGAGCGACAGCAGTGTGAAGGCGATTTCCTTGGCCCCTTTCAGCGCCGCCTGCAGCGGGGGTTCGCCCTGTTCCAGATGGCGGGCAATATTTTCCATCATGACGATGGCGTCATCCACCACAAAACCGGTGGCGATGGTAAGCGCCATCAGCGTCAGCGTATTAATGCTGAACCCGGCTAAAAACATCAGGCCAAAGGTGCCCACCAGCGATAAGGGCACCACCACGCCGGGGATCATGGTGGCCCGCCACGTGCGCAGAAAGGCAAACGTCACCAGCACCACCAGCACAATCGCCAGCAACATTTCGCGCTGCACACTGCCCACTGCATCGCGGATGGTGTGGGTACGGTCGGCCGCCACCGTGATATCAATGCCCACCGGCAAGCTGTCAACCAAGCTGGGCAGAAGCTCGTGTACCCGATCAACCACGTCAATCACGTTGGCACCGGGTTGACGCTGAATATTTAACAGCACGGCGGGCTCCGAGCCCAGCCACGCCGCCTGCCGGATGTTCTCGGCATCGCGTTCAATGGTGGCCACATCGCCCAGACGCAACGCGGCATGGGTGGTGTCGTCGTACGCAATAATCAGCCGTTCATAGTCGACAATGGAGCGCAACTGGTCATTGGCGTAAATGGTGGTAGAGCGCTGCGGCCCCTCAAGGTTTCCGGTGGGCTGATGCACGTTGGCCCCGGTAATGGCCGAGCGCACATTGGCCAGCGTCAAGCCATGGGCAGCCAAGGCGCGGGGGTCAACGCGAATGCGCACCGCCGGCCGCTGCCCCCCCGCTACACTCACTAGCCCCACCCCGGTAATTTGCGACAGTTTTTGGGCGACACGGATATCGATCAGGTCGCGTACCTCGTGCAGGGGCAAGGTGGGAGAGGTCACTGCAAGGCTGATCACCGGCGCATCGGCCGGGTTCACCTTGTTGTAAATGGGCGGAGAGGGAAGATCGTTGGGCAGCAAGTTGCTGGCCGCGTTAATGGCCGCCTGAACCTCTTGTTCGGCGACATCCAGGGGCACATCCAGGCTGAATTGCAGCGTAATCAACGATGCACCGCCGGAACTGGTTGACAACATTTGTTCCAGCCCCGCCATTTTCCCAAACTGACGTTCCAACGGGGAGGTCACGCGCGCCACCATCACTTCAGGGCCGGCACCGGGGTAGTCGGTGCTTACCTGGATCGTGGGGTAGTCTACCTGAGGCAAGGCGGCCACCGGCAATAGCCGCCAGGCAAAAATGCCCGACAGCAACAACGCCACCATGGCCAGTGTGGTGGCCACGGGCCTCAGGATGAACAGACGCGAAACATTCACGGCTTACGACCCTTCGTGGGGGTTCGCACTTGGGCTTTCATGCAGCAGGCCGGGGCTTGCCGGTTCGGCCACCGGTGTGTCGACCACCTCGACCTTGCTGCCCTCACGCAGGCGGTCCACCCCGTCAGTGACCACCCGCTCACCCGGCGACAGGCCCGCGCTGATGGCAATATAGTCACCATCGATGCGGCCCGGGACCACTTCGCGGATATGGGCAGCGTTATCGTCGTCTACCACATACACAAACGCCCCGATAGACCCGTATTGCACGGCCGTAACCGGCACAGCCAGCTGTTGGGCAGAATCTACCCCTAGCTGCACGTTGACAAACTGGTTGGGGAACAGCATTTCATCCGCATTGGGAAGCCGTGCCTTAAAGCTCACCGTACCCGTGCCGACATCAATCTGGTTATCAATGGCGACTAGTTCACCTTCGTCCAGCAAGGTGACGCCGTCGGCGGCAAGCACCCGTACGGGCAAGCTGCGTCCACTACGCACGGCGGCCAGCACATCCGGCAGGTCGGCCTGGGGCAGACTGAACCGGACGGAAATAGGCTGAATTTGGGTAATAACCACCAGCCCCTCGGCGGCGTTGGCGCTGACGAGATTCCCCACATCCACCTGACGCAGACCCAGACGACCCGATATGGGGGCGGTCACCTCGGTGAAATCAAGTTGCAGCCGCGCATTGTCCACGGCGGCTTGATGCGTCTTCTCGGTGGCACGGAGCTGCTCCACCAACGCACGCTGGGTATCCAGCTGTTGGCGCGCCAGTGAATTTTGTTTGAAAAGTTGTTCGTAACGTTGCAGGTCGAGCTGGGCGTTTTTCAGCTGTGCGCGGGTTTGCGCCAGCTGGCCTTGCGCCTGGTTAAGCTGCACTTGATAAGTCCGGGGATCAATACGTGCCAGCACATCACCTTGCTTTACCCGCTGCCCGTCGTCAAACAGCAGCTCAAGCAGCTCACCATCCACACGGCTACGTACGGCAACGGTATTGAAGGCCTCGACCGTACCGATGGCTTGCAAGGTGTAATCGAGCGTTCGCAACTGGGCGGTGGCCACGCGCACCGGCACGTTCCCTGCAAACATGCTGCGCATGGACATATGCCCGCCGCCCGGCCCAGCCGGTGCCGGCGTACCCGGGTCACGGTTTACATACCAATACGCCACCCCGGCGGCGACCGCCAGCAACAACAGATAAAACCAGAAACTTCCGCGACGACGATGAACGTGATGAGGGGTACTGGACTGCGGCATGCACAGCGCTCCGAGCAGGATACAAAAGCGTTATTTTCGCCTATTACCGCCTGTGCTGCCCGTTGCCCGGATTGGCGTGAAATTAAACGTAACAGCTAAACGTTGCAGCGTGCCAGCAGAAAGGGGATGTCACGCGTGACGGGCTGCGGCCGATGCTCGTTATCTTGC
>JAJUIY010000012.1 GCA_029267415.1 Alcaligenaceae bacterium
AGCAGCCAGGCTGGCGCGACCGATCAGTTCGCGGATGGCATACATATCATCCAGCCCGCGCCCCACAATAACCACCGACGCGTCGGGCAGCACAATGCTTTGCACACGTCCGTGAATTTCCGTACCGTCGGGCGATGTCAATACTTCAGAGACCGGAAGGTCGGGCCCCGGCAGATCCGGGGATTCGTCTAAATTGCCGGCCAGTTTGTTGCCATCCGCATCCAGATACAGAAAAATTTGCTGGACGACCTCCATGTGATCATCCAGGGCGTGATTGATGGCGTCAATGACAGCCTGCTGCCCGCCTTGCTCGAACTCATTGGCCAAATACAGCGCACGCGTTGTGTTCTGACTATAGATTTGGCGATGCAACACCCCAACCGTCTGCAGATACACAAACGCCAAGAGCACCAGGGTGGTAACCACCGCCAGCAAACCATAGGTGAGCGTCAGGCTGAACGCCATCGAACCCCACAACGATCGAAGCGTTCGTCCTACGCGGTGGATCATGCGGACATGGTGGCGACGGTCACCACGTCTTTTGCAGAGAAGATATAGCCAGAACCCCGCACGGTATGGATCAGGGGGAAATCGAAACCGGCATCAATTTTGTTGCGCAAGCGGCTCACCTGCACGTCGATCACATTGGTCTGAGGGTCAAAGTTGTACTCCCACACCGATTGCAGCAACATGGTGCGCGTCACCAGTTGGTCGGCGTGCATCATGAAGTACGCCAGCAGCTTGAATTCGCGTGGCTGCAGGGCAATTACTTTGCCTGCCCGTGTGGCACGACGACGCAGAAGGTCCAGCGTCAAGTCGCCCACTTTCAGGTCGCGCAAGGACGGCACCGCACGCGAGCGCCGCACCAATGCCTCGGCGCGTGCCGTCAGCTCTGAAAAGGCAAACGGCTTGGTCAGATAATCGTCACCGCCCGCTTTCAGGCCTTTAACACGCTCGTCCAGTGCGGCCAGCGCACTAAGTACCAGTACGGGCGTTTTTTTGCCCGCTTGCCGCATTGCTTCCAGAATGGACAGCCCGTCTATATTGTTGGGCAGCATGCGGTCAAGGATTATGACGTCCCATTGCTGTTGTGTTGCCCGCTGCATACCCTCTTCGCCATCGTGACATACAACGGCGGAATGCCCCAACCGTTCAAACCCGCTGGCGATGTAACGGGCGTTTTCGTGGTCATCTTCAATAATCAGGCATTGCCACATGACTCAGCGAAGCCCCCCGAACAGACCGGGGTTGCAAGCAAAATTCATGACTAAATACAACTACTTGATTGAATAAGGCCGCACGCGGCGCGGTCAGTTTGGTACAACCGGCAATGCGCGTTTATGCGCCGAGGTAAGCCAGTGTTTCAGAATAGTCTCGCAGGCTTGTGCAGACACCGGCTTTCCCTCAAGAAAGTCGTCAATGTCGTCATATGACACGCCAAACGCTTCCTCGTCGGGCCGCAACGGGGACAGAGATTCGAGATCGGCAGTGGGTACTTTGTAAACCAGCGGATCGGGCGCACCCAGATGCGAGGCCAATGCACGCACGCGTCGTTTATTCAGACCGGACAGCGGCATGACATCGGCCGCGCCATCACCAAACTTGGTGAAGAATCCCACTACAGCTTCCGCCGCGTGATCGGTTCCCAGCACCAGCCCCGCACGCGCACCGGCGACGGCAAACTGGGCAATCATACGCTGACGCGCCTTGATATTGCCCAGTACGAAATCTTGCTGCTCTGGGCTTGCAAAGGCAAGCCCCCCTTCGCGCAGCTGGGCGAGCATGGCGTCGCTTGCCGGTTGAACGTTGGTAACGATGAGTTCGTCAGGGCCAATGACATCAATACATGCCTGCGCATCGACCTCGTCGTGCTGACGACCGTAAGGCAAGCGCATGGCAATGAAGCGGGCATCGTAGCCGCGGTGCTCGCGTAGCCACACAACGGCCTGCTGCGCCAGCAAGCCTGTAGCAAGGGAGTCGACACCCCCGCTGATGCCCAACACAAGCGTACGCAGGCCGGTATCGGCCAGATAATTGGCCAGAAAGCGTATACGTTGCTGGGCCTCGTGCGCGGCATCGAAGGTTGGCGCCACACCCAGCTCGGCAATCACCTGCTGCTGCAGCGCACGTTGTTCGGGGGTTATCGAGTTTGACATCGTTTTGCCTGGTCAGAAGTCGTCCAGTACCGCACCGGTGCTGGCCGTGGAGGCGTTGAACGCGAACTTGGCCTGGACCCCTCGCATATAACGCGGCTCCGGCGCTTTCCAGCTGGTGCGGCGCTGCGCGAGCTCCTCGTCGGAGACGTGCAGATGGAGCTTCAGCTCGTGTGCGTCGATGGTGACAGTATCGCCCTCTTCGACCAAGGCGATATTACCGCCCACGGCGGCCTCGGGGGCCACATGGCCAACTACCATGCCCCACGTACCACCAGAAAAGCGACCGTCGGTGATAAGGCCTACGGAGTCGCCTAGGCCAGCACCAATCAGGGCACCCGTGGGCGCCAGCATTTCGGGCATTCCCGGACCGCCTTTGGGGCCCAGATAACGCAGTATCATGACGTCACCCGCCTTGATCTTGCCGTCAAGGATGGCTTTAAGTGCAGACTGCTCGTCGTCAAAAACGCGGGCAGGGCCCGTGATGGCGGGGTTTTTCAGACCGGTAATTTTGGCCACGGCGCCTTCAGGAGCCAAGTTACCCTTCAGAATGGCCAAGTGCCCTTCGTCGTACAACGGCTGGCTGATCGGGCGAATGACATCCTGATCCGGGGACGGGGTAGACGGCACGTCGGCCAGCACCTCTTCAATGGTTTGACCGGTAATAGTGATGCAATCGCCATGCAACAGACCGGCATCGAGCAGCATTTTCATCACCTGGGGGATGCCACCGGCGCGATGCAGATCAATAGCAAGATACTTGCCGCTGGGCTTCAGGTCGCAGAACACTGGCACGCGTTTACGAACACGCTCGAAGTCGTCGATGGACCAGTCGACACCAGCCGCGTGGGCGATGGCCAACATATGCAGCACCGCATTGGTGGAACCACCGGTAGCCATAATGACAGACACCGCATTTTCGATGGACTTGCGCGTCACGATATCGCGCGGTTTCAAGTCATTGCGGATGGCCTGCAAAAGGACACGAGCGGACTCGGCCGCCGACTCGGTTTTCTCGTCGTGCACGTTGGCCATCGTGGATGAATAAGGCAGGCTCATGCCCATGGCTTCGAAGGCAGAGCTCATGGTGTTGGCGGTGTACATGCCCCCACACGACCCACAGCCCGGGATGGCATGCAATTCGATTTCGTGCAGATCCTCTTGGCTGATCCGGCCTGCGGCGTGCTCGCCAACGGCTTCGAATACGCTGACGATATTGAGATCTTGGTCTTTATAGCGGCCCGGCAAAATGGTGCCGCCGTATACATAAATAGCGGGGACGTTGGCACGCAGCATGCCCATCATGCCGCCGGGCATGTTCTTGTCGCAGCCGCCAATAACCACCACGCCATCCATCCACTGGCCTTGCACACAGGTTTCGACGCAGTCTGCAATGACCTCGCGCGATACCAGCGAGTACTTCATACCTTCGGTGCCCATGGCCATGCCATCAGAGATCGTAGGCGTACCAAACACCTGCGGGTTGCCCCCAGACTCTTTCAATGCCGCAATGGCGGCATCCGCCAACTTTTGCAAGCCGGAGTTACACGGTGTGATGGTGCTGTAGCCGTTGGCCACCCCGACCATGGGGTTGTTGAAATCACTTTCTTTGTAACCCATGCCGTAGTACATGGAACGGTTGGGTGCCCGCTCGGGGCCCTGCGTGATATTTGCCGAGCGCAAACGTCTTGTAGTCATGAAATTCCCTTATTTTGTGCGGACAACAGCCGCTATCTACACACCGTTAACATTCTAACGTTTTTAGCTGCCGGATGAATACGGCGAAAAGGCACAAAAATACCCGCCAGCGGCGGGCAGCGAAGGTGTGCGGCGTCCCTTGCAGCTTTAACGCGGGCGCCGCATGCCCAACCGGTCAGGTCAAGGCCCGGCCGGGGCCGGTCAGGTGAAGTTTAGTAAGACCAAGCCAGGTCAGTTCAGGTCAGAAACCGTTTCATGAAGGCCAGCGAACGGCCCTCGGCAAGCTTTGCGGCTTCATCAACCCAATGCGCACCGCCCGGACGGGCAAAAGCGTGGTCACAACCGGGATACACATAGGCTTCCCAGTCGTCGCGGGCGGCGGCGTCATCCAAAATAGTTTTGCGCACGTCGGCCGGTACGTAGCTGTCCAGCTCGGCGATGTGCAACAGTACAGGCGCTGCCTGATCGGTGATGGACGGCAACACGTTTTCGAGGCCGACACCGTAGTAGCTGACCGCACATTTAATGGGCGCAGCCTGCGCCATCTTGACCACCAAGCGCCCGCCCAAGCAGTAGCCCAGCGCGCCAATACGGTCGTGGCCCAGATTTTTGGAAAGCCAGTCGCGAGCCAGATCCAGGTCTTGAACAGCGACGTCCTGGTCCATAGCCTGCATCAGTTCGACACCTTTGGCGAATTCGGCCTCAATACGGGGTTCGAGCACGACGCCAGGCTGCTGCCGCCAGAACAGATCAGGCACCACAACGTTAAAGCCCAGCTCAGCCCAGCGGTGCGCCGCCGTACGCATGGCTTGGTTGATCCCAAAAATTTCCTGTATCAGTACCAACCCCGGTGCGTCGTCGCGGGGCGCATTGGCGAAATAGGCGTCAAACTTCTGCCCATCTTGGGTGTGCAACTGAATCATCGACATGGAACACCTCCTTTCAAATATTCCGTATTGGCGTGCTTCAATGTGGCGCTAAAACATAAGTCCACCACAGAGTAGCACGCCGCCCCCGGCCAATTCTTCAGACCATACTGTCACCATTTTGGCGCGCCGCGCGAATGTCTCGAACCAACGCGAACACGAGGAGCGCCAGAATAGCAGCCGACATCGCCGGCCACACCAGAATGTACAAGGTCATGATCGTTTTTATCATGGTCAAAGTCCTCTCTTTGTTATGTTCGTCAAAAAATCAGTTTTGTGTATCGAAGGCCGTTACGCGTTTGGCCAACAATGAGAAGTCAAAACGTTCGTTGCTACGCAGGCTAAGGGCTACGCATACCAACGCACTGGTGCCGTACGCCGTCAGCGAGGCCAGCAATACGGTGTAGTCTCGCAAGAAGCCCACCGCAAACGGCAACATGATTACAAAGGTCAATGCCGCCACCCCAATCGCCACATTGCGGCTGAAGAAGGCAAACGTCATCAAGCCCAGCACAACGGCCGCACCCACCGAGGCAATGCTCTCAAACAGCAACGCCACGACGCCTGTCATGCTGACCAGCTCAAAGCGGGCGATGGTGAACAATACAACGGCCGACACGACGGCCCACGTAAAGGCCTTGTTGGTTACGCGGTCCCAATAGAAACTGACAATCACCGGAAAGACAATGGCACCCCACAATGCGCCCACAAACACCAGCATGACCAAGATATCCAGCTGCAAGCTGGCAAAGATCACACCCAGCATAGTGGCGACAATCATGGTCACCCGACCCCAGAACAGCATGCGTTGCGGGTTGGGCTTTCCGCGTGCCAGGTTTTTGCCATAGATATCGGTCATGACGATGGCGGACAAGGCTGAAAGGTCAGAATCCGCGGTGGATGACAATGAGCCGATGACCAAAATGAAGAACAAGGCGATCCCTATTGGCGAAAGGTAGCTGGACGCCATTTGGGGAATGATGTTGTTGTGATCACCGCCCGCGGGTACCAAGCCCGTGAACAATGCCAACAAGCCCAGCATGCCCAAGCCAATCACAATGGCCCCGTAGCCCAGCGTCGCTGTCATAAAAGTGGATTTGATCAGGTCTTCGCGTACCGCGAACAGCCGTTGCGCAATGGTTTGGTTTCCGATGGCATACGCCAATACAGCAATGAAATATGGCGCACCTTGCTCCAGAATCGCTTTGGTGGAGAAAAAGTTTGCCTGTTCCGGGTTGAGCCGCCAGAAGTTCTCCATCACCATGTCGGGCCCGCCCGCTTTGATGAAGATTGCAGGAATAATCACCACAGCGGCAACAATCATGGCCACCAGCTGTGCAAAGTCGGTCATGACAGACGCCCGAAAGCCGGACCACAAGGTGTACGCCAGCACACCGGCACCGGCAATCAGGACACCCTGAATGAAGTTGAGCGGGCTAAGGATGGAAACCAGTGCGCCCGCCGCCGTGAAGTTGACCATCAGGCTGATGCAGCTGCCCACCAGGTTTGAGATGGCCATAATCAATTGACTGGAACTACCATGCCGCGCCTGCACGACTTCCGCCAAGGTTCTCGCTTCGGGTGCAAGCTGCCGGAACCGTCGCCCATAGGGGTAGATGAACAGAACCATCAACGCGCCCCATAAGCCGTAATGAATGGGGCCCGACAAGCCATAACGGTAGCCGGAAGTCGCGCTGGCATAGAAGGATGCCGCCCAAACCCACGTGGCAATCATGCTGGCGGCGGAAAGGCCGAAACCAACTGCACTGCTGGACACCATATACGCGTCGGCATTCTCATTTTTCTTGCCGATCGTCAATGTCATTAAAAACGTTAGACCATAAAATCCAAAAAGGAGCAGCAGAGTCGTGCTGGTCGATAATTGAAAGAAAACTGTTTCTTGCATACTTATGGCAATCCTTCCTCAAAAGGTGCGCATCGCCCGGCTGGGGCACTTATCTCCACGGTGAACCGTGTCGCGTCGCGCAAGAGGGGAGTCTCCTCCTGTACCCCCGGCGGGAGCTACAACACCGCCAGACCCGGACTTGCGGCCAGGCCAAGGGGTGTTGCGCCGTAGGCGACGCTTTCCAAGACAAAGCACCAGCGCTGTCCATGGATGAACAGGCACAAGCGCGCAACATCAGAGCCCGACGGAGACCCGTAGGCTCAACGAACGTAAGAAAAATTCTGCGCAAATCGGCAGAAGGCGCGCCAGCCGGCACCATGGCGGGCTGGCAGATTGTTCCGCGGCCAATTAACTGACCGGGTATAGGGTTTCGGCGCTACAACGCCGGGCTGCTGTCAAAAGCAGCCTGAGAAGCGAACATGTCTAAATGGCCTGGGCTCACTGCCACATGGCAACTTGCCCGGGTCACCCGGCAAAAAGTTCAACAACAAAAATATAGGCCCGCTGGCAAGCGGGCCAAAGAAGCCATACAGTCTATCGGAATCAAACACTTAAGTCCAGTCCGGACAAAGAGTTGCAAAACTGACGCGGGCGCAGAATACAAAAACGGCACCCTTTTGGGGTGCCGTTTTGAACGGGAAGTTGCCGTTTCAGTGTTACTTGCGACGTCGCAAATGGCCAAGGCGACGTGCGGCAGCTGCTTGGGCTGCCAGCATTTCAAGCTCGGCCTGTACCACTGCGATGTCATCCTGCGTCTTCGCCTTGGTCAACGCCTCTTCCGCCTTTTGACGGGCTTCCAAGGCCTTGGCTTCGTCCAGATCTTCGGCACGGATAGCAGTGTCTGACAAGACCGTAACCTGGTTAGGCTGGACTTCCAGAATGCCACCCGCCACGAAAATGTTGGACTCTTCGCCATCGGGCGAAACGATTTTCACCGTTCCGGGGCGGATGCGCGAGATGAGCGGCGTGTGTCCGGGCAAAATACCCAGTTCGCCGACCTCACCCGGCAACGCAACAAACTTCGCCTCGCCCGTAAACAGCGACTCTTCGGCGCTGACCACATCAACATGCAAGCTGGCCATGTGTCGTCCTTAATCAGAGTGTCTTGGCTTTCTCGAAAGCCTCGTCAATGCTGCCGACCATGTAGAAGGCCTGCTCGGGCAGGGCATCACATTCGCCATCGACAATCATCTTGAACCCGCGCAGGGTTTCTGAAAGCGGAACGAACTTGCCCGGTGCACCGGTAAAGACTTCGGCCACGTGGAACGGCTGCGACAGGAAGCGCTGGATCTTACGAGCACGTGCAACGGTCTGCTTGTCTTCGGGCGACAGTTCGTCCATGCCCAAAATGGCAATAATGTCGCGAAGCTCTTTGTAGCGCTGAAGCGTTTGCTGCACGGCGCGCGCGATCTGGTAGTGCTCGTCGCCCACAATTTGCGGATCCAGCTGACGGCTGGTGGAATCCAGCGGGTCAACGGCCGGGTAAATACCCAAGGCCGCGATGTCGCGCGAAAGAACAACCGTGGAGTCCAAGTGCAAGAAGGTGGTTGCCGGCGACGGGTCAGTCAAGTCGTCAGCAGGAACGTAGACAGCCTGGATCGAAGTAATTGAACCCGTGGTCGTGGACGTAATACGCTCTTGCAGCTGGCCCATTTCTTCGGCCAGTGTCGGCTGATAACCTACCGCCGAAGGCATACGACCCAGAAGTGCAGACACTTCCGTACCGGCCAGCGTGTAGCGGTAGATGTTATCCACGAAGAAGAGAACATCACGCCCTTCATCGCGGAAACGCTCGGCCATGGTCAGGCCGGACAGCGCGACACGCAGACGGTTACCGGGGGGCTCGTTCATCTGACCGAACACCATGGCAACCTTGGACTCTTCAAGATTTTCCAATTGGATAACGCCAGCTTCTGCCATTTCGTGGTAGAAGTCGTTTCCTTCACGAGTCCGCTCACCAACACCGGCGAAAACCGATAGACCGCTGTGCTGCTTGGCGATGTTGTTGATCAGTTCGAGCATGTTGACGGTTTTGCCGACACCGGCACCGCCAAACAGACCCACCTTACCGCCTTTGGCAAAGGGGCAGACCAGGTCAATCACCTTAATACCGGTTTCGAGGAGTTCGACCGACGGTGAGAGCTCGTCGAATTTGGGTGCCGGCTGGTGAATAGCCCGACGCTCGTCGGTTTGGATTTCACCGCGTTCGTCGATGGGACGGCCAAGAACGTCCATGATGCGACCCAGGGTGCCCGTGCCAACCGGTACGGAAATGGGCGCACCGGTATTTTTGACCGCCATGCCGCGACGTACGCCGTCGCTGGAACCCATGGCGATAGTGCGAACGACGCCATCACCAAGCTGTTGTTGCACTTCGAATGTCAGACCGTCTTCGACAAATTGCGACGAGTCGTCATCCAGCATAAGTGCGTCATGAATGTTGGGGATGCTGTCGCGGGGAAACTGAATATCCACCACGGCGCCGATGCACTGAACGATGGTACCGTTGCTCATGTTGAGTCCTTACTAAAGATCTTTGACGGGTTGCCTTTCTGCCTGTGGTCAGACAGCGGCAGCGCCCCCCACGATTTCTGAAATTTCCTTGGTGATTGCCGCCTGACGTGTCTTGTTGTACACAAGCTGCAGATCATCGATGACCTTCTCGGCGTTATCCGACGCTGCTTTCATGGCAACCATGCGCGCAGATTGCTCGGACGCCATGTTTTCAGCGACCGCCTGATACACCAGGCTTTCTACATAACGCAACAAGAGCTCGTCGATAACACTTTGCGCGTCCGGCTCGTAGAGATAATCCCAGCCATACGTCGACTCGATGTGATCGTCGTCACGAACCGGCAGCGTGTCGCCTTCCTGCCAGGGATCTTTCAGCCCGGAAGGCAGGGGCAGCAGGCGCACAAAACTGGGCTCTTGGCGCATGGTGTTTATAAAACGGTTGGTTGCCAGGTAAACGGCGTCGATTTTACCTTCGACGAAATCGTCGATCTGCACCTTGATGGCGCCGATCAGGCGCTCAAGCTCGGGGACGTCGCCTAGCTGGGTTTCTTGCGATACCAGCTTGGCGTTGATCCGGGTGAGTGTGCCCAGACCCTTGTTGCCCAGTGCGGTTACCTGAACGTCGATGCCCTGGTCGGAGAACTCCTGCATGCGTGCCAATACCAAACGCATGATGTTGGTGTTCAGACCGCCGCACAACCCTTTGTCGGTGGTGACCACCACCACCCCAACACCTTTGATCGATTCGCGCTCGATCATGTAGGGGTGGGTGTAATCCGGGTGGGCCTGCATGAGGTGTGCAGCGATTTCACGTACCTTGGTGGCATAAGGACGCCCTGCACGCATCCGCTCTTGCGCCTTGCGCATTTTGGATGCCGCGACCATTTCCATGGCTTTGGTGATCTTACGCGTGTTTTGCACGCTTCTGATCTTGGTTCTGATTTCCTTGATTCCGGCCATCGATCCTTCCTGAAAGGGTGCGCAAGGCGGGCTGAACTACCGCCCCGCCTGCTTTATGGATAGCGAAGCATA
Source organism: Alcaligenaceae bacterium (assembly GCA_029267415.1). Lineage (GTDB taxonomy): Bacteria > Pseudomonadota > Gammaproteobacteria > Burkholderiales > Burkholderiaceae_B > JAJYRX01. Next base: position 10,230 of record JAJUIY010000012.1, read on the forward strand.
GGCTTCATCACCCTCAACAGTGATTAATAAGCTCCGTGCTTTTTGAATTCCTCAACGGCTGCTTTCAGCTCGGCTTCGTCTTCGGCAGAAAGCTTCTTGGTATCCTGGATACGCTTGATGAGGTCTTCCTTGTTTGCTTTCAGGTGGTCTTTGAGCGCCTTTTCGAAGGGCAGAACGCTGGACACCTCGACATCGTCAAGGTAGCCGTTGTTAACGGCGTACAGCGAAACAGCCTGCTCCCAGACTTGCAGCGGCTGGTACTGCGGCTGCTTCAGGAGCTCTACCACACGCTCACCACGCTCGAGCTGACGACGCGTTGCCTCGTCGAGGTCGGATGCAAACTGGGCAAAAGCGGCCAGTTCACGATACTGCGCAAGGTCAGTACGAATACCGCCTGACAGCTTCTTGATGACGTTGGTTTGCGCCGCACCCCCAACACGCGATACCGAAATACCCGCGTTAATAGCAGGACGGACACCAGCGTTGAACAGGTCGGTTTCAAGGAAAATTTGCCCGTCGGTAATCGAAATGACGTTGGTAGGAACAAACGCCGAGACGTCACCGGCCTGGGTTTCGATGATGGGCAGCGCGGTAAGTGAACCGGTTTGACCCTTGACTTCGCCTTTGGTGAAGTTTTCGACGTAGTCGGCATTGACACGAGCTGCACGCTCGAGCAGACGCGAGTGCAGATAGAAAACGTCACCAGGGTAAGCTTCACGACCGGGCGGACGACGCAACAGCAAGGACACTTGGCGATACGCCCAAGCCTGTTTGGTGAGGTCGTCGTAGACAATCAGGGCATCTTGACCGCGGTCGCGGAAATACTCGCCCATGGTGCAGCCAGAGTAAGCCGACAGATACTGCATGGCCGCGGACTCGGACGCGGCGGCGGCCACAACAATGGTGTATTCCATGGCACCGTGCTCTTCGAGCTTGCGCACCACGTTGGCAATGGTGGACGCCTTTTGCCCGATGGCGACGTAAATACACGTTACGCCCTGCCCTTTTTGAGCAATGATGGTATCGACGGCAACGGCGGTTTTACCCGTTTGGCGGTCACCAATGATGAGTTCGCGCTGACCACGCCCAATGGGAACCATTGAGTCGATGGATTTGATACCCGTTTGCAGCGGCTGAGATACCGACTGGCGCGCGATAACGCCGGGCGCAACCTTTTCAATGACGTCGGTTTCTTTGGCGTTGATGGGGCCTTTGCCATCGATGGGCTCGCCCAGTGCGTCGACAACGCGACCACACAGCTCGGGACCAACGGGCACTTCAAGAATGCGGCCGGTTGTTTTTACCGGATCGCCCTCCGAAACCCCGGTGTAGTCACCCAAAATAACGGCACCTACGGAATCGCGCTCGAGGTTAAGAGCAAGACCATAGACGTTGTTGGGGAACTCGAGCATTTCGCCCTGCATCACATCGGACAGGCCGTGGATACGGGTAATACCGTCGGTCACGGAAACCACCGTGCCTTGAGTTCGGATGTCAGTCGACGTGCTCAGGCCTTCGATCCGGCTCTTGAGCAGTTCGCTGATCTCTGACGGGTTAAGTTGCATGTTCAGACTCCTGGAATCCTGTTAGTCGGCCGCATCAAGCGACCAGCGTGTCGCGCATTCGGGCCAGCTGGGCCTGCACGGAAGTATCAAGTACCTGGTCGCCAACGACAACCCGCACACCCCCGATGAGACTTTCATCAACAGTGACAACGGGCTTCAGCTTGAGGCCGAATTTCGTTTCCAGACCAGCGACGAGCTGGGCGAGCTGCTCGTCAGGCATGGGGTAAGCGCTGGTGATGTCGGCCTGTGCCGTGCCTTCGTGCTGGTGCCTGAGCAAATCGAACTGGCGCGAGATATACGGAAGCAGCAAAATGCGGTCGTTATCGATCAGCAGACGAATCAGGTTTTGTGCCCGCTCGGGCATGTCGCCTTTGACCAGACCTGCGAACAGGTCGTAGCGCTGTTCATCGTTCAGACGCGGGTCGGTGAGTGCCTCACGGACCTCGTCGTGATCGGCCAGCTGAGCCAGCCCGGCCAGGAGTTCGCTCCATGATTCCAGACCCCCCTGATCGCTGACGACAGAGTCGAACAGCGCCTCGGCGTATGGTCTGGCGATTGTCGATAATTCAGCCATGGCCTACCTTGAGATTAAAGTTGAGCCTTGAGCTGTTCGAGCAGCTCGGCATGGGCATCAGCATCGACTTCCCGCTTCAGAATTTGTTCGGCACCCTGTACAGCCAGGATGGCGACCTCGTTGCGCAACCCGTCGCGGATGCGTGCAACTTCCTGAGCGGCGTCTTGCTGCGCCTGGGCGATGATGCGTGCCTTTTCCTCTTCGGCTTCGCGGCGAGCGGCGTCGATCAGGGCAGCAACCTGCCTTTCGGCTTCGGTCATGCGTGCATGGCTTTCGGCCTTGGCCGAAGCTTCGATCAGACTGATCCGCGCCTGTGCCTGGGCCAGATCGGCTTTGCCCTTATCGGCAGCCGCGAGGCCATCGGCAATCTTTTGCCGGCGATCGTCCATTGCTTTCGTCAAGGGTGGCCATACGAATTTCATCGTAAACCACGCCAAGATGAAAAACACGATCATCTGAAAAAAGAGAGTCGCGTTTAAATTCACGGTCGTTTCCCTTTAACACCATTCGGACCATGCAGCAGACTGCATGGCATGGAAGGTTTATGCAGCGGGCAGGATGAGGATGTCAGGACAACGCAACATTCCTGCCTGCGGCGGCTTGACCCACGTTTGGGCGCGGGCCGCTATACCTAGGCAACAAACGGGTTGGCGAAGGCGAACAGCATGGCAATACCAACACCGATCAGGAATGCGGCGTCGATCAGACCAGCCAGAAGGAACATTTTGGTTTGCAGAGCGTTCATCAGCTCGGGCTGACGTGCGGACGCTTCAAGATATTTACCGCCCATCAGTGCGATACCAATGCAGGCGCCGATGGCACCCAATCCGATGATGATACCGCAAGCAAGAGCAACGAATCCAACGTCGGTCATGAGAACTCCTTGGTGTAGAACCGTGTAGTCAAAAGGTCAAAAAAACTGCCAAAGCGGACAGGCCCGCAAAATTGGCGCACACCCTTGGCGTGCGCCAAAAGGTGATTAATGGCTTTCGTGAGCCTGCCCTACGTAAACCAGGGTAAGCATCATGAAAATGAACGCCTGCAACAGCACAATCAGGATGTGGAAAATAGCCCACAACGACCCGGCCAGAATGTGGCCGAACCCAAGACCAATGTTGGCCAGGCTGAAGCCGGTCCAGGCACCGCCAAGCAACGCGATCAGCATGAAAATGAGTTCGCCGGCAAACATGTTGCCAAACAACCGCATTCCAAGCGAAACCGTTTTGGCCGCGTATTCTATCAGGTTCAGCAGCAAGTTGAACGGCGCGAGAATAAGACCGGCAATACCGGACGCCGAGAACGGGGCCGAGAACAATTCTTTGACAAACCCTGACGGCTTCTTAAGCTTGATGCCGTAGTACAGCGTAATCAGGAGTACGCCCAGGGACATACCCATTGGCACGTTAAGGTCGGCCGTGGGAAGAATTTTGTGATAGTAGAGCGGATCGCCAAGCTCGGCACCCAGTCCGGTAACGGCAAACAGCCACGGGGCCAAGTCAACCGGGATCAGGTCGAGCGCGTTCATGAGGGCAATCCACAGGAACACAGTAAGCGCCAGCGGGGAAACAAAGCGACGCGAGTTTTCGTTGGGAATAATGCTTTTTGCCTGGTCCTCGACCATGCCAACCAGCATTTCGACCCCCATCTGGAAACGTCCGGGCACGCCGGACGTTACGTTGCGGGCGGCACGCCACAAGAAGTACGCAACGATGGCACCCATCAGGATGGACCAGAACATGGAGTCGTAGTTGACGATGCTGAAGTCGGCGACCGCTTCTTGCTTGGTGCCGATGTTGTTCAGCTGCACCAGGTGATGCTGTATGTAAGCAGACTGTGGCGAGATATCACTAGCAGCCATCTGAATCCTTATCCTGTAAGCGTGATCCGGGACTTAGCGCCCGAGGGATACAACCTATATCTGAAAGTGCTACGGCAACCGGCGAAATAACAGCAGGAGGACGTAACCCTTCAGAACCCCAAACAATCCAAACACCAATGCGGGCCAAACCAGCCAATCAGTGCCCGCCCATGCCGCCAATGCGAGTATGGACATGGCGCCGCCCAGCTTGAATGCCTCACCCCAGAAAAACGCGTAGGGGCTGGGCCGTGCCGCACCAAAAATACCCAGCAATAAACGCAGGGCGAACAAAGCGTTAGGCACAAAATAAGCCGCCGCACCAACAAGTGCCGATACGGCGGCGGTGCCACCCCCTATTAAGCCGGAAACCGCAATGGCAACTAGCGCCATACCTGCTTGGGCGACCAGCGCCCTGACCAGCCCGTTACTGGCACGGCGGGTAATGGCGATGCGGTCTTCGTCAGTAAGGTTCAGTGGTGTGAAGGTAGTGGCAAGCCCTTTTGGCCCCGGGGGGCTATCAGGTAGCGCCGCACAACCCGACCTAAGTGAACCCATAGCAAAAACCCGAACAGTTAAGGGGGAAACACGGATTGATAAAACCCGTAAAGTATAGCGGTTTTAAGTCACGCGACGCAAATCGGACATCCACTTATTTGTGCTTGAAGTCGGCCTTGCGTTTTTCCACAAAAGCTGCCATGCCCTCTTTCTGGTCCTGGGTAGCGAACAGCGCGTGGAAGTTGCGCCGCTCGTACATGAGGCCGGCATCAAGCCCGCTTTCGTAAGCCATGTTTACGCACTCTTTAGCCATAATGACCGATGGCAAAGACATCGACGCGATGACGGTGGCCGCTTCGATGGCTTCCTCAATAACGCGGTCAGCAGGAACCACGCGCGACACAAGTCCGGCACGTTCGGCTTCTTCCGCGTCCATCATGCGCGCGGTCAGCACCAAGTCCATGGCTTTGGCCTTGCCCACGGCACGCGGCAGACGTTGGGTTCCCCCAAAACCTGGAATGACACCCAGCTTGATTTCGGGCTGGCCAAATTTGGCGTTATCTGCGGCAATAATAATATCGCACAGCATGGCAAGCTCGCAGCCCCCGCCCAGGGCGTAACCGGAAACAGCCGCAATAATCGGCTTGCGAATTCGCTTGAGCGATTCCCAGTTGCCACCCAGGTAGTCTTGCTTGTAGACATCCATATACGACCAGCCCTGCATGGCGCCAATATCGGCACCCGCCGCAAAGGCGCGTTCGTTACCGGCAAGCACCATGGCACCGATATTCTCGTCGGCATCAAAAGCGCGCAGGGCCTCGGCCAGCTCGTCAATTACCTCATTACTTAGGGCATTCAGGGCTTTGGGCCGATTAAGTGTCAAGATCCCTACCCGCCCCTGCACACTTACCTTCACCAATGGCTCAGTCATTGTTATTCCTTACAAAGTAAAATGGTGGTTATGACAAATAAATTTATTGTGTATAGCGTAACCCCCTACGACCCTGCGGGCCACCGCCTGCGCGTAACGTTGCAGGTACCGGCTCCGACCCCCGAAGGCCAGGAATTGTTCATGCCCGCATGGATTCCCGGCAGTTATCTTATTCGAGATTTTGCCCGGCAGGTAGAGACCATCCGCGCATCCAGTCGCGGACAAGCTATCGGGATTCGTAAAACCGGCAACCACACATGGCGTTGCGACCCTTGCGCGGGGCCGCTCGACGTGGAATACACCGTTTACGCATGGGACCTGTCGGTACGCAGCGCGCATGTCGACGAAACTCATGCGTTTTTCAATGGCACCAGTGTATTTCTGGGTGTGTCGGGGCAAACCGACCAACCTTGCCGCGTACAACTTAACCCGCCACCGCATACCGGCAACTGGAAGGTATACACCAGTATGCCGTTGGCCACGGGGCACCCTGACGCCGCGCAGCGACACGGTTTCGGCTTGTACCAGGCCCCCGATTACGATGCCCTTGTTGACCACCCGATTGAAATGGGCACGCCACAGGTTATTAGTTTTACGGCACATGGCGCGTTGCACGAAATGGTCTTTACGGGCGTGGCGCCCAACCTCGACCTGGAGCGCATTGCCGCCGACACAAAAAGAATATGCGAAGCCCAAATTGCGCTTTTCGAGCCGGACACGCTCGACGTGCCGTTTCTGGATTCGTCCGATCGCTATGTGTTCATGACCATGGTGACCGGCGATGGCTATGGCGGGCTCGAACACCGTGCATCCACCGCCCTCATGACTTCACGACACGACCTTCCCGTACGCGGCCGCGACAATGCTGGCAAGGGCTATCAAGACTTTTTGGGGCTGGTCAGTCACGAATACTTCCATACCTGGAACGTCAAGCGCATCAAGCCCGCCGTGTTTGCGCCGTACACCTTGACGCAAGAAAACTTTACGGAGCTGCTTTGGGTGTTCGAAGGCTTCACGTCGTACTACGACGAGCTTATGCTGCTTCGTTCGGGTGTGATTACAGAGGAAGATTACCTGACGCGGCTGGGCAAGGTGATTGCCCACGTGGAACGTGGCCCGGGGCGCCTGAAACAAAGCGTTGCGGACAGTTCGTTTGACGCCTGGACACGTTTTTACAAGCAAGATGAAAATTCGCCCAACGCCCTGGTGAGCTACTACACCAAAGGCTCGCTAGTGGCCTTGGGGCTGGACATCACGATCCGCCAAGCCAGCGATAATCAGCGTTCGCTTGACGATGTCATGCGGCTGATGTGGCAGCGTTACGGACGTGATTTTTACCGTGGCAACAGCCAAAACGGCGTGGCGGAAGACGATATGCCCGCGCTCATCCACGAAGCCACGGGTGTCGATGTCGCCGACTTCATCGCTCGCTACGCCTACGGCTGTGATGACATTCCCCTGCAACAATTGCTGGCTGCGCGCGGAATTACGCTGGAACGAAAAAGCGCTACTGACACGCCCGACCTGGGCATACGCACGCGGGCCAATGGCCAGCACCTGAGCATTGCCACCGCCTACGAAAACGGCGCGGCACATCGAGCGGGGCTGTCTGCCGGCGATACCTTGGTGGCCATTGAAGGGCTGCGCGTGACCGACACAACATCAATGAACCGTGTGCTGTCGATGTGGCAGCCCGGGGACACGGTGCAGGTCCACGTCTTCCGCCGCGACGAGCTGCGCAGCTTTGACGTCACGCTGGACGCACCCGCCGTAGACCAGGTGGTGCTGACACGAAAGAGCAGCAACGAAACACAATAAAGCGCGGCCACACCGGCGCCCTTCAAGCCGGTGTGGCGACCATCTCCAACCGTGCCTGAATGGCCTTGGCCGCCGTGACGCCATCCGCCATGGCTGTTACCACGCATGGATGCATGCGTAGCGCCACTTCCCCAATGGCGTAGACGCCCGGCAGGCTGGTTTCTGCCGTCTTTGGATGGGTAACTACAAACCCGTTGGCACACCGCTGCAATGGCTGGCCGGACATGTCCGGCAGCCGCGCCTCCCAGCCGTAAAACACCAGAATCAAATCGAAGGACTGACCATTAACGGTACGCCGCTGCGCATCTACCTCATACGACCCGTGCACAACGTCGTGGGCCGGAAACTGCTGCACAAACTGTTGCTGGGCTCGCACGGTGCGCGCGAAAATATTGACATGGGCGGCACCGTGCTGGCGGGCGTACAAGGCATTTTCGAAAGCATTATCGCCACCGCCCAGCACCGCCACGCGCGCACCCGCAAAGTCTTGCTGAACCACAGCAGTGCCTGGCCCGGCCACCACGCCCGGCGGCAGCGGCTTATCCGCCGGCCAACCCGGCAAGGTGCGCGGGCTTACACCCGTTGCCAGTACCACATGACGCGTTCGCAATGGCGGGCTTTTGCGGTCGACATGCACGTGCCATATCGGTGCGTCGTGCACTTCGCCAGCGGCGGTTAGATGCTCATCTGGGTCATCGATGCCCGCGTGCCGAATCACCATCTTGCCAATGGGCGTGCCATTTGCCGATACGCGCTCGATTTTAATGACCCGACAGGACAAACGTGTGTCGACGTGGGCAAGCTCAAGGCTGCGGGCAAGGTTGCGGGCCACCTCGGGTCCTGTCATTTCCGGCAGCGTCGCATTCCACCCGTCCGAAAAAGGATGGTCGCAACACAGGCCGCCGATCCGGTCCGACCCTTCCAGCAACACCGGTTGAAACCCCAACCGCGCCAACCATATCGCACACGATACCCCCGCGGGCCCGGCGCCCACAATGACGACATCCAACACCGTACTATCACCCATATCCGCTGATACAATTCTCCACTCGCAACACGTAAAATACCATGACACGTCGACGAATTTTTTTCTCCCAGCTGGCGCTGGACGCACGCATCGGCATTCTTGAACACGAGCTTCGCGCCACGCAGCCGCTGCACATTGACATGGAATTCGATGTCAATGTCACCGAACCGGTCAACGACCTGGACATCAGCTCTGTGCTGGATTACCGTCAGCTGCGGCAAACCGTTGTCGACGAGTGCACACGCCGCCACGTCAATTTGCTGGAGACGTTAAGCGAGCGGGTGGTAAGCCGCCTCTTTGAGGCGTTTCCCGACGTGGTACGTATACGCTTGCGCATCAGCAAACCCTCAGCGTTTTCAGACTGTGCCGCCGTAGGTATTGAAATTACGCGCGAACGCGCCGACCAGCACGCCGCCGGTTATACATCATGAGCACCATCGCCGCCCCCACCCGACCCGACCGGAAAAAGAAGCTGGACGACAACAAGCTGGTAAAACGCCTGTTGCGGGAAGCCGGACGCGCCATCAATGACTTTTCCATGATTGAAGACGGCGACAAGGTGATGGTTTGCCTGTCGGGAGGCAAAGACTCGTACGGATTGCTCGATATTCTGATGACGCTGCGCAAGCGGGCACCGATTCAATTCGATATTGTGGCGGTTAACCTTGACCAAAAGCAGCCTGGTTTTCCGGACCACGTCCTGCCCGAATACTTGCGCAGCCTGGACGTGCCCTTCCATATCGAAACTCAAGATACGTACTCCATTGTGACGCGGGTGATTCCGGAAGGCAAAACCATGTGCTCGCTATGTTCGCGACTACGCCGCGGCATTCTGTACCGCGTGGCCAGCGAACTGGGGGCAACCAAAATTGCGCTGGGCCACCATCGTGACGATATTTTGGCCACCTTCTTCCTGAACTTGTTTTACGGTGGCCGCATGAAAGCCATGCCACCCAAACTGGTATCGGACGACGGCAAGCACACCGTGATACGGCCGCTGGCGTACATTCCTGAACGTGACCTGATTGCCTACGCACAACTGCGCCAATTTCCTATCATTCCGTGCAACTTGTGCGGAACGCAAGAAAACCTGAAGCGCCAGGAAATCAACCGCATGATTGCCGATTGGGACAAGCGCTTTCCCAGCCGCTCATGGAATGCATTCTGGGCGCTGTCGCGGGTGGTGCCCAGCCACTTGATGGACAAGGACTTGTTTGACTTTGCCGGCCTGGCCCCCGATGGCCTCAACAACCCCGAAGGCGATAAAGCGTTCGACCCGGACGACGATATCGACCTGATGCCCGAGCTACCGCCCGGCATCCGGCCACGCTAACTGAACGTTTTTACGTGTCCATGCCGTCCCAGCGCGGGCCGGGGATATGAATATCCAATAATTCAAGCATGCGCACCACGGTGTGGTCGATCATGTCGTCCATGGACGCAGGGCGCATGTAGAACGCCGGCAACGGCGGAAAGACAATGCCGCCCATTTCGGTGACAGCCGTCATGTTGCGCAGATGCGCCAGGTTGAACGGAGTTTCACGCACCGCCAGCAAAAGGCGACGACGCTCTTTCAGGGTGACGTCGGCTGCCCGGGTTATGAGGTTATCGGACAGCCCATGCGCCACCGCTGCCAGCGTACGCATGGAACACGGCACAATCACCATGCCTGTGGTGGCAAAACTGCCACTGGCCAGCGTGGCCCCCACATCGCGGAAGCTATAGACGTGATCCGCCAGCGCGTGAACTTGCTGGCGGGTAATATCGAGCTCGTGCTTGATATTAAGTACACCGGACGGCGAGACCACAAGATGGGTCTCGACATCCGGCAAGGGTCTAACCGCTTGCAGCAGCCGCAGGGCATAAATGGCACCGGTTGCTCCGGTTATGCCAACAACCAGCCGCCGCACAGACGTCACTCGATTGCCCCCGCGTCTTTCAGTACGTCCTGAAGCTCGTTGCTTTCGAACATTTCAGACATGATGTCCGAACCGCCGATGAACTCGCCGCCCACATACAGCTGGGGAATGGTAGGCCAGTTAGAGTACACCTTGATGCCCTCGCGAACTTCGGGGTCGTCAAGCACGTTAACCGTTACCAGCTGACCGACGCCGGACGCTTTCAGAATTTGGATAGCACGGGCAGAAAACCCGCACTGGGGTGCGCCCGCGGTGCCTTTCATAAAAAGCACTACGGGGTTTGACGTGACTGTCTCACGAATAAAATCTTGAACGTTGCTCATGCTTTTCCCACAATCAGATTGGTAAATACCCGCCAGTTACCCGATCGATACCGGCCAGGTCTGGCAAACTTCTTACCCGCTCGAAGCGGGCCTGCTGCAAAAGCTGACGCACAGCGTCGCCCTGATCCCAGCCATGCTCAAGATACAAGGCCCCGCCCCTACGCAGCCAATGGTGCGAACCCGACACAATAGCACGTATTGCGCCCAGCCCGTCGGCGCCGTCCGTTAGCGCCCGTGATGGTTCAAACCGGACATCGCCTTGGCCAAGATGTGCATCGCAAACGGCAATATACGGGGGATTAGACACAATCACATCAAAATCCTCATGCGTTGCAAGGGCATCGTACCAGCTTCCTGCAAAGAAACCGACCGACGCCCCCAGACGTGTTGCGTTGGCGCGCGCGACCTTGAGCGCGGCTACGCTGATATCGGTTGCCACCACCGTTGCATCCGGACGCGCCAGAGCAATGGAAATGGCAATCGCCCCGGATCCGGTACCTAAATCCAATACCTTGGGTGATTGCAACCGCGCCACCGCGTGCAAGGCTGTTTCGACCAGCAACTCGGTTTCCGGACGCGGGATCAACACATCGGGCGTGACACTGAACATATGGCCCATAAATTCGCGTTCGCCCAAGATATAGGCCATAGGCTCGCCGGCCAGCCGCCGCCGTTCTAGCGCCCGATATTGCTTTACCGCATCGTCGGATATGGGGTCGGTATCGTGCGTAAACAACCAGGTGCGCGATACGCCAAGTACATGTTGCCACAACATTCGCGTTTCCAGATGCGGCAAGGCGCTGCTGGCCATCAGCGTGCGCAGGCACTGCATGATTATTCCTGACCCAAGGCCGCCAGCTGTTCTGCCTGATGTTCGGCCAGCAAGGCATCGGTCAGTTCGTCAAGGTCTCCCTCCATGCTGTTGGCCAACTTGTACAAGGTCAGGTTGATGCGGTGATCCGTGATACGGCCTTGCGGAAAGTTATAGGTTCGGATGCGCTCCGAGCGGTCGCCACTGCCGATCAGGCTTTTGCGATGCGCGGCTTCCTTGCTTTGCTGTTCTTGCAGCTGCTGGTCTTTCAGGCGCGCGGCCAGGACCTGCATGGCTTTGTCGCGGTTGCGATGTTGTGAGCGGTCGTCTTGACACTCAACCACGGTTCCAGTTGGTAAATGGGTGATGCGTACGGCGGAATCCGTCTTGTTGACGTGCTGCCCCCCGGCCCCACTAGCCCGGAACGTATCAATACGCAAATCAGCCGGATTGATCTGGATGTCCGTAGCCTCGTCGGCTTCCGGCAAGATCGCCACCGTGCAGGCCGAGGTATGAATCCGCCCTTGCGCTTCCGTTTCAGGCACACGCTGCACACGGTGAGCCCCGGACTCAAATTTAAGCCGGCCATACACCCCTTCGCCCTCAATGCGGGCGATCACTTCTTTATAGCCACCCACCTCGCCGGGATGCGCGGACACAATTTCGACACGCCAGCCTTTGGATTCGGCATACCGGCTGTACATACGCAGCAAGTCGCCCGCAAACAGCGCGCTTTCGTCGCCGCCGGTCCCGGCCCGGATTTCCAGGTACACACTGCGATGGTCGTCGGGGTCACGCGGAAGCAATAAAAGCTGCAGCTCGTCGGCCAATTCGTCAAGCCGGTTTCTTGCGGTCTCGAATTCTTCTTGTGCCAGCTCGCGCATTTCTGGGTCGACCATCAGCTCTTGCGCATCCGACATTGCCGTCTCGGTTTGTGTGTACTCGCGAAAGGCCAACACCACCGGCTCTAGCTCGGAACGCTCACGCGAAAGCTTGCGAAAGCGGTCCATGTCGCTGGCGATTTCCGGCTCAGACAGCAGAGCGTCAATTTCGATCAGCCGATGAGCCAGTTGCTCAAGGCGGTCGCGCATGGATGGTTTCATAGAAAGCGAAGAAAGTGAATGGAACGAGAAAACAGAGACGCGGCACAACGGCCGCGCGGGACGTGGCGAGCGCCGCTAACGACGTCGTTCGGTGGTGGGGTACAAGCGGGGCAGGAGCTCGAGCAACTGCTGGCGCTCGGCGTCTTCGCTACGGTTAAGCGCCGACAACGGGCCGTGCATGTATTTTTGGGTAAGCCCGTGCGCCAATTGTTCGAGCACGTCTTCGGGATTTACCCCGCGAGCCAGCGCACGACGGGCGCGGTCGAGCTCGTGCTGGCGAACCTCGTCGGCCGCCTGCTGGTATTCGATGATGGTCGGGACATTGGCCCGTGTTTGCAACCAGTGCATGAAATGCTGCACACGGGTTTCTATGATGGCCTCGGCCTGGATTACCGCCGCCTTGCGGGCATCGGTAGCACTTTGAACAAGGCGACCCAAGTCGTCGACCGAATACAGGTAGACGTCGGCCAAACGACCCACTTCGGTTTCAATGTCGCGCGGCACGGCAAGGTCGACCATGACGATGGGGCGATGGCGCCGCGTGCGCGTAGCCTTTTCCACCATCCCCAAGCCGAGGATGGGCAGGGAACTGGCCGTACAGGACACAATGATGTCGTATTTGGCGATGTGCTGGGGCAGGTCGGCCAGCTTCATGGTGCCGGCAGAAAAACGCGACGCCAGCGTTTGGGCCCGCTCGACCGTGCGGTTGGCCACTGTCATACGCTTGGGCTGGGCCGCCGCGAAGTGCGTGGCGCAAAGTTCGATCATTTCGCCGGCACCGATGAACAACACATTGGTTTCGGCAAGATCGCCAAAGACGCGTTCGGCCAATTTGACGGCCGCCGCCGCCATGGACACCGAATGCGCACCAATAGCCGTTTGCGAGCGCACTTCTTTGGCGACTGAAAAGGTACGCTGGAACAATTGGTGCAGCAACGTACCCAGAGAGCCGGCCTCGTTTGCCACTCGGACGGCGTCTTTCATCTGGCCAAGGATTTGTGGCTCGCCCAGCACCATGGAGTCAAGACCGCTGGCCACACGGAACGCATGCCGCACCGCATCATTGCGCTGATAGCGATACAGGTGCGGCTGAAGGCTGCCCGTTTCCAGCTTGTTGAAGTCGGCCAGCCAGGCCGGGATATGTTCTGAAACGACCGGGTCGGCCGCACAGTAAATTTCAGTGCGGTTACAGGTGGACAATATTGCCGCTTCGCGTACCGAGGATCCAAACGCCGAGCGCAACCCCTCGAGGGCCGGCTTTAACAAGTCGCCCGTGAAGGACACACGCTCGCGCACCGCAACCGGAGCGGAAACATGGTTTAGGCCAAAGGTAAGGACATCAAGCGACATGAAGACAAATACTGAGTGGCAGGCAAATTTGCATGCTGTTATTATAATCGTCGTTCGCAATATATTGAAATGTGAACCTTTAATGCCTTTGCGCTGCATCAAAGTTGCCAGGCGCAATGGGTCGGTTACAATGGCAGCGCAGTTCGCCATACAGCTGGTTACGCCCGTTTTGGCAACTCGCCTTGCAAAGGCATCTGCGAAATCTCGCACCAAGCACACTTTCAAAATTTGGTGTATTATTTCGCCTTCGCTTCGGCCTGGTAGCTCAGTCGGTAGAGCAGAGGATTGAAAATCCTTGTGTCGGCAGTTCGATTCTGTCCCAGGCCACCAGAATTCAAAAGGCCCACCGCTTAGCGCCGGTGGGCCTTTTTACGTACTGAAGCCGGCCCAATTCATAAAAACGCGAATCAACCACGCGATAATGCCCAGCCCCGCCACCCCGGCGGCCCAGAGCATCACCAGCCACCCCACCCGCTTAAGCCATGGGCGGCGCGCATGATCTTGCCCCGGCGCCATCAGTGATAGCCCTCGCCGTGGCGCACTTTTCCACGGAAAACGTAGTACGACCACGCCGTGTACATCAAGATGATGGGAATAATGAACAGCGCGCCCACCAGCGCGAAGCCTTGGCTTTGTGGTGGGCCGGATGCATCCCAAATACTGATATCCGGCGGAATAATATTGGGCCACATGCTAATGCCCAGGCCGCTATACCCTAAAAACACCAAAAACAGTGTCAATACAAAGGGCCCGCCGTGGGGACGTCGGTTAAGCAACGCCAGCAAATAAAAAGTGGTAAGGGCTACCAGCACGGGCACGGGCGAAAACCAGAGTATGTTCGGAAAACTAAACCACCGCTCGGCAATGGCGGGGTGTGCCAAGGGTGTCCAAATACTGATAATCACAATAACCGCCAATAGCGCAAACGTGAGCGGGCGGGCCAATGTGCACATGCGGTCGTAAAGCGGGCCTTCTGTCTTGAAAATCAGCCAGGTGCACCCCAATAATGCGTACGCCACAATCAGACCCAGCCCGGTAAACACCGAAAATGGTGTTATCCAGTCGAGTACGCCGCCTGCATAGCTACGATTAACGACGGGCAACCCATCCATATAAGCGCCCAGCACAACTCCCTGAAAGAAGGTGGCCGCAAGCGATCCAAAAATAAAAGCCTTATCCCACCAGTGCCTGCTTTGCACACCGCCCTTGAAGCGGAATTCAAACGCGACCCCGCGGAAGATCAGCCCCAGCAACATAAAAATCAGGGGCAACATAAACGCGTGCAGAACCACTGCATAGGCCAGCGGAAACGCCGCCAACAGGCCTGCACCCCCCAGAACCAGCCACGTCTCGTTGCCGTCCCATACCGGCGCGACCGTATTCATCATGATGTCGCGGTCGTGATCGTTGGGGAAGAACGGGTACAAGACGCCTATACCCAAATCGAAACCATCCATCACTACATACATGAATATGCCAAAAAGGATGATAACGGCCCAGATTAATGCCAGATCGATGCCCATTGTTACCCCCTTGTCGGCTGTGTAGCGGCGGGTACGCCGGTAGAGTCGGCTACGCCTTCGTCGGCTGCAGACATAGGACGCGCCGGGGTACGACGTTCGCCCGGCCCACCCTCTTGGGGCTCATGGCTTTCGGGCCCGGTGCGGATTAGTCGCAACACATAGACTGAGCCGGCACCAAACACAATGAAATACACCACGACAAACAGCACCAGCGTCAGCCCGACCTCGGCAGTGCTGTGAGGCGTCACTGCATCGGCCGTGCGCATCACGTCTTGAATAATCCAGGGCTGGCGTCCTATTTCTGTGGTGTACCAGCCCGCTAATAAGGCGACCAGACCTGACGGCCCCATCCATAATGCAAACCGATACAAACCGCGATGCCGGTAAAGGGTGCCCCGCCATCGCGCCCACGCCCCCCACAATGCCAACGCGATCATCAACAG
>JAJUIY010000118.1 GCA_029267415.1 Alcaligenaceae bacterium
ATTAGTGGTTGGCAAAACTTTTACACGGTATTGGCAGAGCCAAATTGTTTTAATGCGTTATTAATACATAACAATGGTTGTTACGTTCTGATAAGCCTTGCCGGTGGGTAATGATTATTTAATCAGGAATTCGTCGCGGCTACGCCCCTGTGCTTCCGCATCGGCAATCCAGCGCGGGGTGCGACCGCGCCCAGACCATGTTTGCCCTGTGGCAGGGTGGCGGTACTTGGGGGCGACAGTTTGGCGTGCGCCACCGCGTCGGGTGGACTTGGTTGCGCTACGCCATGCGGAGGCCACCTGCTCAGGGCTGATGTCGTATTCTTGCATGGCGCGTACAATAGATTCCAGTGCCGGGCCGCGATGGCGTTCGGCCAACGCGCGGGCGTCTGCTTTAAGGCGCTCAATTTCTTTTTCGATCTTTTCTTTTTCAGATAAATAGTCGCTGGGTATCATCCGTATTCCTTACAAATGTTTAACCGGTATATTAACGGCGAATAGGGCCTAATAATACCCTGCAATTATAATAGGGCCGTGCCAGTATTGTCACATGCTGGATAAATTCATCACTTATTAATGGTTCGGGTAATACGGTTATGTAATACCGTACCCCACGGGTGTAAAGAAGGTCATGTCTACAGCCAATTCAATCAAGGCAGCAGCCATTCAAATGGTGTCTTCGCCCATTGTCGACGAAAACCTGACCGATGCAGCCGCGTGGATACAGGTTGCTGCGCAAAAGGGGGCACGGCTTGTTGTATTGCCGGAATATTTTTGTATTATGGGCCAGCACGACACCGATAAACTGGTGTTGCGCGAACCCCCCGGAAGCGGCCCCTTGCAAGAGTTTTTGAGCGCCCTGGCACGTGAGCACGGCATATGGCTGGTTGGGGGTACCATTCCACTTGCTATTCCCGGCGATGAGCGTATCTATAACTCTTGTCTGGTGTTTGGGCCGGACGGCCGCCAGCAGGCACGGTACGACAAAATCCACCTGTTTGGTTTTGATAACGGGGAAGATGTTTTTTCGGAAGCCGATACCATCCGCGCCGGCGAGAACCCGCCGCAAATGTTTGACGGGCCTTGCGGTAAGGTAGGCTTGTCCATATGTTATGACTTGCGGTTCCCGGAAATGTACCGGGCCATGGGTCATGTGAACCTTATCGTGGTGCCCTCGGCGTTCACCTTCACTACCGGGCGCGCGCACTGGGAGATCTTGCTGCGCGCCCGCGCAATTGAGAACCAGTGCTACGTGCTGGCAGCCGCACAGGGCGGCCGTCACAAAACCGGCCGGCGAACCTGGGGGCATTCTGTTTTAATAGACCCTTGGGGCAAAATTATTGATCAGCGACCGGAAGGCCCCGGGATTGTCACAGGCGATATCGACCTTGACCGCATCGAGCGCGTGCGGTCAGCATTACCCGCATTGGCACACCGGACGCTGTAACACTGCAAATTTCAAACCACGCACTACGCGTAGAGCCTATGAAACAAACTGAACCTGCCATCGCGGCGCTTGCTACGGCAAAGTCACTCATCCTCGAGCCCTGGGGCCTGGACGAGTCCGATATGGCCCGGGCCATTGGCGAGATCTTCACACACCAGGTCGACTATGCCGACCTTTATTTCCAGTACACGCGGTCGGAAGGCTGGAGTCTGGAAGAAGGAATCGTTAAGACCGGCTCGTATTCTATCGGGCAGGGCGTGGGGGTACGTGCCCTTAGTGGCGAGAAAACGGCATTTGCCTACTCTGACACGCTGTCCCCGGACGCACTGATGGAATCCGCCCGCGTGGTGCGCAGCATTGGTGCACAGGGTGCGGGCACACAAAAGGTAAGCCGCCGTGTCCCGCCGGCGCACGAACTGCTTTACCCGGCACTGGATCCTGTCAGCACGTTATCTGCTCCGGACAAGGTGGCCTTGCTGGAACGCGTCGAGAAAATGGCGCGGGCCGCCGATCCGCACATTGTGCAGGTGATGGCCGGTCTGGCTTCTCAATATGACGTCGTAATGGTTGCAGGTTCGGACGGGCGTCTTGCTGCCGATGTGCGCCCGCTTGTGCGCTTGTCGCTTACCGTCATCGCCGAGCGCAACGGGCGTCGCGAGATGGGGCACGGGGGCGGGGGCGGCCGCAGTGGTTTGGCGTATTTTACCGACGATGTGCTGCGCGGCTATGTGCAACGTGCCACGCATGAAGCGCTCACAAACTTGGAGGCACGGCCCGCGCCGGCCGGCGAAATGACCGTAGTACTCGGCTCCGGCTGGCCGGGTATTTTGCTGCACGAAGCGGTGGGGCACGGACTTGAAGGCGACTTTAACCGCAAGGGCTCCAGCGTATTCAGTGGGCGTATTGGCGAGCGGGTGGCGTCGCCCGGCGTCACGGTTATTGATGATGGCACAATTGCCGGGAGACGCGGTTCGCTCAATATCGATGACGAGGGCAACCCAACGCAACGCAACGTGCTGATCGAAGACGGTATTTTGACGGGGTACATGCAAGACCACCTGAATGCCGGCCTGATGAATACACCAACCACGGGCAATGGCCGGCGCGAGTCCTTTGCTCATTTGCCCATGCCACGCATGACCAACACCTTCATGCTGGCCGGCAACCACGAGCCGGACGAAATCATCGAATCGGTCAAAGACGGCTTGTATGCCGTCAACTTTGGCGGTGGGCAGGTGGACATCACCAGTGGCAAGTTTGTATTCACGGCGTCCGAAGCCTACCGTATTGAAAACGGCAAAGTTACGTACCCGGTGAAGGGCGCCACGTTAATCGGTAACGGCCCTGATGCCATGAACCGGGTCAGCATGATTGGCAACGATCTTCAGCTTGACTCGGGTGTAGGCACGTGCGGCAAAGACGGCCAAAGTGTGCCGGTGGGTGTGGGGATGCCCACCCTGCGGATGGACGGCCTGACAGTGGGCGGGACGGCGTAGGGTCCCGTGTGGTGTCTGGCGTCATTTCTTGACGCCAGACCGTCTGTAAGCGTATGATAGATAAAGGCTATTAATTTTCTTTTGGTCTGCGTTATGACGAACAAATCAGCAGGTGATACCTCTTCTTATGATCTGCGCATTTTGCGTGCATTGCGTCGCATTACGCGGTCCATTGCGTTGCATTCGCGTCAGTTGTCGGCTTACAGCAACATTACAGCACCGCAGCTGGTTTGTTTGCGTGCCGTTGTCGAAAACGGTCCCCTGACGGCCACGGCAATCAGCCGTGAAATCCATGTCAGCCCCAGTACTGTAGTGGGTATTCTGGATCGCCTTGAAGACAAAGGCTGGATCAAACGCGAGCGTGGTCGTGAAGACCGCCGCATCGTGTTTGTCACCGCCACCGACGAGGGCATCGAGCTGGTCCGCAACACGCCGTCACCCTTGCAACAAAAGCTTGCCGATTCACTCAATGCCTTACCCGAAATCGAGCAGGCCACAATTACGATGTCACTCGAACGTATTGTCGACCTGATGGAATCCGACGTCGAGGTCGCCACCGAAGCGCCCGAAGAGCCCGCGTCGCCCATACTGGATGTTCCTGTAGGGGGTGGCGCGCAGCCTGAATCGGGTATTGTCGTTTAAGTCTGTGCAAGGTCAGCCGGCCGTAGCAAGCAGTAAGTTCTGCTACCGGTCGTGGCACAACACCCGGCGCCACCTTCTGACGACCCGAAAGGAAAGCTTCCATGGACCCCCAAATAACCCATCGACTTCTTGAATTGTCCAGGGCGCAGTCAGGGTTAAGCGATCCGTGCGCCACCGCTAATGGGTCCGTGCTGGTCACCAAAGATCGTCAGCTCATCGATTTCTACAGCGGCGCCGGTACGCTTAATTATGGGCACCATAACAGTCGTCTTAAAAAGCGTCTGGTTGCCGACATCAAACGATACGGGGCCCTCGGTACCGGCTCTCGCCAAGCGGCCATCACCGCGCAATTTTTCGATACGGTACAACAGGTCTTGCTCCAGCCGCGTGGCTGGCCATATCAGCTGCAGTTGGCCGGGCCAACAGGGGCGGGCGCGCTTGAAATTGCGTTGCAGCACGCGCGCCAGCTCAAAGGCAGGCCAAATGTAATTTCGTTCACCCAAGGGTTTCAGGGTGCCAGTGGCCGTGCCCTGGCAGATGCCGCCAAAGTTTTCTTTCGGGCCGTCACGGGCACGCCGTCGGTCTCCAACGCCACGTTCATGCCGTACGATCGCTGCTTCGGGCCAGACGTCGACACGATGGCGTACCTGGAGCAACTCCTTGACGGTATACGGCAACCTGCCGAGCGACCGGCGGCGGTGGTGGTCGAAACCGTGCTGGGCCAAGGCGGCGTCAACGTACTGACGTGGCGTTGGCTTAAAGAACTCGAAACCTTGTGCCAGCGCTACGACATGCTTTTGATTCTGGACGACACACAAGTGGGCTGCGGGCGAACCGGCCGTTTCTTCAGCTTTGAGACGGCAGATATCCATGCCGACATCATCGTATTGTCCAAGTCGCTGTCAGGGCTGGGGGTGCCCATGTCCTTGCTGCTTTGCGACCCTTCCGTGGGCACACCCCAGCGCTTGGCCGGTTGCCCATGGTCAGATAGCATCGATCAAGAGCTGGGTTTGCTGTCCGCTACCCATGCGCTCGAAACCTACTGGGCCGACGGCAGCTTCACGGCAGACATTCTCGAAAAGGAAGCGCTGGTTCGCGATTGGCTTGAAAACATCGTGCACAGTTATTCGGGCTGGGGGTTCGGTGTGCGCGGACGCGGGCTTATCCAGGGGCTGGTGATGTCCGGCTATCAAGATCTGGCCGAGCAGGTCGCCCGGCGGGCGTTTGACGTTGGTTTGCTGATTGAAACGTCAGGCGCCGACGACGAAGTGCTTAAATTGCTGCCGGCGCTCACGATCGAAAAAAGCCTGCTGATCAAAGGGCTCGAAATTATTGAGCACAGTCTAGCCGAAGTCTTGCGCGATTCGCCGGCGCGTGTGCGCGGAACGTCCCGGCCCGCGCCCGGGAACCCAGATTCTGACACTGAATAAGTATTTGCCGGCCACCCTGTTAATTTCCAGCGTACCCAGCGCTGTGGCGCCGTCATTGGCAGGCATGGCGACGATCAATCGTCGGGGCTGATGAAGTTTTGCAAGAATTCGCGCGTACGGGGTTTTTGCGGGTTGGCCAATACCTGCTCCGGCGGCCCTTCTTCGACAATACGCCCCTTGTCAAAAAAGCACACACGGTCAGAAATTTGTTTTGCGAACTGCATCTCGTGCGTAACGAGCAGCATGGTCAGGTCGTGTTCGCCCGCCAGGCGCTGAATCACACTCAAGACTTCACCCACCAGTTCGGGGTCAAGGGCAGAGGTGGGCTCGTCAAACAACATGATGTTGGGGTGCATGGCCAGCGCGCGGGCAATGGCAACGCGTTGTTGCTGACCGCCAGACAATTGTGAGGGAAATTTGTCGGCCTGATCGGATAGCCCCACCAGGTCAAGATATTTTTCGGCGCGGCGGTTGGCTTTTTCCTTTGACAAGCCCAATACACGCACCGGCGCTTCCGTAATGTTGCGCCGAACGGTCATGTGCGGAAACAGGTTGAATTGCTGGAACACCATACCCATTTCTTTGCGCATGCGGCGAAGGTGAGCTTCGCGGGCGGGTACAAGGCGGTCGCCCCGGTATTCATGCCACAGCGGCTCGCCGCCCACGTAAATAACGCCATCATTGATGGTTTCAAGCGTCATCAAAATGCGCAGCACGGTTGACTTGCCCGACCCCGACGGGCCAATGATGGTGACTTTTTCACCTTTTTTTACCTCGAAGTCGAGGTTGTCAAGCACGGTAATGTCGCCAAAGCGTTTGACGACTTTTTCAAATTTGATGATGGTTTCGCCCAACGCTGGGGACGTCTCATTCATCTCGGCAGAAGTTTCACTCATCGCAGGGGAATTCCTTGTTTCGGCAGGCGGGTGTCGAGGTACCGGACGGCGGATGACGCGACAAGCGTCATGATCAGATAAAGGCCGCCCACCATTGAAAGCGGAATCAGATAGTTGAAGGTGCGGTCGCCAATAATCTTGGCCACGTTCAGCATTTCGAGCACGGACACCACCGACAATATGGGTACATCTTTCATGATGGAAACCAGGTAGTTGCCCAGCGCCGGAATAATGCGCGGAATGGCTTGTGGCAGGATGATGGCGGTAAATGTACGTGCCGGCGACAGGTCAAGAGAACGGGCTGCTTCCGTTTGCCCATGGGCAATTGATTCAATGCCGGCACGGTACACTTCCGACGTGTACGCACTGTATTGAATGCCCAGGGCCAGGGCGCCGGTCATGAAGGCCGGCAGCACAATGCCGTATTCCGGCAGCACGTAATACAAGAAAAATAATTGCACCAGCAGGGGCGTGTCGCGGATAAATTCGGTAATGAAGCGGGCCGGCCACGAAATGATTCGCAGCGGTGACGCTTTAAGCGCAGCCAGTACCAGGCCCAGTACGGCCGCCACGAAAAAGCCCTGTAGCGTTGCCTGAATGGTGACGATCAGCCCCTTCAGCAATATGGGCAGAATAGACGTCGCAAACGCCCAGTGTCCGCTGGTGTCCCAGGTAATTCCAAATAGCATGGTCACGACCCTCCGGCGCGCCAGCGCCCGACGGAACGCTCAAGCAGTTTCATGATGGCGGTCAGCACAAGGGCCATGCCGAAATACATAAACAGCAACAGCGTATAAATCGTGGTGCTGTCTTGCGTGAAATTGCGAATCTGCTCTGCGCGGAACGCCAGATCCCCCAGACTGATCAACGATACCAGCGCGGTGTCTTTCAGGTTCTGAACCGCCAAGTTTCCAAAGCTGGGCATCATTTCGGGGACGGCCTGGGGCAGGGCAATGCGCCACAAGGTTTGGCGAGGCGTGAAGTCCAGTGCTTGCGCGGCTTCGTATTGCGAGCGGGGCACGGCCTGGATGGCACCCCGTACTACTTCGGCACCATAGGCGCCGATGTTAAGGCTTAATGCCAGGGTGCCGGCCAGCACCGCTGGCAAACGCAAGTCAACGCCGATCAACTGGCCAAATACGGGCAGCGCAAAGTACAGCCAAAATAGCTGAACGAGCAGCGAGGTGCCCCGGAACACTTCGATAAAGGTGACAGACAGCCCCTTGATCAGCCAGTTCCGGGACAATTTGCCAATGCCCGCAGCAAAGGCCACTACGGCGCCCAGTATGGTGGAGTAAAAGGTAAGCTGTACCGTTACCCACGCGCCTTCAAGTAGCGGCGCGCTGTAACTGAGCCATTGCATATCGGCTTACCCTGCGCACAGTTGCTCGGTGGTTTTGGTGAATGACTCTTTCGCGTCGGTGCTGCTGAACCCATACTGCGTAAGGATTTCTTCCCACTCGTCCGTCTGCTTGAATTCGGCCAGCTTTTCGTTGACCGCGTCACGGAAGTCTTCAGAACCTTGGGCAAA
>JAJUIY010000068.1 GCA_029267415.1 Alcaligenaceae bacterium
CCGGGCTGGCACCAGCGCACCACGTTTACTGACCTGCTCATCAACAAGAAAGCATGGGATTCGATCGAAGGCTCGCAGCAGCAGCTGATTGAACTGGTGTGCAGTGACGCAGTACGTTACTCCACAGCGCACGGTCTGTGGGATCAGCCCGAAGCCCTGCAGAAAATTGCCGCCGAAGGAGCGTCCATCGAACGCCTTCCTGACGAGGTTATGAGCGAACTTCGCAGTACCTGGGAAGAAGTGGTTGAAGAACAAATGGCGACGAATGAAAGTTTTGCCCGGGCTTATGGTTCTTTGATGGAGTTTGTCAAATCGCAGCAGCAGTGGAACGAGCTGCAACGGCTCGAATGACTTAACACTTATTAAGGGTCGACGCGTCGGCCCTGTTCTCACCGTCCCCAGCTTATGCAACAACTCTTACGTATCTGCGACAGTATTGACCGCTTTCTGCAAATTATTGGCAAACTAGCTAGTGTGCTCCTGCTGGTTTTGGCTGGCATCATTGTTTTTGATGTGGTTACGCGGGGTACAACGTGGGCAAATTCGACGCGTCTGCAAGAGCTTGAATGGCACTTTCACGCTGCCATCTGCTTTTTTGTATTCGCTTTTGCGCTTGTCAATGATCGCCACGTCAGGGTCGAGCTTTTGCGCGACAACTGGTCGGTCCGCACCCGCGCAGTGGTTGAAATTCTGGGGATTTTGTTCCTGTTTCTTCCGATGGTGCTGGTCGTTCTATATTTCAGTATCAAATTTGCACAGAATGCCTGGGTGTCTGGCGAAGCCTCGCCGTCAGCTACGGGCTTAAGCCACCGCTGGATCATTAAATCATGCCAGCCGGTCGGATTCGCGCTGTTGTTGGTTGCGGGCCTGACCCGGCTGAATCGTCAAATACACACTTTGATCACCGGCAATGTATCGCTCCCACCCTCCAACGCGGATGTCTGATGGTTCTCGAGTATCTTCTTCCAGCGGGCATGTTTGTTTCGCTGTTCATCCTGATATTCAGTGGTTTTCCAGTCGCCTTTGTATTGGGCGGTATAGGCATCGCATTTGCCGGGCTGGGTATTTATCTTGATTTGATTCCATCGGCTCGGCTTTTTCTGGCCGCTCCCCGTATTTGGGGCAGTATCGGGGACAATCTGATTATGGTGGCCGTTCCCATGTATATTTTCATGGGGAATATGCTGGAGCGGTCAGGAATCGTTAAGCACCTGCTGGAATTACTGCAGTATTTGCTTCAGAACGTGCGGGGTGGAATGGCCTATATGGTGGTGTTGATGGGCACCATTCTGGCGGCAACAACCGGTATCGTGGGGGCGTCGGTCGTCATGACCGCAGTGCTTGCCTTGCCCATGATGATGCAGCTTAATTACTCGCGCTCAATCACCGCCGGTACCATCGCCGCGTCCGGCACGCTGGGTATTATTATCCCGCCCAGCATCATGTTAATCATCATGGCCGATATGCTCTCAATTTCAGTGAGCGATCTGTTTTTGGGTGCCGTGATTCCGGGCTTGATTCTCCCCTTATGTTATCTGTTCTTTTTGTGGGTGTATTTTCGTGTTCGCCCAGAAAGCGTTCCTCAATCGACCAAAGCCAAAGAAAAACTGCCCATCCTTACCCTGGCAAGACTTGTATTGCTCGGAATCGTGCCGCCAACACTGTTGATTGCTGCCGTGCTGGGGTCCATATTTTTAGGCTACGCTACGCCTACTGAAGCGTCAGGCGTAGGCGCTGTCGGTGCAATTCTTTTAGCCGCGCTAAACCGGCGATTGACGCGTCGTACGTTGACTGAAGCCATGTATGAATCGGCAGTTACAGTTGGCATGATCTTCATGATCTTTGCGGGCGCCACAATTTTTGCCTATGTGTTTCGGCTGCTGGGTGGCGAACACGCCATCATCACTCTGATTGAAGCGCTTAATCTTGATGCCTGGGGTTTATTGATCATCCTGTTGGTGACGATTTTCGTGATGGGCTTCTTTTTCGACTGGATTGAAATCGCCCTGATCATCTTCCCCATTTTTGGCCCAATTATGGCCATGCAGGATTTCGGCACACATGTCGATTCCGCCCATATTTTGGTCTGGTTTGCTATCTTGGTCGCCATTAACTTGCAGACCTCGTACCTGACGCCGCCGTTTGGGTTCGCGTTATTTTATTTGCGTAGCGTGGCACCTCCCGAGATGACCCTAAGGGACATCTATCGTGGTATTCAGCCATTTGTCGCTATGCAGCTGTTTGTTGTGATACTTGCGCTGCTGTTCCCCGCAATCATCTTGTGGCTGCCTTTTTCGTAAGCGGGTGGCTTCCTTGCTTTGCAGCACGGATCTGAGGAGTGGGGGCGTCTTGTGCCTGGTTACTTCGGCGCCCCCCAGTCTGAAGTTTTTAAAGCGTAGGCGTAAAAACTGTCAGGCCGCGGGGCCGAGCTCGTCTGCCGTCATCAACCTCCACACCCACCGCAGCAGCTTCCATCTTCACCATGCACGGGCTGTGCAACTTCAAAACCCAAGTCTTCGATCGCCATGGTGATGCCGTAGCGTGATGCCACGGTTTCGTCAAACGAAACGGTGGCTTTCTGGTCGTTCAACGAGATTTGAACCTCGCCAACGCCGTCCAGTTTGGCCAGGGCCTGGTTGATGGTGTCGGCAGCCTGTTGGTTGGTCATGTCAACAATTTTCACGGTTTCGGTGCGCATGGCAGTTCCTTTTTGATGCTAGGGGTTTTAGTGCTCTAAAAGATAACTATTGTATGTATCTTATTGGGAAGTGTATATCGAATTTCATTTTCGTGCACACGCATCAGTTTTGGCCGTCTGCCTCGTTTCGCCTCGCCGGCGCTCTTCCTGCTCGTAAAATCATTTCATCCACGTAGCTATCAAATAGAACGCGTGGGTCTTGGTGAAACATGCGTATGCGTCCGGTGTGGCTAAGAAGCAGTAACCCCACCGCGTGAGCAAACAAGGCCGTTATTTCTTTTAGTGCGTCGCGATCCGGCATGCCCAGCTGTTGCAGGGCGGCTTGCGTGGGTTGCAGGGATAGGCGCAGGCTCTGGTTAAGCGCGTTATTTAGCTCGGGCGTGAGGCCCCGTGGCTGCATGCCCTGGAATAGGTAGAAGCCGAGGTCTAGGTCGCGTGGGTTTTCTTTATAGAACATAAAGAACGCGGTGGCGCTGGTGCGGGCTTGTTCGGCGGGGCTGGCGTTTTTGTTTAACGCGGCATGGGTACGTTGTTTAAGCCGCTCCAGCGATTCGCCCAACAAGATGCCGTAAAGCGCTTCTTTACTTGGAAAATAGCTGTAGATGGCGCCTGGTGTGTAGCCGGCGCGGCGCGCAATTTCCCGCATGCTGGCGCGCTCGATTCCCAGTTCCAAAAACGCCGAACGGGCGGCGTCCAACACAAGTTCGCGGCGTACGTCGGCCAGGGCCTCTTGTCGACGTTGGCGCGGGTTGCTGACCGGGTCGGCCTTTTTGGAGGCAGGGCGCTGAGTGTGCGCGGAAGTAACGGCAGTCTTTTTCATGCGCTTAGTATAAACGTTGACAAGTTAATTAAACACCGTTCAAATCATTGGCATAATGTTTAACCGTAAGGAGGGGGAGCTATGTCGATATCCAGCCACGCGGCGCCAACCAGTCAGGTCAGCCTGATGTCCGGGGGCGACTATCGCGAATCACTACGTGCCTACAAGCCGACGGTGTTTGTTAACGGGCGCCAGGTCACCAGTGTGGTAGACGACCCGGCGTTTCGACCGGGCGTTAACGCGTTGGCGTTCACGTACGATTACGCCTTGCGGCCCGAGCTCGAGCCCATAGCGCTGGCTACCCAGCACAGCCGGAACAAGGTGGTTAGCCGAATGCTGCATATCAACGAATCCGCCGGCGACTTGCTGAACAAACTGGAAGCGGTGCGCGTACTATGCCAAGAAACGGGCTGTGCGCAGCGTTATCTGGCACACGATGCCCTTAACGGTATTTTCCAGGCCGTGGCCCACATTGACGATGCACGTGGCACTACCGAGCACCGCGAGCGCTTTGCCGCCTATCTGGCCGATGTGCAAGATCGCGACCTCTCAATTGGCATCGCCATGACGGACGCTAAAGGCGATCGCAGTAAGCGGCCGCATCAGCAGGCCAATCCGGATACCTACGTGCACGTGGTAGAGCAAAACGCCAAAGATGTTGTCATTAGCGGCACAAAAGCCATCGTAACGGGCGCGCCCTATATGCACGAACTACTTGTTATGCCCAGTCGGAATATGGGCCCGCAAGATGCCGCCTTTGCCGTTTGTTGTGCGGTACGTGTTGATGATCCCGGCATCACAATTGTGTCACGCCCGGCCGGCCGTCCTGGCGAAAAGCTGGAGCACGGCGACGCCTTGTTCTCACGCAAGTATGGGCAGGCCACGGCAGTGGTCATTTTTGATCGCGTGTTTGTACCGTGGGACCGCGTTTTTTACGCTGGCGAATGGGAGCACAGCAACGTGCTTACCTACAGCTACGCAACACATCATCGGCATAGTTGTATTGCAGCGCGCGCCGGGTTTGGCGATTTGCTGATTGGCGCCGGCGCACTGATGTGTGAAGCTAACGGGCTGGATGTAGAGACCAAAAGCAATCTGAAAGAGCCCATGGTCGAGTTGATCAAAATTACCGAGGGCTTTTACGCGTGTGGGGTGGCCGCCAGTGTTTACGCCACGCAAGACGAGCACAGCGGTTCATTTATGCCCGAACCGGTATTCAGCAATATTGGCAAGCTTTTGCTGTCCACACAAATTTACGACATGCACCGTATTGCACACGAGGTGTCGGGAGGGTTGATTGTGGCGTTGCCGGGTCCGGACGAAGACCACAATCCGGCGACCGCGGCGAAGCTGTCCGACGTGCTTCAGGCGAACAACAGTATTCCGTATAAACAACGTATCGAAACTGCCCGCTTCATCGAAGACCTGACTGCATCTTATCAAGGCGGGTGGTATTCGTTAATCAGCCTGCACGGCGGCGGTTCGCCCGCAGCGATGAAGCAGGAAATCTGGCGCAACTATCCGGTGGGTTCCAAGGTGGAACTGGTTGAGCGCTTGCTTGATCGCGGGATTTTGCACGACGAAAAACGCAGCATCACCAAAAACCGTCAGCCAGGACGCTGCTGCGACGCTGGCTGCACCGTGCCGGGGCAGCCCGTCATGGTGCCGTTGCCGGTCAGCAAAAGGGCGTCATAAGCGGCGCGGCGTTCGCGCAACGGGGGGCCGCCCTCTGCCGCGGTTTTTATCCAGGCAAGGGGCGGCAGGTATATTGTCATCTATGAAGAAGAGCTTTACGGAAGGGTCAGTGCCAAAGGCGCTGGCCGCGTTCTCGTTTCCCATCCTGTTAACAAACGTATTGCAAGCGGCGATGCTGTTTATTAACAGCTTGTGGGTAGGTAATTTATTAGGCAGTACGGCGTTTGGCGCCGTCACGGTGGCAACCACGTTATTAACGCTGGTACTGGCGTTTGTAATTGGGTTGAATAACGCCACCCTGACAATTTTTGCGCAGCTTAAAGGCGCCGGTGATCAGCAAAAAACCAACCAGTACCTGAGTGCGTTTGTTGTCATTTTGCTGGTTTTGTCGTTGTTGATCAGTATTGCCGGCTTGGTGTTTGCCCAGCCATTGCTGGTGCTGATGAACACGCCACCATCGCTGATTCCGCCCGCCAAGCTGTACCTGCAAATCAACTTTGCCGGTACGGCGCTGTTGGTAGGCTACAATTTTATTGGCAGCGCCTTGCGTGCGTTCGGCGACAGCCGAACCCCCCTGCACTTCGTGCTGATGGCTACGGTGCTGACGGCTGTGCTGGCCCCGTTGTTTATGGGTGTTGTAAAGCTGGGTGTGGCCGGTGCTGCACTGGCGTGGTTGCTGGCGCAGTCGGCTGCCTTTATCGGAAGTCTTGTTTATTTGGCACACAAGTTTTCGGGGCACATTTTCCGGCTTCGCTTTCCGCGTCGTGACGAGATCGCCACTATTTTGAATCAAGGCATCCCCTCGGGGTTGCAGATGTTGGTTATCTACGCTGGCATTACCGTTATCCTGTCGCTGGTCAATTCTTTGGGCCCTTCGGCGGTGGCCGGGTTTGGGGCAGCGCAGCGCTTGGACACTATGGTGTTATTGCCGGCCACTGCACTGGGTACTGCCGTAAATGCGATGGCCGGACAAAACATGGGTGCCGGTAATTGGCAGCGCGTGGCATTAATTACCAAAACGGGGGTGGTCTATAACATTGCAGTGATGTTTGCGATTGCGCTTGCACTGTTTATATGGGCCGAACCGTTGGTAAGGTTATTTATTGATGATGCCGACAGCGTACGCTTTGGCATTGTCTACTTGAAGATCATCGCGTTTTTTTACCCGTTTATCGGCTTCAATTTTATTTTTAACGGGGTAGTGCGCGGCGCGGGTGCCATGGCGCAAGTACTTATGCTGAATATTATTTCGTTATGGCTGCTGCGTGTCCCATTAAGCTATGGCGCCGTCTATCTGTTCGGGGACCCGGGCGTTGCCCTAGGCATCGGTACAAGCTTTGCGCTTAGCTGTGCGTTTTCTGCGGCGTATTACAAGTGGGGCGGGTGGCGAAGCAAGGTGTTGTTCAGGTCTGGCTCCGCGCCCGCAGCCGCTCGCGGTTAAGCGCAAGGGCTTCGGGGGTGGGCTCCCAGTCGTTCCAGTACGCATCAAGAATGCTGCAGCGCCCAGAAAAGTTAACGTCACCATAGGGCTAAGGCGTTACAAGCGGTTGCGTCGGCGCAGCAGCCCGGCAACCATGGGGTGTTGGGTGAAGTGTGCCTGCAGTCGCTGCTTCTGTGTGGGTGTCAGCGGCGACTCGTTGATCAGAGCAGGCCATGTGTCGGCCGCCGCGCTGACGCATTCGGCAATGGCGGTGGCGGCGGGCCTTTCGATAATGCCGATGGCTTCACAAAACACACGAACTACGGCCGGGGTCAGGCCTAGCCGGCGGCCGTTGCCGTTGGAGGGGGCTTTGCCGCCCAGCCGCGCTTCCAGGCCCGGTGGCAAAATACGCAAGCCGTGGCCGCTTATGGGGGTGTACAGGGCGTGCGCCACAATATCGTACGCGGGGGGCAGTTCGGGTGTTTTTCCATCGGGATACCACACGCCTATATTTTTCAGGTGCATGTCAGGGTTGCCCAGCATTTCATTTACCACCAACCGGCGCAACAGTTCGTGTACGGCCGGCTCGCCCAGGCTGGGGTAGGCCATAAAGGTGGCGGCCACGGCCAAATATGAAAACTCCAGCGAATACTTGTTCTCAGGCATGACGCTGAATATTTGTGCGAAGTCTTCGCAATGAATACGCATGTGTGGGCTGCGGTCATAGCGCCGTACTGCCAAAAAATGGGTGTCTGGCTGGGTGGGGCCCAGATCGTAATGGTGCTGCACCGCCAGCTGGCGCAACGGCGCCAAGTATGCCTCGCAGGTATCAACACCGGCCGCGCGGGCCAGTTGCAGTGATAAGGCTTCTACCTCGGGCAACAGCGGGTAACCCACTACCGGAAGCTTGGCAATAATATGGGTGTCGCGGTCTTTGGTGCGCGCCACATAGCGTTCGCCTTCTTTAATAACGCCCAGCTTGGGTTGCACGCCCGAAATCGACACGCCTTCCGGCAAAGGGTCGGCGGTAACCGTCATTTCCAGTGCGTCCGCGTTTTGGGTCACGTAGCGGCCCAGCTCGGCACGGCTTAACTCCACTGGTAGGGCGTATACGTTGCCGGGCAAGTCTTTGCCGCTGGCGGCTAATAGTTCGAAGTGGTCGTTGGGGGCACAGCCGCGCAGTTGGGCCAGCTGGTCACGAAAGACCCCTTCAGGCAGCAGGTTCTGGAAAAACGGCGGCAGAAGCCAGCTTTGCCCATCGCGCGACGGCGCACCATTTAGCAGCGCGCTGCGCACGTCGCGCCAGATAAACTGCTGCTCGGCCGGGTTGGCGGCCTTCAGCGAAAGCGACAATGTGTCTTGGTGTTGATCGGCGATGAAGTCGTCGTCAGCCACAAAACGGTTTACTACCATGGCGTTTTCTGGCGCGTACTGGAAAAGCACGCCAATGCGGCGCGCACCCAAGCGGATTTCCAGCGCTTTGACGTTCATGGTTTGTCACCTGCAGGGTTGTTGTAGCGCTTCAGGTTTTCCAGGGCGGTTTGTACCGCGGTGCTGACCTTGGGTTCGGTGGGCGTGAAGGCTTCGGCTTCAAGGCCCCGGGCCGCTTCCTTGGGCACCACAACAACTTCCAGGCCCAAGCGGTCGGCCACTGCCAGCAGGGTCGTAACTTTGTAGTCTGACGTCCCGCTCAGCACATTAGTTAAGGTGCGACGCGAGATGCCGGCTTCTTTCCCCAAGGTTTGTTGCGTAATTTTGAGGCGGGCCATTTGCTGGCGAAACCGCGTAGCAAGACCAAATAAGGTAGCCATGGGAAGTAAAGTAGTAATCAATAATATTATCCTACTTTGTTTCGCATGCTTTGTATACGATTTGCACAATAAAGTATGTTAGCAGTTATTTATCCTACTTTGTTTCGCTTTTTTGCGCCGGATATAGGCTCATGGGCGGGGCTGTAGAGCATTCCGCGCTGCACACCATCTGCGCTGCCCCCCTATAAGCCTCGGTACGGCAGTATCGTGCTTACACGCGGCGCCGCACAATCACAACAGGTAAAGGTGCTCGTACAAAATACCGCTGCCAATGCCGATCAGCGCAAAACCGCCGATTATTTCAGCCCATTTGCCTACCACCAAGCCAATCACGCGCCCCAGCATGACGCCACAGGTCACCATTAGTGTGGTGGCCAGGCCAATGGCGGCGGCGGTAATAAAAATATTGTTTTCGATAAACGCCAGGCTGACGCCTACCGCCATGGCGTCGATACTGGTGGCAAAGGCGGTGATCGCCAACACCCAGAACGAGTGGCGTGCAACCGGGGTGCGCTCATCCGCGTCGGGCAGAGTGCTTTTTCTGATCATGGCGATGCCCAGCACAACCAGCAGGCCAAAGGCGATCCAGTGGTCCCAGGCGCGCACAAAATCTGCTGCCATCGACCCTGCGGCCCAACCGGCCAGTGGGGTCAGTGCTTCAATGGTGCCAAAAATCAAGCCGGTACGTAAGGCTTCCGAAAACAAAGGCCGGTGTAACGTCATACCTTTGCCTAGCGCCGCAGCGAAGGCGTCGGTGGACATGGCAAAGGCAAGCAAGGCGGTCGACATGACGGTCACGGCGGGAAAGGCTCCACGGTTTTTGGTGCAAATATAGCCGATTGCCGGGCAGGGGATCGACAAATACGTACGACGAACAGGGATAAGGTCCGGCCTGACACAAGCGGCGGTGGGGCACAGCCATGACCGGCCCAACCAGCTCGCGACGAAATCGTAAAGCATTGTCACCAAAGACGATAAGTCACGATCTTGTCGTCGTAATCTGCTATAAAAGTGGACATTATTGTCCTATCTGCGCGGGTACATGGTAATGGCACGTGGAAATCTTGTTCGGTTGGGTGTGGCGGCGGTTATGGCCGCATTGGTAGCAGCGTGCGGCACGTCCTCGCCAC
The DNA here is from genome assembly GCA_029267415.1 of Alcaligenaceae bacterium. Classification (GTDB taxonomy): domain Bacteria; phylum Pseudomonadota; class Gammaproteobacteria; order Burkholderiales; family Burkholderiaceae_B; genus JAJYRX01. Next base: position 9,575 of record JAJUIY010000068.1, read on the forward strand.
CGTCAGAAACTAAAAAAACGGCAACGGCGGCGTCGCCGTCGGCAGTCAATTCTTGCCGCTGGAACCCCAAGTCGTGCATTCACGAAGGGTCGTACGAAAGCGGCGAGCGGCAGTACGCGGAAGAAGAAGCACGACGCCTGAACCAGGCCGTGTTGCAGCGCATGCGCCGATGGTAGTAAGCAAGTTAACCGATCCGGCGTGCGCCATGTGCCGCCGGGTTTGAAGTAGGCATGGCTGCAAGAAGAGAGAAAGCAAGCGCCAGACAACATCGGAAGCGTTCACCCCGTAAGCGTCACGTCCCGCTGGGCCGTCAGGTGCGCCGCATTGGCCTGTCGGCCCTGCTGTCGTTTGCGGTGGCCAGCGTGGCACTGCACGCGCCGTGGCAGGGCGCCACGGGCGGGCACAATGCTTCCACAGCAAGTGCTACGGCTACCCACCCTGCATTTACCAACTTCCTTCATGCCTATAGCACGGGTTTCGCACAACACGTCTCTGGCGTGATCCAGCCCTTATTTGACCGGATCCACCCCGAGCGCTTCAGTGTGCACCGTTTCATCTATGCCCCCGCGCAGGCGGTGGCCGCGCCGGCGGACGTTGGGGCGCTGGCCGCGCGGATGGTGCAGACGGAATTTCGGCAGTGCCCGGATTTTTTCCCCGATACACCGCCCGTGGTACCGGCAAGCCCCGCGTTGCGCGAACTGTGCTTCAGCGCCTTTGCTATTTTGCATAGCGGCCAAAGCAAGACGCCGGTGTTTGTGGTGCAGCGCCTGAACCGGCAGCTGCTTGAGCGCACGGCCGGAGTCGAGCGCACCGATCGCTTTTACGCCGAGGCAAGGCTGCCCGAACGCGAGCGCGCCCGGCTGAGTGATTATCGCGGCTCAGGATATTCGCGCGGGCATATGGCCCCGGCGGCCGACATGCACACGGACGAGGCCATGGCACAAAGCTTCAGTCTGGCCAATATGGTGCCGCAGGATCAGACGCACAACGGCGGGGCCTGGCGCCGCATTGAGCAAGACACACGCAAGTACGTGATGCGCGCGCCCGGCGATGTGGTTGTATTTACCGGCCCGGTATTTGATGAGCAACCTGAGCGCATTGGTGAAGGCGGAGTAATGGTGCCCCGCTATTTATACAAACTGGTGTTTGATGTCACCACGGGAAGGACATGGGTGCACTGGCATGAAAACAGTCCCGACACACGCGCCGGGCGGCCCATCAGTTACGATGAATTTGTGCGCCGCACGAACTTGCACTTGCTGCCGGGGCTATCGCTGGCTCAGCGTGGATGACCGGTCAGCACCCACTGGGCGCCGTCCGTAAAGCGCAGGGTCAGGCGGGGACGCCCGGCCGGTTCGTCGGGCATGTGTGTAATATGCCACAAACTAACGCCAGGCAGCCG
>JAJUIY010000029.1 GCA_029267415.1 Alcaligenaceae bacterium
CATGCACACCGGGTGTGCACAACGGGTGTGCCCGACGCGTACGACGCCCACGATACCATCAGCCGTTCACGCAGCACGAAACCGTTGCGCCTGCGTCGGTTGCGCCGTCGACGGTTACAGAGTAGCCACCTCGCGCCGGTCCGACTGCAAATACTCTTGTGATTGCATTTCGATCAGGCGTGACACGGTTCGGTGAAACTCCCCCGACATTGGCCCTTCAGTATAGAGCTCGTCAGGCGGGCATTCGGCAGACATAATCAATTTAACCTTGTGATCATAGAACACATCGACCAGCCACGTGAACCGCCGTGCCTCCGATGCCTGCCGCGGCCCCATGCGCGGCACATCGGAGAGAATCACCGTTTGAAACTCGTCGGCCAGGACAAGGTAATCATTTTGCGAACGTGGACCGCCACATAAGGTTTGAAAATCGAACCAAACGATATTGCCACCCCGGGCGACCGCGCGCAGCTTGCGCTGCTCGACCAGCAACACAGGATCTTGTGGCGCTGTATCCAGCAAACGGTCAAACGTCGCTTGCAGTTCACGTGTGGTGTCGTCGCCCAGCGGATACAAATAAGCGCGCACGGTACCCAGGGTTTGACGACGGTAATCCACGCCGGCATCCACATTCAACACGTCCATACGCTCGTAGATAAGGTCGATGGCCGGCAAGATGCGGTCACGGTGCAACCCATCGGGGTACAAGGTGGACGGCTCGTAGTTGGATGTCATGATAAATGAGGTGCCCAGCTCGAAAAGACGCAACAACAGCCTGTGCAGGATCATGGCATCGGCCACATCCGAGACGTAAAACTCGTCGAAGCAGATCAGACGGTAGCGCCGGGCAATGCGCCGCGCAACTTCATCGAGCGGATCGGCCATACCGCGCACTTCACGCAGCTGGTTATGCACGCCACGCATAAATTCGTGAAAGTGCAGGCGCGTCTTGCGCTTGACTGGCACGGCCTGATAGAAGGCGTCCATCAGGAAGCTTTTGCCACGCCCTACACCGCCCCACATGTATACGCCGCGGGGCACCTCGGGGCGGCCGAACAGCTTTCTAAGGCGCGTCGAGCGCGCCTTTTTGAACGCCATCCAGTCGTCGTAGTACTGTTGCAGGCGATCGATCGCCGCCTGTTGTGCGGAATCAACCTGGTAGCCCCGCTCGTTCAACGCGTTAAGGTAATACTCGCGTACTGTCATAAAAACCCGGACCGATGGAAAAAGGGCGGGATTGCCCCGCCCTTTTGTGCAGCGGGCGCGCTAGCGCCCGCCAAACATATTGTCGTATGAAGTTTAGAAATTAAGCGTGCGGTTGCTGACGGCAAGCGCGGCTTCTTTCATGGCTTCGGACAAGGTGGGATGCGCGTGGCAGATACGTGCAATGTCTTCGGACGCACCACGGAATTCCATGATAGCCACGGCTTCAGCGATAAGTTCGGAAGCCGTTGGCCCAACGATGTGCACACCCAGAACTTCGTCGGTGCCGGCATCAGCCAGGATTTTGACAAAGCCGGTGGTATCGCCCAGCGCACGGGCACGGCCATTGGCCATGAAGGGGAAGGTACCGGCATTGTATTTGCGACCTTCCGACTTCAGCTGCTGCTCGGTCTTTCCAACCCAAGCCACTTCGGGCGAGGTGTAGATGACCGACGGGATCAGGTCGTAATTGACGTTACCGTGCTGGCCAGCAATGATTTCAGCTACCGCCACGCCTTCAGCTTCGGCTTTGTGCGCCAACATGGGGCCACGTACCACGTCGCCCACCGCCCATACGTTGGGCAAGTTGGTTTTGCAGTCATCGTCGACCACAATGAAACCGCGCTCGTCGGTTTTGAGGCCAACGGTTTCCACACCCAGACCTTCCACGTTGGGCACCCGGCCGATCGACACAATCAGCCGATCAACCTTAAGCGTTTGCTCGGCCCCTGCGCTATCGGTGTAGGGTACGGTGACACCTTTCTTACCCACTTTGATCTCGCCGGTTTTTACGCCAGTGTGGATGGTAAGACCTTGCTTGGCCAAAGCCTTTTGGGCTTCTTTGGCCACTTGCTGGTCGACCACCGCGAGGAAGTCAGGCAGGGCTTCGAGCACGGTGACCTGCGCACCCAGACGGCTCCATACGCTGGCCATTTCAAGGCCAATAGCACCGGCGCCAATAACGCCCAGCTTGGCGGGTACTTCGGGAATGCGCAAGGCCCCGTCATTGGACAACACACGCTCTTCGTCGAAGGGCAGCTTGGGGAGCGCCCGCGGTGACGAGCCCGTGGCAATAATAACGTGCTTGGCGATAAGGTCTTCTTCGGCGTTACCCGATACCTTAAGCGACCAGCCGCCATCCACCTGTGCCACGAACGAACCCGTGCCATGAAAAAACGTCACCTTGTTCTTTTTGAACAGATACAGAATGCCCTGGTTGTTTTGCGTGACAACGGTGTCTTTGCGGCCCAGCAGTTTATCGAGGTCAAGGTCGACCCCTTTTACCTTGATACCGTGATCAGCAAAGCTGGAGTTCACCTGATGGTAATGTTCGGAGGACTGCAGCAGTGCCTTGGACGGAATGCACCCAACGTTTGTGCATGTACCACCGGGTGCGGGTTTGCCATCTGCAGTGGCCCAGGCGTCGATGCAGGCCACGCTCATGCCCAACTGGGCGGCGCGGATCGCGGCAATATAGCCGCCCGGGCCTGCACCTATCACAACAACATCAAACTTTTTTGCCATGTTTATTTGTTCCTATTGACTTAGATGTCAAGCAGCAGACGCTGGGGATCTTCCAGTGCCTCTTTCATCGCGACCAGCGCCAGCACGGCTTCACGGCCATCAATGATGCGGTGATCATACGACAGGGCCAGATAGTTCATGGGACGAATGACGATTTCGCCATTTTCGACCACGGGGCGCTCTTTGGTGGCATGAATACCCAGAATCGCCGATTGGGGCGGGTTGATGATGGGCGTGGACAGCATGGAACCAAACACACCGCCGTTGGAGATGGAGAAGGTGCCACCGGTCAGTTCTTCGAGCGTCAGCTTGCCATCACGGGCACGGGCACCGAAGTCGGCAATTTGCTTCTCGATGTCGGCAATGGACATTTGGTCGACGTTGCGCAAGATGGGCACCACCAGGCCACGCGGGCTACTGACGGCAATACCGATGTCGAAGTAGCCGTGGTAGATGATGTCTTTGCCGTCGACCGACGCGTTGACAATGGGGTACTTCTTCAGCGCCGCAACGGCCGCTTTCACAAAGAACGACATGAAGCCAAGTTTGACACCGTGCTCTTTCTCGAACTTGTCACGGTACGTTTTGCGCAGGTCGATCACGGCCTGCATATTGACTTCGTTGAACGTGGTAAGAATGGCGTTTTCGGCTTGCGACTGCAGCAGGCGCTCGGCGATGCGGGCGCGCAGGCGGGTCATGGGCACACGCTGTTCGGGACGGCCGTCGAGCGACAGCGACGGCGGCGTAGCAAGCGGTGCAGCAGGCTTGGCAGCGCCGGCATCGGCGGCCATGGCATCAGCCTTGGTGATGCGACCGTCACGGCCCGTACCGGATACGGTTGAGGGGTCGATGCCTTTCTCGGAAAGAATCTTGGCGGCGGCCGGCGATGCAATACCGCTGCTGGATGGCTGTGCAGCCGCCGGTGCTGCGGGGGCTGCAGGCGCGGCAGCGGGCGTCTCTTGAGCAGGTGCCTCTTCGGCTTGCGCAGCCGGGGCGGCGCTGGCCGTTGCTTCGGTATCGATACGTGCCAGCACTTCGGACGACGTCACGGTGCTGCCGTCACCCTTGACGATTTCTGACAATACGCCTGAGGACGGCGCAGGCACTTCCAGCACCACCTTGTCGGTTTCGACTTCGATCAGGATTTCGTCGGCCTCAACCGCTTCGCCGGGCTGTTTTTTCCAGGTAAGAAGCGTTGCTTCGGAAACCGATTCCGACAACTGGGGGACGAGCACTTCAATAATAGCCATGTTTGAATTCCGTATCTAAAAAAGTTTTATTGTTTGGTGAAGCCTTTGAACTTGGCGGCAAACGCCTGTTCAAGCAATGCACGCTGCTGTTCGACGTGCTTGGCCAGGTAGCCCACGGCCGGTGAGGCCGACGGCGCGCGGCCGGCATACCCCAGCTTTTGACCTTCCGACATGTTTTCGTACAAGTGGTGCTGGATATAGAACCACGGGCCTTGGTTTTGCGGCTCGTCTTGTACCCAGATCAGCTCTTTGGCGTTGGGGAACTTTGCCAATTCGGCCTGGAAGGCCTTGTGCGCAAACGGATAGAGCTGCTCGACACGCACAATGGCGATGTCGTCGCGCTCTTGTTCGGCACGGGTCTGAACCAGGTCATAGTAGACGCGGCCCGAACACGCCAGGATACGGGTGACCTTTTCCGGCTGAATGGCGTCGTCTGTTTCGCCAATGACGGTAAGGAATTGCCCTTCGGCAAAATCGGACAGCGGCGACGTGGCGCCCTTGTGACGCAACAGCGACTTGGGTGTCATGAGCACCAGCGGTTTGCGGAACGGCCGGATCATCTGACGGCGCAGAACGTGAAAGATTTGCGCGGCGTTGGTGGGCTGGATGACCTGGATGTTGTTGTCGGCGCACAGCTGCAGGAAACGTTCGATGCGGGCCGAGGAGTGCTCGGGCCCCTGGCCTTCGTAGCCGTGTGGCAGCATGAGTGTCAGGCCGCAATGGCGTCCCCACTTGGCTTCGCCCGAGGTAATGAACTGGTCAATAACCACTTGGGCACCGTTGGCGAAGTCACCAAACTGGGCTTCCCAGATAGTCAGCGCGTTGGGCGCCGCCGAGGCATAACCGTATTCGAAAGCCAGCACGGCCTCTTCGGACAGTACGGAGTCGATGACGGTGAAGTCGGCCTGATTTTCGCTGACGTTTTGCAGCGGAATATAAGTGCCGTCGTCCCAGCGCTCGCGCTTTTGGTCGTGCAAGACGGCATGGCGGTGCGTAAACGTGCCGCGGCCAGAGTCTTGACCCGAAATGCGGATGGGATACCCGTTGGCCACCAGCGTGGCAAACGCCAAGTGCTCGCCCATCCCCCAGTCGACATTTTGTTCGCCACGCGCCATTTTGCGGCGTTCGTTAAGCAGACGCTGAACCAGCGGATGCGGTGTGAAACCTTCCGGCACCGTGGTGAGCTTTTCGCCAATGCGAGAGAGCTCGGCGAGCGGCACGGCCGTATCCGCGTGATCCGTCCATTTGGCGTTGAGGTACGGCGACCAGTCGGTGGCGTACTTGCTCTTGTAGTCGGTCAGGACAGGCTCGATGGTGCGCTGGCCGTCTTCGAGAAGCTGGCGATAACTCTTGACCATGTCATCGACATCGGACTCGGCCAGGACACCTTGAGCGACCAGTTTTTCGGCGTAGAGCTTGCGCGTGCCGGGGTGCTTGCCAATGTTTTTGTACATCAGCGGCTGCGTGAGCGAAGGCGTGTCTTGCTCGTTGTGACCCAACTTGCGGAAGCAGACAATGTCGATCACGACATCGTGTTTGAACTCGCGGCGGAAGTCGAGCGCCAGTTGAACGGCGTACACCACGGCCTCAGGGTCGTCGCCGTTGACGTGCAACACCGGCGCTTCGATCATTTTGACGACGTCGGTGCAGTACAGGGTGGAACGCACGTCGCGCGGGTCGGAGGTAGTAAAGCCGATTTGGTTGTTGATGACAACATGAACCGTGCCGCCCGTGCCGTAACCGCGCGTTTGCGCCAGGTTAAGCGTTTCCATGACGACACCCTGCCCTGCAAACGCGGCATCACCGTGTACCAGTACAGGCAGCACCTGGTCGCCGTCGGTATCACCGCGGCGGTCTTGGCGGGCTCGCACACTGCCCTCGACCACCGGGTTGACGATTTCCAGGTGCGAGGGGTTGAAGGCCAGGGACAGGTGAATGGGGCCACCCGGCGTGGAAATATCGCTGGAGAAACCGTTGTGATATTTGACGTCGCCGTCGCTGAGGTCGTCGGGGTGTTTGCCTTCGAACTCGGCGAAGAGGTCGGCCGGCATTTTGCCCATAATGTTGACCAGCATGTTGAGGCGACCGCGGTGGGCCATGCCGACCACGATTTCCTGAACCCCGTTACTGCCGGCGTGGTTGACGAGCTCGTCCATGGCGGCAATAAAGCTTTCACCGCCTTCCAGCGAAAACCGCTTCTGGCCGACGTATTTTGTGTGCAGGAAGCGCTCGAGGCCCTCGGCCTCGGTCAGCTGCTGCAAAATACGGACTTTCTTTTCGGCCGGGTACGTGGGTGTGCCGCGTGTGGACTCAAGACGCTGTTGAATCCAGCGCTTGGCCACGGGGTCGGACATGTGCATGAATTCTGCACCGATACTGCGGCAATAGGTGTCTTTAAGGGCGCCAACCATGTCGCGAAGCGTCATGGTGTCGCCTTGGGTAAAGTAGGTGTTGGACGCCGAATAGACCTCGTCCATATCGGCTTCGGTGAGGCCGTAAAATGAAGGGTCAAGTTCGGGGATAACCGGTTTTTCGTGGCGCTTGATGGGGTCAAGGTTGGCGACGCGCGTTCCTAATGAACGGTAGGCCGCAATCAGCGACTGGACACCCACTTGCTTGCTGGCAATGGCCAGACCCGCACCCTTGCTTGCGGGCTGCCAGTACACATTGGTACGGGCGCGCATGGCGAAGGAATCGATAATGGGTGAGTGGGCCTGATCCCGAGTGGCCTGCTGGCCATCGACGGCTGGTGTATTCTGGAGCTGTTCGAAGTAGCTACGCCATTCCTCTGGAACGGAACCCGGGTCGTCCAGAAAGGCTTCATAGAGCTCTTCGACGTAGGGGGCGTTACTACCAAACAGGTAGGATTTGGATAGAAATTCAGAGTGTGATGACATATATGCGCTTCACCTTTCCGAGTGCTTCACTCGTTATGATGCAGGAGATACCTTCCGCGACACGGCCAGACCGGATAGCGGATAGCGGGGGCAGAAGGCAAACGTGTACGACGCCTTAATTCAGCCGTATTAGGTACATTATAGCCATGCGCACAACACTCTGGCCTGTATTCACCCATTTCCGACGCAACCCGTCGTGCGTGTTTTTTGAAACCGTTGGTATTAACAAACAGATTGTTTCGGATCAGAACCAAACTGGCCCGTTACCGGGCAAATTTCCCGTGAAGACTCGTGTTGCTCTGTTCTAATATTCACCACAAACCGGGTCGGCCCGTAACAGTGTTGATACGATCGCACACCGCCAGCAGGCGGCGCCGGCTGCCAGGTGTGTTCGGATACGGCACAATACACCCATCCCCGACACCCTCATACAAAACACACAAAGGTGCATGCCCTGACGCCAAAACGGCATGCGCTTCCCGTTAATCGATTCTTATCATCTCGAAGGAGTTACCCCATCATGGACCCGAATGCGGATCGTGCCAAAATGGCATTGGACTATCATTCCAACCCCAGGCCGGGCAAAATTTCGGTCATGCCCACCAAGCCGCTGGCCAATCAAGACGACTTGTCGCTGGCCTACTCGCCTGGGGTTGCGGTGGCCAGCATGGCCATTCACAAAGAAGGTGAAGACGCCGCCGCGTTGTATACGTCGCGCTCCAACCTGGTGGGCGTTATCACCAATGGCACAGCCGTGCTGGGCCTGGGCAATATCGGCCCACTGGCCGCCAAGCCAGTCATGGAAGGCAAAGGCTGCCTGTTCAAGAAATTCGCTGACATTGACGTCTTCGACATCGAGCTCAACGAAACCGATCCCGACAAACTGGTCGACATCATCGCGGCCCTCGAACCCACGCTGGGTGGTATCAACCTTGAAGACATCAAGGCGCCCGAATGCTTCTACATCGAGAAAAAGCTTCGCGAGCGCCTGAGCATTCCCGTGTTCCACGACGACCAGCACGGCACAGCGATTATTTCGGCTGCTGGCATCTTGAACGGCCTCAAGATTGTGGGCAAGCGTATTGAAGACGTGAAGCTGGCCTGCTCTGGCGCCGGTGCCGCCGCCATCGCCTGCCTTGACTTGCTGGTACAGCTGGGCATGCGTCGCGAAAATATGTATGTGGTGGATTCGCGCGGCGTCATCTGGAAGGGCCGTGAAGAAAACATGGAGCCCAACAAGGCCCGTTACGCCCAGGAAACCGACGCACGCACCTTGGCCGATGTCTGCCAGGACGCCGACATTTTCCTTGGTGTGTCCGCTGCTGGCGTCTTGACGCCTGACATGGTTCGCACAATGGCCGACAAGCCGTTGATTTTGGCACTGGCCAACCCGGAACCGGAAATCCGCCCCGAGCTGGCTAAAGAAGTACGCCCGGACTGCATCATCGCCACCGGCCGCTCCGACTACCCCAACCAGGTCAACAACGTCCTGTGCTTCCCCTTCATATTCCGCGGCGCGCTTGATGTCGGCGCCACCGTGATCAACGAGGAAATGAAGGTCGCGTGCGTACGTGCCATCGCCGAGCTGGCCCAGGCCGAGCAAAACGATGAAGTGGCTGCCGCCTACGCCGGTGAAGAGCTGTCATTTGGCCCCGAATACATTATTCCGAAGCCTTTCGACCCCCGCCTGATCGTCAAGATCGCCCCGGCCGTGGCCCAGGCGGCAATGGACTCCGGTGTGGCCCGCCGCCCCATCGAAGACATGGAGGCCTACCGCCAGAAGCTGATCAGCCAGGTGTACCACTCGGGTCAGTTGATGCGCCCGCTGTTCCTGCAAGCCAAGAGCGCGCCCAAGCGCATTATTTACGCCGATGGCGAAGACGAGCGTGTACTGCGTGCGGTGCAAACTGTGGTAGACGAAAAAATTGCCCGTCCCATCCTGATTGGCCGCCCCAATGTCATCGACATGCGTGTTAAGCGCTTCGGCCTGCGTCTGCAACCGGGCACGGACTTTGAAATTGTGGACCCGGAAGACGACGACCGCTTCACCGAAACCTGGACGGCCTACTACAAAATGCGCGGCCGCTACGGGGTGACGCCAGACATCGCCAAAGCCATGGTGCGCAAGCACAACACCCTGATTGGTGTCATGCTGATTCATCGGGGTGATGCTGACGGCATGCTGTGTGGCGTAACCAGTCGCTTTGGCAACCAGCTGCAGTACATTGAGGAAGTGATCGGGCTGAAGCCACACGCCAAAACGTTTGCCGCCATGAACGCCCTGATGCTGCCGACGCAAACTGTTTTCGTGTGCGACACGCACGTGAACGAAGACCCGACCGCAGAGCAGATTGCCGACATGACCATCCAGGCGGCGGCCGAGGTGCGTCGCTTCGGCATGGTACCCAAGGTGGCGCTGCTGTCGCACTCCAACTTTGGAAGCCGTGTCACGGCGTCGTCGCAAAAAATGGCCAAGGCGCGCGAATTGCTGGCCGAGCTTGCCCCCGACCTGGAAGTGGACGGCGAAATGCACGCCGACTCGGCCCTGTCTGAAAGCATTCGCTTGAAGGCCTACCCGGACTCGACCCTGCAGGGCCGTGCCAACCTGCTGATTACCCCTAACCTGGATGCCGGCAACATCACCTATAACATCCTGAAAATGACGGGCAGCAACGGCGTGGCCATGGGTCCCATCTTGCTGGGTGCCGCCCGCCCGGTGCATGTATTGACCACCAGTGCCACAGTACGTCGCATCGTTAACATGACGACGCTGGCCGTGGTGGATGCGCAGGAAGAAGCCGGGGAGTTCGTCAACGGCAACTAAAAGGAAACCGACGTTATCTGCCACCCAGGCAGATAGCGTCGGGACCGTCCAACACGCAGGCATATACCACGTGCTTTATCCGTGAGCCGGCGACGATACGCAGTCCCCCGGCCAAGGCCATCAAGCCGAAATACCGGTTAATAAAATGCCCCGTTGCTACAACGCATACGGGGCATTTTTAACACCACTACCCTACACGGCACTCCACACCGGGCGCGACGTGCGCCGGAGTGTGGAACTAGCGGTTAGCGGGTACGTCGCGCGACGGCGAGCCGGTGTAAAGCTGGCGCGGACGGCCAATTTTATAGTCGGAATCCGACAGCATTTCATTCCATTGGGCAATCCAGCCAACGGTACGCGCCAAAGCAAAGATGGCCGTGAACAGCGACGTCGGGATACCAATGGCGCGCTGAACAATACCGGAGTAGAAGTCGACGTTGGGGTACAGCTTACGCTCGACAAAGTAAGGATCTTCCAGCGCGATGCGCTCGAGCTCCATAGCCAGCTTGAACAGCGGGTCGTTTTGAAGGCCCAGTGCTTCAAGCACTTCCTTGCAGGTTTCTTGCATCAGGCGTGCACGCGGGTCGTAGTTTTTGTAAACACGGTGTCCAAAGCCCATCAGGCGAACGCCGGAAGACTTGTCTTTCACCTTGTTCATGAACTCGCCCACTTTGGCGACACCACCATTAGCCTGAAGCTCTTCGAGCATTTGCAAGGCCGCTTCGTTGGCCCCACCGTGTGCCGGGCCCCACAGGCACGCCACGCCCGCTGCAATGGCAGCAAACGGACTGGTGCCGGACGAACCGCACAGACGTACGGTGGAGGTTGAGGCGTTTTGCTCGTGGTCGGCATGCAAGATGAAGATGCGGTCAAGCGCGCGTTCGACCACGTCGTTGACTTCGTATTCTTCGCAGGGGGTGGCAAACATCATGCGCAGGAAGTTACCGGTGTAGGTGAGGTCGTTGCGCGGGTAAATAGACGGCTGCCCCAATGAATATTTGTACGCCATGGCCACCAACGTGGGCATTTTTGCAATCAGGCGGATCGCCGAGATATGCCGATGCTCGGGGTTGGTGATGTCGGTGGAGTCGTGGTAGAAGGCCGACAAAGCCCCCACCAGACCTGTCAGCACAGCCATGGGGTGAGCATCCCGGCGGAATCCGCGCAGGAACGTGTGCAATTGCTCATGCACCATGGTGTGGTAGGTAATTTGACCGTCGAAATCTGCTTTTTGCTCTTTGTTGGGCAACTCGCCATTCAAGAGTAAATAGCAGACGTCCAGGAAGTCGCAGCTTTCGGCCAGTTGGTCGATGGGGTAGCCCCGATACAGCAATTCGCCCTTGTCGCCATCAATGTAAGTGATGGACGATTCGCACGATGCCGTGGCCAAAAAGCCCGGGTCATAGGTGAACATGCCCGTTTGACCATACAACTTGCGGATATCTATGACGTCAGGACCCACGGTACCCTTATATACCGGGAGTTCGATTGATTCGCCACCATCCGAGAACGACAGCATGGCTTTTTTATCTGACAACTGCATCACGTTTTCCTTAAAAATTAGAGCTCTCGCATTTGAGCTACCAGACGACGGATGTCCGGGGTGTCGTAGACACCCGCAGGTTCAGCCCGGGCCAGCAACACATCAAGCAAATCGTTGTCGCCCATCTCGAACAACCGAGACAGTGCGGCAACATCGGCATTGGTCAGCTCGGATTCGTACCGATCAAGAAAGCGGGTGATGATCAGGTCGTTCTCGAGCAATCCCCGACGGGCCCGCCACCGAAGACGGGCCCGCTCAAGCTGAGTCAAGGTATTCATAAGAGGCGTCTTGCCTTAAATAGTGCGGCGAACCAGCAGCTCTTTGATTTTGCCAATCGCGTGCGACGGGTTCAGGCCCTTGGGACATACCTCGGTACAGTTCATGATGGTGTGGCAACGGAACAGGCGGTAAGGATCTTCCAGATTATCCAGACGCTCTGCGGTAGCCTCATCACGCGTATCAACAATGAAGCGATACGCCTGCAACAAACCGGCAGGACCGACGAACTTGTCGGGGTTCCACCAGAATGACGGGCATGACGTTGAACAGCAGGCACAAAGAATGCATTCGTACAGCCCGTTCAGCTCTTCACGCGCTTCTGGTGTCTGCAGCCGCTCTTTCTCGGGCGGCGGCGTGTTGTTGATCAGATACGGGCTGATCGAATGGTACTGGTCAAAGAAGTGGGTCATGTCCACGATGAGGTCGCGCACGACAGGCAGACCGGGCAGCGGCTTGAGCACGATAGGCTCTTTGAGCTCGTTCAGATTAGTGGTGCAAGCCAGCCCGTTACGACCATTGATGTTCATGGCGTCGGAGCCGCACACCCCTTCACGGCATGAGCGACGCAGCGACAGGCTGTCGTCCACTTCGCTTTTGATGCGTACCAGCGCGTCCAACAGCATTTTGTCGGTGGGCTGGATTTGCACCTCGAGCTTCTGCATATACGGCCGCTCGTCCTTGTCAGGATCGTAGCGATAGATTTCGAATTTAACGGTTCGTGTTTCACTCATGTCGGTATCCTGCTTAGAAAGTCCGGGGCTGCGGCGGAATGCTTTCGACTGACAGCGGCTTCATCTGAACCGGACGATAGTCGAGTCGGCTGTTTTCCGAGAACCACAGCGTATGGCGCAGCCAGTTTTCGTCGTCACGCTCGGGATGGTCGTCAAGCGCGTGCGCGCCCCGGCTTTCTGTACGATTGGCGGCCGACTTCGTGGTGGCGCGCGCCACTTCGATCATGTTCTCAAGCTCGAGTGCCTCGACACGAGCCGTATTGAACACCTTGGACTTGTCTTTGAAGTGAACCTGCTGCACCTGGGCGGCCAGCTCTTCGATTTTGTCCACCCCTTTGTTAAGCAGTTCGAGCGTACGGAACACGCCGCAGTGCGCCTGCATGGTGGTGCGGATGGCGTTGCCGACATCGGCCACAGATTCGCCCGACGTACGGCTTTCGAGTTTATTGACGCGATCAAGCGAGAACTCGATGGACGACTTGGAGATTTCTTGGTGTGCATGCTGCTTGTCGAGATTTTGGTCGACAATGTGCATGCCCGCGGCGCGGCCAAACACGACCAGGTCGAGCAGCGAGTTGGTACCCAGGCGGTTGGCTCCGTGCACCGATACCGCGGCACATTCGCCCACGGCATACAAGCCGTTGACGATGCGGTCTTCGCCGTTGACACGGGTAACAACCTGACCGTGGTAGTTGGTGGGAACCCCCCCCATCTGATAGTGAATGGTGGGCACGACGGGGATGGGATCCTTGATGGGATCGACGTTGGCGAACTTGATGGAAATTTCGCGGATGGACGGCAAGCGCTTCATGATGGTGTCGGCGCCCAGGTGGTCGAGCTTCAGCACGACGTAGCTGCCATCACCACAACCGCGGCCTTCCTTGATTTCCTGGTCCATGGAACGCGATACGAAGTCGCGCGGGGCCAAGTCTTTCAGCGTGGGCGCATAGCGCTCCATAAAGCGTTCGCCGTCTTTATTTAGCAAGATACCGCCTTCACCGCGGACGCCCTCGGTGATCAGCACGCCGGCACCGGCCACCCCGGTCGGGTGGAACTGCCAGAACTCGAGGTCTTGCAGCGGAAGCCCGGCACGTGCAGCCATACCCAGGCCGTCACCCGTGTTGATGAAGGCGTTGGTGGACGCGGCCCAAATGCGACCCGCGCCGCCGGTGGCCAATACAGTGGCCTTGGCTTCAAGGATGAAGATTTCGCCGGTTTCCATTTCGAGGGCCGTGACGCCCAGGATGTCGCCCGCTTCGTTATAGAGCAGATCGAGCGCCATCCATTCGACGAAAAACTGCGTACGGGCAGCGACGTTACGCTGGTACAGCGTGTGCAGCAAGGCGTGACCGGTCCGGTCAGCGGCGGCACAGGCGCGCTGCACGGCCTTTTCACCGAAGTTGGCCGTGTGGCCACCAAACGGACGTTGGTAAATAGTGCCATCCGGGTTGCGATCGAACGGCATGCCGAAGTGTTCGAGTTCGTAAACGGCATGGGGTGCTTCACGGCACATGTATTCAATCGCGTCTTGGTCGCCGAGCCAGTCGGAGCCCTTGACGGTGTCGAACATGTGCCAGTTCCAGTGGTCTTCGCTCATGTTGCCCAGCGCAGCACCAATACCTCCCTGCGCGGCAACCGTGTGAGAACGCGTGGGGAACACTTTGGACAATACAGCCACGGACAGCCCGGCCTGTGCAAGTTGCAACGAGCAACGCATACCGGCTCCGCCGGCGCCCACAACCACCACATCAAATTGGCGGCGGGGTAAGGATGTTAGGACAGCAGCCACGGTTTATATGCTCCACAGAATTTTTACAAAATAGACAACGGTGCCAACCAGCCACAAAATGGCCAGGCTATGCATGAACAGGCGCAGCCCCGGCAAGCGGATGTAGTCCATGAAGATGTCGCGCACACCGATCCAGGCATGCCAGCACACCGACAGGAAGGCCAGGGTGGCAAGCAGCTGCCCCAGCGGCAAGGCGCCGACGCTGAACGTAAAGAGGTTGCGCCAGCCGTTGAAATCCATGTCTGACGTAAACAAGTAGCCAAAAAACAGGATCAGGGTGTAGACGATCATGATGACCGCCGTAACACGCTGGACTATGAAGTCAAACGTGCCGTAATGGGCGCCGACAACCAGGCGCTTGGTACCGAGACGTTCTTCCCTAGCCATTACCAAACTCCGAATAATTTAAGACCGAATACAAACGTAAGGGCCAGGCCGATACCCAGTACCGCTGCCCCGGAACGCTGCGATGCTTCACGCGAGTTACCGATGTGCATATCGAGCGTCAGGTAGCGGATGCCCGCACAGAAGTGATGCGAATAGCCCCAGATAAGCACCAGAAGCACCAGCTTGCAGAGCGGATTCGCCATCCAGGAGGAGATGCTGTCAAAGGTGGCCGGCGACGTGATGCTGAGACCAAACAAGGGCACAATGACAAGCGGCAGCGCAAGAAACAACAACGCACCGCTGATACGGTGGAGGATGGATGTCTTGGCCGCGGGCGGCAACTTATAGCTAAACAGTATTTCAGGAATACTTAGATTTCGAAACTGCGGACGCGGTTTTGAAGCTGGATCAGACATGATGGCCTCGAGAGATGACAAAAAATATAGCAAAGAGCAACCAGTATTTTCGCCTATTTACACCGGCTGCATCAAACCAATAAATAACCCTTGTTAATTCAGACTGTTCTTGTAGTGAAACCTGTCGGTGACATACAGGCCGCGGCGCACTTCCATGGGCCGGTCGCCGTACGTGAAAGAGACCCGTTCGACCTGCAGCAACGGAGCATTGACATCGACTTGCAACAACCCCGCCTGCTCGGACGTGGCCGACACCGCTTTGATCTTTTCTTCAGCTCGCACCATACTGACCCCATATTCGGATTCAAAAAATGCGTAGAGCGGACCTTTGTTGCGTGCCAGCGTACTGGCTGACAGGCCTTTGAACACAGTGCCGGGCAACCAGATGTCGTCAAGAATGGTTGGCACGTTTTCGAACGACAGCACACGCCGCAAGTTGACAACGATATCGCCTGTACGAAGCTGCAGCAGCGCCGCGATATCCGCCGGGCTGCGCACGCGCCGGCAATCCAGAATACGGCTGCCGGACGTGACCGGCGCTTCAGGGTTGTCGGGGGCCAGGCGCAAAAACCGGAAGCGCACCTTGGCCTCGTGGTGGGTAGCTACAAATGTACCCTTACCCTGACGGCGCAGCAACAGGTTTTCGGCAGCCAGCTCGTCGATGGCTTTACGCACCGTGCCTTGGCTTACCTGAAAGCGCGCGGCCAGGTCGACTTCGCTGGGGATGGCCTCGCCGGGTTTCCATTCACCTTGATCCAGGCTTTGCAACAGCAATGCCTTGATCTGCTGGTACAACGGGCTATAGGCCGCACCCGTGGCGGTACGGCGCGGCTCTGAAGCCCGTGCAGATGACGGCGTATCTGACATAAGCATTAGGCCCGGGTAGGGCTGCAAGTAGACCTGGTAAGGTAATCAACAAAATAAAACGCCGGCGACGCTGTGAGCAACAACCGGCAATCGGTGCCCACAACCGGGCACATGCGTAAGCGCCTGACATTTTCGCACGACCTGCGGCCAATGTCTAATGTCTTTTGTCTTATATATGATATAAGATGCCCTGCGTGATTTCCGTCAGCAAAACGTCAGGCGCGGAGCCGATAAGCATTAAACAAACGCGCCAAAAGATTTACACTGTCGCTTTTGCTGTCAAATTTGTATACCCCTCCACGGAGACTATTCATGTCCAAGACCCCGATGCGCGTTGCCGTCACCGGTGCCGCCGGCCAAATCGGCTACGCCCTGCTCTTTCGCATCGCTTCCGGCGAAATGCTGGGAAAAGACCAGCCCGTGCATTTGCAATTGCTCGAAATCCCTGACGAGAAAGCGCAGAAGGCGCTGCAAGGCGTCATGATGGAACTCGACGACTGCGCATTCCCCCTGCTGCACGGCATGACGGCACACAGCGACCCGCGCGACGCATTCAAGGATACCGACGTTGCGCTGCTGGTCGGCGCACGGCCGCGCGGACCGGGCATGGAGCGCAAAGACTTGCTGGAAGTCAATGCAAAAATCTTTACCGAGCAGGGACGGGCCCTGAATGATGTCGCCAGCCGCGACGTCAAGGTTCTGGTGGTGGGTAACCCCGCCAACACCAACGCATACATCGCCATGAAGTCGGCCCCGGATCTGCCCGCCAAGAACTTTACCGCCATGCTGCGTCTGGACCACAACCGCGCGCTGTCGCAGCTTGCCGCCAAATCGGGCCGCGCCGTTGCCGACATCAAGAACCTGATCGTCTGGGGCAACCATTCGCCCACCATGTACCCCGACATTCGTTTTGCCACCGTCGGCAACGAGCGTCTGGCCGATATCATCAACGACGACGCCTGGAACCGCGATGTGTTCATCCCTACTGTGGGCAAGCGCGGCGCTGCCATCATCGAGGCGCGCGGCCTGTCTTCAGCCGCTTCGGCCGCCAACGCTGCCATCGACCACATGCGCGATTGGGTGTTGGGTTCCAACGGCGAATGGGTCACCATGGGTGTGCCCTCCGACGGCTCCTACGGCATTCCGGAAGGCATTATTTATGGCGTGCCGGTTACCACTGAAAACGGCGAATACACCCGCGTTGAAGGCCTGGAGATCGACGCATTCTCGCGCGAGCGCATGGACCATACCCTTCAAGAACTGCTTGAAGAGCGCGACGGCATCCAGCACCTGTTGGGCTAAACGCCGCGCATAAAGCCGGGCCCGCCCGTTTGCGGCGCGCCCGGCCCCGGCCGGGATGCGTTGCTTGCGCACCGCCGGTACCGAATAATGATGAAGTAAGTTTTCCGGAGACACTTATGACTCGTCCCGCATCGGCCGGCGCCCTTTTTCGCCAGGCCCTTCAGCAAGAGAACCCGCTACAAATTATTGGCGCCATCAATGCCAACCACGCCTTGCTGGCCAAGCGTGCCGGCTATCGCGCCATTTACCTGTCGGGCGGCGGCGTGGCGGCAGGCTCGCTCGGCATGCCAGACCTGGGTATTAATACGCTTGACGACGTCCTCATCGATGTCCGTCGCATTACCGATGTCTGCGACTTGCCGCTATTGGTGGATATCGACACCGGTTTCGGCCCGTCGGCGTTTAATATTGCCCGTACGGTCAAAAGCCTGATCAAATTTGGTGCGGCCGCCTGCCACATCGAAGACCAGGTGGGTGCCAAGCGCTGCGGCCATCGTCCGGGCAAAGAAATCGTGACCACACAGGAAATGGCCGACCGCATCAAAGCGGCCGCCGACGCACGCACCGATGACGACTTCTTCCTGATTGCCCGTACCGACGCCATCGCCGTCGAAGGGGTTGACGCCGCTATCGAACGCGCCCAGGCATGCGTGGAAGCCGGTGCCGACGCGATTTTTGCCGAGGCCTCATACGACCTGGACACCTACAAGCGGTTTACGCGCGAGCTGAGCGTTCCCGTGCTTGCCAACATTACCGAGTTTGGCCAGACCCCGCTATTTACCGTGGACGAGCTGGCCAGTGCGGATGTCGCCATGGTGCTTTACCCGCTGTCGGCCTTCCGCGCCATGAACAAGGCCGCAGAAACCGTTTATGAAGCCATCCGTCGCGACGGCCATCAAAAGAATGTGGTCGACATGATGCAAACACGTGAAGAGCTGTACGACCGTATCGGCTATCACGACTTTGAAGCCCGCCTGGACGCCCTATTTCAAAAGAGCGGACAAACCGAATAAACCGGAGTCAAAGGATACATAACCATGGCAAACCAAGAAACACAAACTTCAGCACCGAAACGAAAAAAATCCGTCGCCCTGTCGGGCGTGGTGGCGGGCAACACCGCCCTGTCCACCGTGGGTCTAAGCGGCAACGACCTGCACTACCGCGGCTACGACATTCTGGACCTGGCCGACCACTGCGAGTTTGAGGAAGTGGCTTACTTGCTGATCCACGGCAAGTTGCCCAACAAGGCCGAACTCGCCGCGTACAAAACCAAGCTGCGCCGCCTGCGTGGCCTTCCCCTGCCGGTACAGCAGGCACTGGAAACCCTGCCCGCAGCTTCGCATCCCATGGATGTCATGCGTACTGCGGTATCCGTCATGGGATGTGTGTTGCCGGAAAAAGACGACCACAACATCCCCGATGCCCGTGATATTGCCGACCGCCTGATCGCCAGCCTTGGATCGGCTTTGCTGTACTGGTTCCACTACACGCACAACGGCGAGATTATCGACGTACGCACCGACGACGAAACGATTGGTGGCCACTTCCTGCACTTATTGCATGGCGAAAAGCCCAGCGACGAATGGGTACGCGCGATGAACACATCGCTGAACCTGTATGCCGAGCACGAATTCAACGCTTCCACCTTTACCAGCCGTGTCATTGCCGGCACAGGCTCTGACATGTATTCGGCCATCGCGGGTGCCATCGGGGCGCTGCGTGGGCCCAAACATGGCGGCGCCAACGAAGTCGCCTTCGAAATCCAGA
>JAJUIY010000173.1 GCA_029267415.1 Alcaligenaceae bacterium
CGGCGTAACAGTAGACCCCCGGGGCGCCCTGATTGTGGCGGACGACCTGTCCAACACAGTATGGCGGGTTACGCCGTCCGAACCGCAATCCGTCGAGGAGACTCCAGTCGAGGCAATTCCCACTGAAGAAGTTCCCACTGACGAAGCCCCGACTGAAGATGCTCCGTCAGCTCCTGAGCCCGCTCAATAAGACCGTATCTACTGGCTGTCAGCACCTTTTTGCGCCCGTAATCTTGCGGGCGCAATCAATCGCTGAGCAGGTACCATCAATACCTTGTCGATTGCACGCTCAGCGCGTATGATTCGATATGTTTCGCCAAACATATCGAAGAGAGGCTAATGCGACGTTGGGTTGCTAATCTATGCACGGCCATACTGTTTGCCGCCGGCGTGTGCGTTATGCCCATTGCGGCCATGGCCGCTTCCGCCCATATCGCGGTGGCAGCCAACTTTACCGATGCGGCAACAGAAATCGCCGCTGCGTTTACCGAGACCACCGGGCACCAGGCCATACTGTCTTATGGCGCAACCGGCCAGTTCTATGCCCAAATTGCGCAGGGGGCGCCCTTTGATATCCTGCTGGCGGCCGACGCCGAGCGTCCCGCTCGGTTAGTGGATGCCGGCAACGGCGTGCCCGGCACCGCATTCACATACGCCATCGGACAGCTGGTGTTGTATTCCACCGACCCCAAGCTTGTTAACGGCAGCGACACCCTTCTGGTCCACGGCGCAAATACACTGGAAGGAACAGGTTTTCGCAAACTGGCGATGGCGAACCCCGACACAGCGCCTTATGGGCGCGCCGCCGTTCAGGTCATGGACGCCCTTGGAGTGTTTGCCCAGCTAAAACCCAAAATTGTGCAAGGCCAGAATATTGGGCAGGCGTACCAGTTTGTCCATACGGGCAATGCCGAACTTGGCTTTGTCGCGGCGGGGCAAGTGGCCCATCGCAACGACGGATCACGTTGGGTTGTCCCGCAAGAACTCTATGACCCCATCCGCCAAGATGCCGTCCTGCTTGCACGGGGGCAAAACAACCCCGCCGCCACCGCCTTTCTCGACTTTCTAAAAGGGGACGTCGCGGGCGATATCATCAGGAAATACGGCTATGCCCATCCCGAATAAGCCGGCACGCACCCCAGGGGCCACGACACCGTTCTGCACCTTGGCGGAGATGGCGACGTCATTTCCCTGCCCTATGCACGTATGCATTCAAACAAGGTAAAGCGATGACGACGGACTTATGGGAGCCCATTGCGCTCACGCTGAAGCTGGCGGGAATCACCACCGTGTTGTTGCTCATTATTGGAACACCTATCGCGTGGTGGCTGGCGCGTTCCCGGTCACGACTGAAAGAGGTGGTGGCCACGCTGGTTGCCCTGCCCTTGGTACTGCCGCCTACTGTTCTTGGCTTTTATCTGCTGATTGTGTTGGGCCCTAACGGTCTGGGCGGCATCTTTGGCGAACTGGCCGGCGTGCGTACCTTTGCCTTCACCTTTGAAGGCCTGGTGTTCGGGTCCATTTTGTATTCCATGCCTTTCGTGGTGCAACCCATCCGCAATGCCTTTGAAGCCATGGGACAGCGCCCCATGGAGGTGGCGGCCACTTTGCGTGCATCCCCATGGGACCGCTTTCTCACCGTTGCCCTGCCACTGGCCAGACCTGGATTTCTTACCGCGGCCGTGTTGGGCTTCGCCCATACCGTCGGCGAGTTTGGCGTCATTCTGATGATTGGCGGCAACATACCTGGCGAAACCAAGGTGCTGTCTGTGGCCATTTATGACTTTGTGGAGACCTTGCGATGGAAGGAGGCGCATATACTCTCGGCTGGCATGCTGGCCTTCTCGTTCATCGTCATTCTGGCCATGTCACTGCTGGCCCGGCGCTCCGGCCAAAGGACGTTCTAAGTGGTTAGTCCCGCGGGTATCGTGCCTGACGTCGCAAGCGAAAAGGCCATCCAGGTACGCCTAGCAGGCTCGCTGGGCGGCTTCACCCTGGATGTCGATTTTCAAGCCCCGATGCGCGGTGTTACCGCCCTGTTCGGGCCATCCGGTTGCGGCAAAACCACCATCCTTCGCTGTATTGCCGGCCTGCAAAAACTTCCCGGGCACATCACCGTCGGCACCGAACCCTGGCAAGATGGCGCCCGATTTCTGCCACCACACAAGCGGGCGATTGGCTATGTGTTTCAAGAACCCAGCCTGTTCCCGCACCTTTCGGTTCGCCAAAACCTGGCCTACGGTGAGCGCCGCGCCAAAACGCCGCACAAAGCGATCCACGTCGATGACGTGGTGACGTTACTTGGCCTGACACATTTGGTAGACCGCGACCCCGCACACTTATCTGGGGGCGAACGTCAGCGGGTATCCATCGGCCGGGCGCTGCTTTCGCAGCCGCGGCTGCTGCTGATGGACGAGCCCCTATCGGCGCTGGACCGAATGGCCAAAGACGAAATTCTGCCTTACCTGGAAACCTTGCACGCCAACCTGTCGATCCCGATTATTCTTGTCTCTCACGATATTGCCGAGGTCGAGCGCCTGGCCGATCACCTTGTCGTGTTACAGGCGGGCCGCATTGTGTCGTCGGGGCCCCTTAACGACGCACTCACCAACCCGCAGCTGCCGTTTGCACAAGAGCGTGACAGCGCCGCCGTACTTCCCGCCACCGTGGTGCAAAAAGACGACGATGGCATTGTTACGTTGGATGTACTGGGCACCCCGCTGTTTGTTGTCGATCACGCGCTGGAGGTTGGCCATGATGTGCGCGTGCGCATCGCCGCGTCGGATGTCAGCCTTGCCCGCGATCGTGCCGAACAATCTAGCATTCTTAACCTCCTGCCCGCGCGTATCGTGGGTATTGATGCGGTTGGCAATACCGAGGCCAACGTACGGTTAACGCTTGACGAACAACGCAATACTGAATTTATGGCGCGCGTGTCACAACGTTCATTGAACCGCCTCAACTTGCACGTGGGCGAAACGGTGGTTGCACAAATTAAAGGTGTGTCGTGCACAGCCATCGGTTAATGGAAAGCGGGATGCTAGTGGCCGGCAACCGGCATTCTGGTTGTCCGATATCGGGACTTAGGCGCGTCGCGCTTTGGGTCAACACAAGACCAGGAGAAAACGCCCATAATGCCTGACATTCGCTTGCGTATTGTGCTGGACAGGGGGCGCCTGGGGCCCGGAAAAGTCGAGCTTATGGAACAGATCCATAAACTGGGCTCCATCTCGGCTGCCGGGCGTGCGCTTGGCATGTCGTATCGACGTGCCTGGGCGCTGGTCGAAGAAGCCAATGCCTTATTTGACCATCCACTTATTGAAAAGCATCACGGGGGCAAGGCCGGCGGGGGCGCCAGCCTGACGCCCTTGGGGCACGCCGTCGTCAGTGGCTACCGAGAACTGGAAAGTGCCACGCTGAACGCAGCCGAAGACCTGCTGCGCGAATGGCAATCGCAGAAATAAGAATCGACGGGCGTGCGTGTAGGGGAAAGCATAAGCGCCCGAAGAACTCTTACTCGAACAGTTTGTCGAGTTCGGCCATGTGCGGCTTCAGGGCTGGAATATCTTTATCGACCGCCTGCCGAGCCTGCTGATTGCGGCTATGGGTTTTTTCCATACGGCCAAGAATCAATTGCTTTTGCTCGGCGCTTAGTTTGGCATCTTTAAGGATGTTGGCAATGCCTTGCTGATACATGGCGTCGGCCTGGTCGGGCGTTACGGGGCTGGACGCAAATTGGTAAGCCTGCATGGTGCGGTCACCGACATCGGCCCACTGCTCGGGGCTGCTGAAACCGTGCCGGGCCGCCAGTTGAGCCAGGTCGGCGTATTCCTGGCCCTTGCCGCCCATCAGTTCAAGGCTGGAGCCCAGTGGTCGCCTGGGGTCGATATTGCGCTGCGTAAAATCCTGATATTTTTCGCCAAGCGCCGCAAGCTCGGGCATGCTGGCGATGAAGCGGCCAACCTGTTCCGATGTAAGTGGCTCAGCGTAAGCATGTGAAAGCCCCAGGAAAAACAGCATGGTTAAGGCGACGGCTAAACGTTGAAGTAGTTTCATGGGAGGTTCCGGCAAAAGAATTCAGGTCAAGCGGCTTGCATGGCGGCTGCCGCACAGCCTTGACGTTGTAATAAGCCTCCACGTCCTGCGCACCGTCTGTTTAGACGGGAAAGCAACTCGTCGGGATGGCATTGCCCACAGAATGACACCCGATGCCGACTTGGCCGCCGTCTCGGCCAAATTTTTCTATACAGGCCGGTGGCATAGCCTCCGCGCGCCCGACCTTGGCGTGGCCGCGCCCGTCTCATTCCTGGCGCGGCACGGAGGCGCACGCATGTACGCCCAGGCAAAACCTGTACAAACAGACGGGGACACAAGACGGGCCTATGGCTAGCATCCACTTCATTGCAGCTTGCTGGGCGACAGCAGGCGGCGGTTTCCGACCGGCTTTGCTCGGGCATGGCCAAGTCCAACCAAGCTTTTCATGGAGCATGCCAGTGTTGAAGATCCTAGGTCCTGTCGCCCTGATCGCGACGCTTACGGCTGGCACAGGCGCGCATGCCACTGACCGCGCCATTATCGTGTTCGACGGCTCGGGCTCCATGTGGGGCCAAATCGACGGCAAACCCAAGCTCGAGATTGCGCGCCAAGCCCTGCGCGACATGCTTGAAACCGTACCCGACACCATGGAGCTGGGCCTGATGGCCTACGGCCACCGCGAAAAAGGCAACTGCAGCGACATCGAAACCCTGGTTGCACCGGCGGCAAACACCAAGGCGGCTATCGTGCAGGCGGTGCAAAACATGCGTTTCCTGGGCAAGACCCCTTTGTCGGCAGCCGTGCAGCAAGCCGCCGCCGAACTACGCCACACCGAAGACAAGGCAACCGTCATCCTGATTACCGACGGCGAAGAAACCTGCAATGCCGATCCCTGTGCCCTGGGTACCGAACTGAAGCAAAGCGGGGTGGACTTCACCGCACACGTGGTGGGCCTTGGCCTGACCAAACAACAAGGCGAACAGGTTTCCTGCCTGGCCCACAACACG
>JAJUIY010000088.1 GCA_029267415.1 Alcaligenaceae bacterium
CGCTCTGACGCATGCAGCAAACGTGTGGCGCGCAGGGCCATCTGATGTCGCAGTTCGGTAGGGTCCATCACCCGGTCCACCGGCGCTTGCCCCGCGTTTTGCAAGGCAATAATTATTTTGTCGCGGTATTCGATCCAGCGCGAGCGTACGTCGGCCAGTGCCATTTGGTTACGGACCGGCACCGGCCTGACAGCGGCGCCCAGCACAACGCCCCCATCGGCCAAGGCGTCGATGACGGCATTGAATTCGGTGACACCGTTAAGTACCGCCGCCGAACTCCCTGCCGGATTCGTTTCAAGCTCAAGGATGTCCAGCTCGATCTTCTGGCTCAAAAGACGCAACTTGCCCGCCGTACTGATTGTGCCGGCCATATCCTGGATATCGTTCAGCACTGACCGGAAAAACACCATGTTGGATGCAGCCAGTACCACCCCAAGAATCAGCAGTGCTGTCAATCGATGCGCCGTCGACGTGCGCAGCCCTGTCCAAGCGCGGCGAAGCCGGCTTGCTATTGTTTTAATCACAGTTGCTTCGTCCGTTTGGCATGTTGTTGTTTTAAGCTCAACCCATTGTCTCCAACGCGTCGCCTACAGGTTGACCCCCGACGGACTGACGATTGATCTTTGTCAAGACAAGCGCAAATTTAGTGGGTTGCGTAACGATTTAGTCATGATGGGTGTACCTTCCCCGCACACCCTGCACACGCTGCGCACCCTGCGCGCACTGCAAACCGGGGCCCATGTACGGTAGCACGAGCCCTTTGACGCGTGCTTATAGAAGACCCGTCATTTCTCTGGCAAGGATCACGGCATGGTTATGCTCCCGATTGCGGGCGCCGTACAGCAGCACCAGCTTGCGGGGCCCGGCCTGTTCCAATACGTCACGCATCAGCGCCTGGCCCTCTTCACTGCGCAGTTCGGATTGGTATTTTTCTGAAAAACCCGTCCAGTTTTGTTCTTTGTGCCCAAACCATTGGCGCAATTCAGTGCTGGGCGCAAGGTCTTTGCACCACAAATCAAATAAAAAATCACTTTTAGCGACGCCGCGTGGCCACAAGCGGTCGACAAACACACGGAATTCGCCAGATCCTTCGGGTTGCAAGGCGTCATAGAGCCGCTGGATTTGGATAGATGTCGTCATACGCACACGCCACCGTACTCCGAGGGGAGCGGCGGCTACTGTAGACCGCCGTTGCACGCAACTGCGTGGGGGAGGTCAAGCGTGAGGCACCTTAATGTAAGCCCCCCGGCTATAAACCCAGGCCACCAATATTAGGCGCGGCCATAAGGCCAAGCCGCCTAATCGAGGGTGAAGCCTACCTGCAAGGTAACCTGCCAGTACTGCACTTTGCCTTCCTCGATATGGCCCCGGGTTTCGATAACCTTGAACCAACGCAGGTTTCGGACGGTTTCACTGGCCTTGGAAATCGCGTTCTGAATGGCGTCTTCAATGCTTTGCTGTGAGGAGCCAGTAAGTTCGATGTGCTTATATACGTGTTGCGTCATGGTGCCTCCTGAGGGGGAATAACATGGACAACAGGTTGAAACCGGCGTCCTTTAACCCTGCACGCCGCGCTATCCATACCCGATAGCCGATGCCATCAACTGCAGTATGACACACAACCCGGCGAGGCTCCTAGCCCGTCGCCCGGAAGTCGTTACAGATTATTGCCAAGCGTTGTCACGTCATACGCCCAAATAGCGTGTCCATAGTGTGCGATCGGCATCAAGCTGGGCAGAGCTGCCCTGCCACACCACTTTTCCGCGCTCGATAATGACATGCTGATCGGCCAGGCCCAACAGGCGCTCGACGTATTTATCGATCACCAGAATGGTTTGGCCAGATGCACGCAACTGGGCCAGACACTGCCAAATTTCTTCACGAACCATAGGTGCCAGCCCTTCGGTGGCCTCGTCAAGAATCAGCAAGCGCGGGTTGGTCACCAAGGCACGCCCAATGGCCAGCATTTGTTGTTCGCCGCCGGAAAGCTGATTGCCCATGTTATGTGCACGCTCGGCCAGGCGAGGGAAAAACTCAAACACGGTGTCCGGCGTCCAGACCTGGCCGCCCTCGGGATTGCGGTTGGCGGCAAACGCCGTCAGGTGTTCGCGTACCGTGAGGTTGGGAAAGCACAGGCGCCCCTCGGGCACAATGGCAATGCCCGCCCGTGCAATTCGGTCGGGACGCCAGCCTGAAATGTCCTGACCAGCAAAATGAACGCTACCGCGGTGCAGCGGCAACAAGCCCAGCACCGAGCGCAACAAGGTGGTTTTACCCATGCCGTTGCGACCCAGTACCGCCACCACCTGTCCGGCCCTGATTTGCAAATCGACCCCAAACAAAACCTGGCTTGAGCCATAGCCGGTCTCGACCCCGCGGACCTCAAGAATCATGTGAGCCCCCTGCGTCGGGTGTTATGCCCTCGTCGCCCAAGTACGCCTGAATCACTGCCGGATTGGCACGGATTTCGTCGGGGGTGCCGGACGCAATAATACGCCCGGCCACCAGCACCGACACCCGATCGGCCAAGCGGAATACAGCTTGCATATCGTGCTCCACCAAGAGCATGGAAAACCGCCCGCGCATGGAATCAATCAACTCGGTCAGGCGCCGGGTTTCATCTGGCCCCATGCCGGCCATGGGTTCGTCGAGCAACAGAATTCGTGGCGACGACGCGAGTGTGAGCGCGAATTCGAGTTTGCGCTGTTCGCCATGCGGCAATGTTCCGGCCGGTTGGGCAAGAAGCGCATCATCCAACGCACACTGGCGTGCCAGCTCGCGAGCGTGGTCATGCAGGGCTGTCTCGGCATTGCGCGGTTGCCAGAAGCGGAAGCTGCTGCCCGCGCACGCCTGCACTGCCAGCAGCAGGTTATCCATCACGCTGAGCTCGCGAAACGTATTGGTGATCTGAAACGAACGCGACAGCCCGGCCGCCACCCTTCGGTAGGCCGGCAGGCGGGTAATGTCGGTGCCGTCCAGAAGCAGATGGCCGGAATCGGGCCGCAGGCCGCCCGACAGCAAATGAATTAACGTGGACTTTCCGGCCCCGTTTGGCCCAATAAGCCCGTGGATTTCGCCGTCGACTACCTGGATGGATACGTCGTCTGTAGCCGCCAACGCCCCAAAACGCTTCACCAAGCCCCGAGCTTCCAAAACTACCGGCATGGTCGTGTCAACGCCTTGCGCGCGCATGGGTGAAACCGGTGTGGTGCTCATGGCTTGCCTCCGGTTGCGGGCTGTGAGGCTGAGCGGCGGCGCAGCGAGTCCCAAAGCCCCGCAAGGCCTTTGGGCGCAAAGAAAACCACCAACAGCAACAACAGCCCCATGGGCAAATGCCAGAACTCAGTCCAAAGCCGGAGCGCTTCTTCCAGAAATAGCATGACCGCCGCCCCGACCACACCGCCGTACCGCAGGCCCATGCCCCCCACCAACACCATAATGAGCAAATTGGCAGATTGGGTCCAATGCATCATGCCCGGGGACACAAACAAGTTGTGATCGGCCAGCATGGCCCCGGCAAGGCCGGCCATGGCCCCACTGATCACGAATGCCACCAGTTTAAGGCGGTATACGGGATAGCCCAGTGCTTCCATGCGGCTTTCATTTTCACGAATGCCGGTTAGCGCCGCACCAAAGCGAGATTGCACCAAGCGGCCAAATGCCACCATCAGCACCACAAAAACGGCCAGCACCACATAATAAAAAGTGACATCGTCGGACAAGTCCAGCGCGGGCAGCCGGGTACGGCCGTACAGGTTGATGCCGTCTTCACCCCCGTATTGGCGTAACGAAATAAAGATGTAGTAGACCATCTGCGCAAAGGCGAGCGTGATCATAATGAAATACACGCCGCGCGTGCGCAAGGACACCGCCCCCACCAGAAGAGCCAGCACCGCGGCCAGGACCGCCGCTGCAGGCCACACCACCATGGCCGACTGAACCCCAGCGCCCGCCAATATGACCACCGCATAGGCGCCGGCACCAAAAAAGGCGGCGTGGCCCAACGCCACCATCCCGCCGTACCCCAGCACCAGGTTTAACCCTGTGGCCGCCAACGCAAATATAAGCACGCGCCGCACATACGATACGTAAAACTCAAGGTTGAACAGTGGCGCCACCAAGGGAAACAGCGCCAACAGCACCACTACCAGCAAAGAAAGAATAAGGCTGCGTCGCATTGCCACCCATTAACCTCGGGCCGGGAACAGGCCGGAAGGCTTGAACACCAGCACGACGGCCATCAATACATAAATGGCAATGGCCGCCAGCGTGGGACCCACGCTGGACGCCACGGCCGGCGAAAAAACCTCACGCAGCAGCATGGGCAAAAACGCACGGCCGGCGGTATCAACCATGCCAACCAGCAAAGCGCCTACAAAAGCCCCGCGGATAGAGCCAATGCCACCGATCACAATGCACACCAGCACCAAAATAAGCACTTCTTCGCCCATGCCGATCTGTACAGCGGTGATGGGGCCCAGCAACGCCCCCGCCGCGGCGGCCAGCATGGCACCCAGCGTGAAAACACCCAGAAACAACAGGGGTACCTTGATGCCCATGAGTGTGGCCATTAACCGGTTGGACGCCCCCGCCCGAACCAGGACGCCGGCGCGCGTGCGCGTAACAAACCAGTACAGTGCCAGCGCGGCCGCCAGCCCCACGGCAATAATCATCAGGCGATAGGCGGGGTACATGAGCTCGGGCAAGATGCGCACCGGCCCAGACAGGGCGGCGGGCATGTTTAGCATCATGGGCGCTGCGCCCCAGATCATTTTGACCAGATCGTTGGCAATCAGGATAACGGCATACGTGCCCAGCACTTGGGCAAGATGGTCGCGTACCACCAGCCGGCGCATAAGGGCAAGCTCGAGCACCAACGCCACCACACCCGTGGCAACCATTGCCACCAGCACGGCCAGCAAAAATGACCCCGTGTAAGACATGGTGGCGGACGCCACATAGGCACCCGCCATGTACAGCGAGCCGTGGGCCAGGTTCATGATGTCCATGATGCCAAACACCAGCGTCAGGCCCGCCGCAATCAGAAACAGCATTAGCCCAAACTGCAGGCCGTTGAGCAACTGCTCGATAACTACCGTCAAGGTCATAACCGGCTATCCCGCCTGTTACATCTTGCAGTCGCCCACATAGACGTCTTGATAGTCTTCAAACACTTGGCCCACCAGGCGGTTGGTGATGCGGCCATCATCGTCTTTGTCGATGACACGGACGTAGTAGGACTGAATGGGATAGTGGTTGTCGCCATACCGGAATTGGCCGCGCACCGAATCAAAGTCGGCTTTCTTCAGGGCTTCGACCACGGCATCGCGATCGGCCACATTGCCATCAACCTGGCGCACGGCCGCATCCATGGCCATGATGACATCGTAGGCTTGTGCCGCGTACACCGACGGATAACGGCCGTCATATTCATTGCGGAATGCCTCGACAAACTCGCGGTTGCGGGGAACATCCAGGTCGTGCGCCCACTGGGCGGTGTTGTACATGCCCAACATGGGTTCGCCCACCGCCATGATGACATCTTCGTCTGCCGAGAAGCCCGGCCCGATCAGGGTGATGTCTTCAGACAGGCCGGCCGACACAAACTGCTTCACGAAGTTGATGCCCATGGCGGCTGGCAGGAAAATAAACAGGGCTTCCGGCTTGGCTGCACGAATTTGCGCGATTTCGGCCGCATAATCGATTTGGCCAAGGCGTGTGTAGAGTTCTTGCGAGACGTCGGCGTCATACCCACGCTTGAAGCCGTTGAGGGCATCGCGTCCGGCGGGGTAGTCGGGGGCCATGATGAACACGTTTTCATAGCCGCGGTCGGCCGCGACCTTACCCGCCGCTTCGTGGAAGGCATCGTTTTGATACGACGTGCCAAACCAGAACTTGTTGCACTGCGCGCCAGCAAATTGGCTGGGGCCGGGGTTATTTGACAGGTATGGAACCTTGGCGTTGAACAAGGCCGGGCCAACGGCCAGGGCAACGTTTGATCCAATGGGACCGGTGAAGAAATCAATGTTTTCGCGCTTCAGATAGCGGTCGACAAGCTGGCGAGCCTGGTCGGGGTTGCCACCCATATCCGTCTGGATAAATTCGGCCGGCTGGCCGCCCAGCGTGTTGTCAAGTTGCTTGATGGCAAGGTTAAAGCCGTCGCGCGCTTCGGCACCAATCGCGGCAAAGGGCCCGGAGATATCGTTGGCAATACCAACTTTGATGGGCGCCGCACTGACCGCCACGGGCACCATGGCAAGCGACAGAATCAGCGATGAAATCCGTTTCATAGGGGTCTCCTGGGGAGGACAAGCGTGTAATTATTTCGGGCCCACGCCCGCATACAACGTGAATGTTTTGTATTTTGAACGCCTGACACAGATTGTTATGTGCCTGCATTCTAACCCTAGACCGCCATTCAATTCACGGGCCAAATGCACCAAAAAATAGTTTTGGCTTAAAGCACTTGCCCAACAAGCATGGGTTTCTACCAATTCTGACGATGCTCAAGTACAGTAGATTCCGTATCCAACGGGTAATGCACACACATGTTGCCCGTTTAAACGCGACAACTTTGCCGGGCCTACCGGCATCAATTCCTGACCATGACAATGAAAAAAGTTTACCTTGCCGGCCCTGATGTGTTTTTCCCCGACATCGCACAGCGGGCCACATTGCATAAACAACTTTGCCGTGAAAAAGGGTTTGAGCCCCTGCACCCGGCTGACCAACCTACGCTTGAGGCCGCCGATATCTATCACGCCAACATCGCCATGCTGCAGCAGGCGGATGCCGTGGTGGCCAACCTGAACCCCTTTCGCGGTACCGAACCCGACTCTGGCACCGCTTTTGAGGTGGGCTTTGCCACGGCACGCAAGCTGCGTGTGGTCGGCTATATTGGCAAACGCACCACCGTGCGGGCACAGGTGGCCGCTGCCCTTGGGCCACTGGTCTACGACGACGCCATGGGCGTATGGCGCGACACCAACCAAAACCTGGTCGAAGACTTCGGTCTGCCGGTAAACCTGATGCTCGCGGTGCCGTGCACCATTGTGTTCGGTGAGCTGGCAGACGCCCTGGATGCGCTGCGTACGCAACTTAGCTAGCCGGTACTTGCCGCAAACCTAACCGGTGCTTATTTGTCCATCAAACCGATGCCAACCATTAACCATTCGGACACCCAGCACCCAAACGCGCGGGTGTCCACCACGCAACACATCAGCGTCAAGCGAGAAGCGGGATGAGCAACAACAATAATAAACACGCAACAAAACGCTCCGGCGCACACCGAGCACCGCGCCGCGCCATGGAGCGCGCATGTCGCGGCTTGGCATTTTTCCTGCTGGTGTTAGCGGCCACCGCTTGCGCCCCCCTGCCCGACCTTCCCGAGCGCCCCGCGTCGTACGCCTTGCCCGTGGAAGAAGGACGCCATACCACCATCGGCCAGGCCGTTGCCACGCTGGAAGAAGGCCACCCCGACGAATCGGGTATTTATTCGCTGTCCGACCCCTATGAGGCCTTCGCCGTGCGCGCACTATTGGCCAATGCAGCACAGCGGACCCTGGATGTGCAGTATTACATCTGGCGCAACGACCTGACCGGCACGCTGCTGCTGGACAGCCTGCGGCAAGCCGCCGATCGTGGTGTACGGGTGCGATTTTTACTGGACGACAGCGCCAATGCGGGTATTGATCATCTCTTGGCCGCGCTGGATTCTCACCCAAACATCGAAGTGCGGCTGTTTAACCCTCTGGCCCTACGTTCGCCGCGCTGGATCAACTATCTGGTGGACTTTTCGCGCTTGAACCGGCGCATGCACAACAAATCGTTCACGGCCGACAACCAGGCTACCATAATCGGCGGTCGGAACATTGGTGACGAATACTTTGGCGCAACCCGCGACATTTTGTTCTCTGACCTTGATGTGCTGGCGGTGGGGTCAGTGGTATACGACATTTCCGACGACTTCGACCGCTACTGGAACAGCCAGTCCGCCTGGCCGGCAAGCGCGTTGCTGCCCGAACCCAAACCCGATGAACTGACGCGGCTTCGAGAAAAGGCCGAGGCCATTGCCGCCGGTGCACCCGCCAAGGCCTATACCGACGCACTCGAAACATCCAGTCTGGTGCGCGAGCTCCTGGACCTCTCCATTGAACTCGAGTGGGCCCCCACGGTGATGCTTAGCGACGACCCCCGTAAAGTATTGGGCAATGTTCCACCCGAAGAAACCGTTGCGTTCGACTTGCAACGCTATTTTGGCAATCCGGAATCGCACCTGGACCTGGTTTCATCCTATTTCGTCCCCACTGAGACGGGCGTGCGCTATCTGGTCGATCTTGCACAACAAGGCATTGAAATCCGCATACTAACTAACTCCCTCGCCTCGACCGATGTACCGGCCGTGCATGCCGGTTATGCAAAGTGGCGTAAACCGCTGTTGAAGGCCGGCATCAAGCTGTACGAAACCCGGCCCGATAACGACCCGGATGATTCCTCCACCGGCGCATCAGGCAAGCTGCCTTCTGGATCAGGGTCAGGTTCGGGTTCTGGACCAGGCCCCGGCTCAGGGTTCGGATTGGGCGGAAAGCTGGGCTCTGGGCCCGGGCCGCTGGGCAGCTCGGGCTCCAGCCTGCACGCCAAAACCCTTACTATCGACGACAAGCGCGTCTTTGTGGGGTCGTTTAACTTTGACCCGCGTTCGGCTGAATTAAATACCGAGCTGGGCTTTGTGATCGACAGCCCGCGGCTCGCTCAACGCATCCATGACGCTTTCATGGGGCAAGTTCCGCAAACGTCTTACGAAGTCGTGCTGGATAACAGTGGCAAAGTGCGCTGGATCGAATATCGTGACGGCAGGGTGTTGCAATATGACACCGAACCACACAGTTCGTTTTGGCGTCGCTTCTGGGCCGGCTTTTTATCATTGTTACCCATCGACTGGATGCTCTAGGGATGGCAAC
>JAJUIY010000155.1 GCA_029267415.1 Alcaligenaceae bacterium
ATGGCCGGGTTGCCGATGACGCGACTGCATGGCGACCTCCACCTTGGGCAGATCCTGGTCGCACAGAACGATGTGTACTTCATCGATTTTGAGGGGGAACCATTACGTGCGGCGGATGAGCGCCATATCAAGGCCACGCCATGGCGGGATGTCGCCGGAATCTTGCGATCATTCGATTACGCTGCCGCGTTCGCCTATGCGCCATTGCAGGGGGCTGCGGTGGCGTCATCCACCGACCCGGAGGACGAGGCGGCACGGGCACCGGCAACCGCTGCCATGCAATGGCAGCGCCACCATCTGTTGCAGGAATTCCGAGACAAGGCGGCGGAGGCATTTCTGTGTGCTTATCGCGAAGAGCGGCAGCGTGGTGAAGCGTCACAACGCCCCGGTTACGAAGCCGCGGGTGCGGGTGACGCGACGTCGACATCCGACCAGGATCATCTGGCGCTGCAGCTGGCGTTGCTGGAAAAGGCCGCCTACGAGGTTAACTATGAACTGGCACATCGGAAAGAATGGGTCGTGATTGCGCTTGCCGGCCTGCTGGACGCGTGCCAGGGCTTGCTTAGCAAAGAGCCCTCGATTCAGGAAGGGGACCAGCCATGACCCGAGAACAGGCCGGTAGTCGGCAATGGGTGGAACAGTCATGACGCCGCTCAGCATGCTTGCCCGGATGGGCGCGCACCCGGTGCCGCCGACCGACCCTGATGTGCGGGACGCGGGCCAGGCGCAGGTCGGCGGTACTCGCTTTGCGGTGTGGGCACCAAACGCCAGCGGTGTCGCAGTGGTGGGCGACTTTAATGGCTGGGATGGACGGCGGCACCCGATGCTTCCCGGGGACGACGGGGTATGGGAATGTTTTGTCCCGGGTGTCGAGCCGGGGGCACTTTACAAGTTTGAATTGCATGATCGGCATGGACACCTGTTGCCGCTGAAGTCGGATCCCTTTGCACGCCAGTTTGAACTGCCCCCGGCGACGGCGTCGGTCGTGTGCGACGACGAGCCCTTTCCATGGGGCGATGACGCCTGGATGCAGAAGCGCGCCGAGGGGCAAACGCCTGAAGCGCCGATGTCGATTTACGAGGTGCACGCGGGCTCGTGGCTGGATGACGCGGCGGACTTGGTGATGTGGCGCGACACCGGCCCCAAACTGATTCGTTATGCGCGGCAGATGGGCTTTACCCATATTGAGCTGATGCCGGTGACTGAACACCCTTTTGGGGGTTCATGGGGGTATCAACCGGTGGGCTTGTTTGCGCCCACGTCCCGTTACGGCACCCCGGGCGACTTTGCGCGTTTTATCAACGATTGCCACCAGGCGGGGCTGGGCGTGATTATGGATTGGGTGCCAGCGCATTTTCCGGACGACCCCCACGGCTTGGCCCATTTTGACGGAACGGCCTTGTTCGAGCATGCCGACCCGCGCCAAGGCCTGCATCCCGACTGGGACACCCATATTTACAACCTGGGCCGCAATGAAGTGCGGGCCTTCCTGATCGCCAGCGCGCTGCATTGGCTGCGTGAATTTCATGTTGATGCGCTGCGCGTAGACGCGGTGGCGTCGATGCTGTATCTGGATTACAGCCGGGAGCCCGGGCAATGGATTCCTAACCGGTACGGCGGTAATCACAATCTTGACGCTATCGATTTTTTTCGTGAGTTGCACGCCGCCGTGGAGGAGCATTGCCCCGGCACGCTGCTTATTGCCGAAGAGTCCACAGCGTGGCCGGGGGTCACGGCCACCCCGGAAAACGGCGGACTGGGCTTCGACTACAAATGGAATATGGGCTGGATGCACGACACCCTGTCATATATGCAGCATGACCCGGTGCATCGCCGTCATCACCACGATGCCATGACGTTTGGCATGGTCTATGCCTGGTCGGAGCGCTTTATTTTGCCGCTTTCCCATGACGAGGTGGTGCACGGTAAAGGCGCGTTGCTGAACAAGATGCCCGGCGATGTCTGGCAACGGTTTGCCAACTTGCGCGCTTATTTTGGTTTTATGTGGGGGCATCCGGGCAAGAAGCTGCTGTTCATGGGCGGCGAAACCGGCCAACCTGCCGAGTGGGACCATGACGGGAGCGTTGACTGGGATGTGTTGACGCAGCCCTTGCACGCGGGATTGCAGCGCCTTGTCCAGGACCTGAATCACATGTATTGCGAAGTTCCGGCGCTTCATGCCACCGACCACAATCCGGCTTCGTTTTCGTGGGCGGTGGCTGATGATGCACAAAACAGCGTGTTCGCCTTTTGTCGCCACCATGGCGACGTCAATGCGCTTATCGTCAGCAATATGACTCCTGTACAGCGTGTGCGTTATCGCATAGGCGTACCGGCGGCGGGGCAATGGGGTGAGTGGCTAAATACCGACGCATCCCTTTATGGGGGCAGCAATGTAGGCAATTTCGGCGGCGTGGAGACTGAACCGGTGCCCTTACACGGCCACGCCCAGTCCATCGCGATCACGCTGCCGCCCTTGGCCACCTTGTTTTTCCTGCACGGGACGGCCCCTTCTAATCACCACGCGGAGCCCACCACATGACAGCACTATTACCTGCGACGATGACGGCCGGCCTGCCTTATCCGCTGGGGGCACACAGTGACGGTCTGGGCGTCAATTTCGCGGTGTTTTCCGCACACGCCCAACGTATAGACGTGTGTATTTTTGATGAGCGCGGCCGCAAAGAGTTGCGTCGCTACACACTGCCCGAATGTACCGACGAGGTCTGGCACGGCTATCTGCCCGATGCCCGTCCAGGGCTGGTGTACGGCCTGCGCGCCCATGGTCCTTACGACCCAAAAAATGGGCACCGCTTCAACCCCCACAAGCTCTTGCTCGATCCGTATGCCCGCAAGTTGCAGGGCCGCGTGCGCTGGTCCGACGCGTTGTTCGGGTACCGGACCGGGCATGGCAAAGCGGATTTAAGTTTTGATCGGCGGGACAGCGCGGCCTGCATGCCAAAGGCTGTGGTGGTACATGACAGCTACAACTGGGCCGGGCAAAATGCGCCGCGTATTCCATGGGCTGATACCGTTATTTATGAAGCACATATCAAGGGCGTGTCGATGTTGCGTCCCGACTTGCCGGATACCGCTTGCGGTACCTGGACGGCGCTGGCCGACCCGCGCTTCATTGAACATTTGAACAAGCTGGGCGTGACCACGCTGGAACTTTTGCCCGTGCAGGCATTTCTGGATGATCGTTTTCTGGTAGACCGCGGCCTGAGTAATTACTGGGGCTACAACACCCTTGCATATTTTGCCCCTGACCGTTCGTATCTCATCAATGACGATTACAACGAAATTCGGCGCGCGATACGTCGCTTGCACGCGGCCGGCATCGAAGTGGTGCTGGACGTCGTGTACAACCATACCGCCGAAGGCAATGAATTAGGACCCACCCTGTCGTGGCGGGGGCTGGATAACGCCAGTTATTACCGCTTGATGCCCGACGAGAAGCGTTACTACATCAATGACACCGGTTGCGGCAATACAGTGAACTTTTCACATCCCCGGGTGGTGCAAATGGTGATGGACTCGTTGCGGCATTGGGTGGAAAGTTATGACATTGACGGGTTTCGCTTCGATTTGGGTGTCACGCTGGGGCGTGAAGACCACGGTTTCGACCCCGGAGCGGGCTTTTTTGATGCCTTGATGCAAGATCCGGTACTGCGTCGTGTGAAGCTGATATCCGAGCCCTGGGATGTGGGCATCGACGGGTATCAATTGGGCAACCAGCCGGCCGGCATGGCGGAATGGAATGCCGAGTTTCGGGATGCAATCCGCCGTTTCTGGGCCGGTGAGGCCGGCCTGCGTGCCCAGCTTCCCGAATGCCTGCTGGCATCGCCTGCCTTGTTTGACCGCCGGTTTCGACGGCCCTGGGTGTCCATAAACTATGTGGCTTCCCACGACGGCTTCACGGCGCACGATCTGGTGACCTATGCAAATAAGCATAACGACGCCAATGGCGACGACAACATCGACGGCCACGACGCCAACTTCAGCAACAACTGGGGTGAAGAAGGCCCTACCGAGAACCCTGACATCGCGGGCGTCCGTTTGCAGGTGCTGAAATCCATGCTGGCTTCCGTGTTCTTGTCCAACGGCACCCCCATGCTGCTGGCCGGCGACGAGTTCGGTAATAGCCAGCAGGGCAATAACAATGCCTATTGCCAAGATAACGAGTTGTCGTGGCTTGACTGGGACCAGGCCGCCTCCGCGCAAGGGCGTGAACTGACTGATTTTGTGGCGTCGCTTACCGCACTGCGTCGCGAGGAGGCGTCGCTTTCTTTCGCAGAGTACAACCATTCAAATACCGAGCTTTGTCCGGGTCTGACACGGGTGGCGTGGCTGGATATGGATGGGCAGGCCATGACTGAAGAGGGCTGGCAATTTGCCGAAGGGCGCGTGCTGGGATTGCGTCGGGCCGCGTGGCGTGATGCGTCCACAGTTCAGGTCTCGTTATTGCTGGTTAATGCCAGCCACGAGGACGTGACCTTCCAGGTACCGAACGCGCCGGCGCTAGAATGGTCTCTGGCCCTGGACACCCGTGTAGCGACAAGAAATAAACCGGTGCGGCACTCAATGCGGCCAGATAACACGGTGCCGCTGGCCGCCCATTCGCTGGTGTTGCTGCGTGCCACACACCGGCCCGACACAGGGAATCACGATGGTACGCACAAGTCGTCATGAGCGATCCAAATCGTTGCGCAAAGCCCAGGCAGTGCCGCATGCACCCCGGACGCCTGAAACAGGCGCGGCCTATCAGTTTGGCGCGCGGGTGCTGCCGGAAGGCGACGTCCGATTCCGCGTCTGGATACCCGGCCAGCAGCGCGTATGGCTTGAAATCGCGGACCGCGACAGACAACCCATGGTGCGTCGCCACGACGGCGTGCACGAATTGCGCGTTTCTTGCGCGCCCGGTACCCGCTATCGTTACGGCTTTGACGATGGCACCAGCATGCCGGATCCGGCGTCGCGCCGGCAGGAGGGCGATGTGCATGGCGACAGTTGCGTGGTCGACCCTACCGGCTGGGCGTGGAGTCACCCGCGGTGGATAGGTATGCCGTGGGAGCAGACGGTTATTTACGAGGTGCATGCGGGCTTGGCCGGTGGCTTCGATGGCGTGCGGGCCCGCCTGTCCGGTTTGGCTCAGTTAGGCGTTACTGCCATCCAGCTGATGCCTATTGCTGACTTTCCTGGGCAACGTAATTGGGGCTATGACGGGGTGTTGCCGTATGCACCGGACGAAAGCTATGGCACGCCGGAGCAGTTGCGTCAGCTGGTTGATACCGCCCACGGCTTGGGTATGCAGGTGTTTCTGGATGTGGTCTACAACCATTTTGGGCCCGAGGGAAACTACCTGGCCGGGCGCGTGCCGGAATTTTTCCGACGTGACGTCGACACCCCGTGGGGCGAGGCCATCGATTTTCGTCGTCCGCAGGTGCGAGCTTTCTTCACCGAGAACGCGTTGTATTGGCTGCAAGACTATCGTTTCGATGGCTTGCGGCTGGATGCTGTACATGCCATTGTCGGCAAGGACTGGCTGTCGGAACTGGCACAGACAGTACGCCGGGCGTGCCGGGGGCGGCACGTGCATCTGATACTTGAAAACGATGACAACGATGCCGAGCTATTGGAACAAGGCTTCACAGCGCAATGGAATGACGACATCCACCATGTGGTTCATCATTTTTTGACGGGTGAAAATGATGGCTACTATGCCGCCTACGCTGTAACGCCTACCCAGCATTTACGCCGCGCCTTGGCC
>JAJUIY010000296.1 GCA_029267415.1 Alcaligenaceae bacterium
CGACAAGACGGCGTCACGGCAAAAGATATTGTGCTGCACCTGCTGGCCGACCCCCGCATCAAATCGGGCGATGCAATGGGCAAGGTATTTGAATTTGCCGGCCCGGTGATCGACGCCATGTCGACGGACGAACGCGCCACGCTAACCAACATGACCGCGGAAATGGGCGGCCTGACCGGCATTGTCGTGCCTGACGAGGAAACCGTCCGGTTCATCAAAGAGCGCCGCGGCGTGGACGTACAGCTGGAAGACTGGATGCATAGCGACGACGGCGCCCCCTATGCTGACCGAATCACCATTGACTGCTCAACCATTGGCCCGATGCTGGCCGCACCCGGCGATCCGGGTAATGGGGTGGCCGTAAGCGATCTGGACAAAACCGTCAAAATCAACATTGCCTATGGCGGCTCGTGTACCGCCGGCAAGCGGGAAGACTTTGATCTGTACCATGAAGTACTGCGCTGGGCGGCCGACCGGGGCCTTAAAGTAGCGGATGGGGTAACACTTTACTTGCAATGCGGCGCCTTGCAAGTACGCGACTACTGTATCTCGAAAGGCTATCTGGATACGTTTAAAACCGTGGGGGCTGAAATGCTGCAACCGGCCTGCGGTGCCTGTGGGCAGTGTGGTCCGGGCGTGTCCACCCACGAAGACGAGGTCACCATCAGCGCCATTAATCGCAATTTCCCTGGACGTGGCGGCCCGGGCTCGGTTTGGCTTGCCAGCCCCCCAACGGTGGCGGCCAGCGCCATTGCTGGCGAAATCATTTCGTTTGAGGCGCTTAAAGCCCGTTATGCCGCCTCGTCATCCACTGCTAACTTGAACTAACCGCTGAGCGTTTATGCCACACGCAACACTACATCCCCACTACGCCGACCTGGCTGCCGCTCACGTGGCGGACGCCTGTGTACAACTAAACATTCCGTTGCGCTGTGGCCCCGCAGGCTTGCGCCCCCTATGGCGCGGCACACACTTGGTTGGCAGAGTCTGGCCGGTACACCTTGAGCGTGGTATTGGTGCCATTGTCGACGCTATGAACTTGGCCACTGCAGGCGATGTACTGGTGATTGACAACGGCGGCCGCAACGACGAGGCCTGTGTTGGCGATTTGTTGGCCCTTCGAGCGCGTGGCGCCGGCTTGGCCGGCATCGTCATTTGGGGCATGCATCGCGATACAGCAGAATTACGTGAAATCCGGCAGCCCCTGTTCAGCCTGGGCGCCTATCCCGGACGCCTGCAACGCGCCAGCACGGATGCCGACAGCGGTGCAGCATCCAGCGCGCGTTGCGGCGCGCACATGGTCAGTACTGAAGATTTTGTTCTTGGTGACGACGACGGCGTTATTTTTGTGCCGCTGGCAGCTGCCGCCGAGGTGGCCGCCTGCGCACGGCGTATCCGCGACGACGAACGGCTTCGGGCGTTAAAAATGCGGACGGGGTGCTAGACGTTTAATAAGACGCCTGGGGAAGCGCCTTTCCTCATGCAACAGATACGAGAAAGCCGCCATGGCTGGCGGCTTTTTACAAGCGATTTCGCAAGAATTTTGGTGGGCCGTGCGCGATTCGAACGCGCGACCAACGGATTAAAAGTCCGCTGCTCTACCGGCTGAGCTAACGGCCCACATCCAGCGAAAGATCAGAATTATGACCCATTAAAAATCG
>JAJUIY010000114.1 GCA_029267415.1 Alcaligenaceae bacterium
CGGATCGCCCTCGTTGAACCACGGAAAAATGCCCTTGCTATACGCTTCGGCCAGACGCTCCACCGACAAATCGGCACCCGCCGCCAGCAGGCCATGCATGGAGGCCTGGCGGGCGCACGGCAGCGGTGTGGCGGGATCGACCCAAATGATGGTGCTCATGAACGGGTACAAGTCTATTGGCTACGGCTGGTCGGACGTGTTGTATGACACCTGTTCAATGTCATAGTGGTGAATTGGAAACACCCCCGTTTCACGGTCGCGGATATAGTGTTCGAGCGTAGTGACCACCGTGCGAAAGGCCAAACGCGACCACGGGATATCTTCAACAGCAAAAAACGCGGCTTCGAGGCTTTCGGGGCCCGGATACAGCTCCGGGCTAAGCACGCGAGCCAGGTAATAAAAATGTACCTGCTCGGCATGCGGCACATCAATAATGGTGTAGAGCGAACCCAGTTCGATCTGGGCTCCGGCTTCTTCCTGCGTTTCGCGCATGGCCCCCTGAGCGGTTGTTTCGCCCAGCTCCATAAAACCGGCGGGCAGTGTCCAGGTGTTGTAGCGCGGCTCGATGGCGCGCCGGCACAGCAACACCTTACCTTCCCAAATGGGCAGCACGCCCACCACATTGCGCGGGTTTTGATAATGGATAGCGCCGCAACGCCCACATGCGTCGCGCAGACGGTTATCGTCTGGGGGAATAATTTGCGTCAGCTGGGTACCGCACTGACTGCAAAAACGCTGTGCGCGCGGAGCCGGAAAGTAAAACGAAGAAGCGCCT
The DNA here is from genome assembly GCA_029267415.1 of Alcaligenaceae bacterium. Classification (GTDB taxonomy): domain Bacteria; phylum Pseudomonadota; class Gammaproteobacteria; order Burkholderiales; family Burkholderiaceae_B; genus JAJYRX01. The sequence continues at coordinate 776 of JAJUIY010000114.1, forward strand.
GTGGTCATAATTTGATTCTACCTGATGCCCCAACTGCCATTCAGACACCCATTCTAAGCGCATATTCCGGTTTACGGACCGGGGAATCGTACGTAGCCGAACAAGCCGGCCACCTGGTCATCGCCGCAAAAATAAAGTGGTACAGCTGGGGTATCGCCCCACACCAGACGGGCGGCCGGAGCAAGTGCGCGCGCTGCGTCAACCCTGGCCGTGGTGCCACTGTTGCTCGATTGAATTGCCCCGTCTGGAGGGAAGCCGCACGCCGCTATAACGTCGGCCACATCGCGCCCATCGTCTGTGCGCAAGCTGCCAAGCACTTGCTCCAAATCGCGTCCCGCAATTAGCCCGGGGCCACGGTCCGTGTCGGCAAACAAGCGACCCTGGCTGTCAATGCACCAACGCGTCACCGCCGAGGTGCGCAAGCCGTTGTGCGACAAAAACTGGGGCTGTGACAGCTGCACATCGGTCGTATGCAAGATGAGCGGCGCCACATCCAGGCGAACAAACACGCGCTGCGGGCCATTCTGAAAATACCAGCGGCCTTTTTCGTCGCACGTGTAATTGCGGTTAATAAATTGGTTGATACGCGGGCTGGCCATGGGCACACCACGGCTAAGCCCGGCATGGTGTCCGGAAGCGGCCGGCATAGCATCGTTTTCAAGCGCGTCGCCGGCAGGATGCAGGCGCCACTGCCCCTGTTCGTTCAGGGACAACCATCCGAACACATCGGGCACATTTGGCCAACGGGCCATCGCAGCAATGACTTGCTCATCCATGCCTTAATCATACTCGTCGACGCACAAAAAACCCGCTTTGCCACGTCTGGATACAGACGGGCAAAGCGGGTTAACCGAATGGAGATTTCTCGCCCCCGCCCTGAACGGGGCGGACGGCTAGCCAAGCCTTGGTTATCAGGCCGTCGCGCGGCGTGCGCGGGCGGCGGGCTTGGATGCTTCGACGGCCTCGCTAGCGGCTTTGAAGGTGGCATCGGTCGCCTTTGCAATGTTGGCCTCGGCAGCCTCAGCGGCTTGGCGGGCGGACTTGGTCACGCTTTCGTAGGCGCTGTTAACGGATGCCAGCGAGGATTTCAGCAGTGCCACAGCACCCTCGGAACCCGCCGGGGCGTTTTTGGCGAGCTGGTCGATAGCTTCGCTGATTTGCTGTTGGGCTTGTTCAAGCTGGGCTTCGGTCAATTTGGCGATGTCTACTTGCACGCCGGAGATGACGTCATAAACCTGCTTGCTGTACGCCAGAACTTTTTCGGCACCCGGCTGAAACAGCGAGGACGAGAAGTCCAGTGCTTCTTGAGCGTCTTGAATTTTGACGGCTTCTTGCGCCTTCTGGCTGGCTTCGTCAAACGACGCCTTGAAAACTTTCAGGTTCAGGTCGGCGAGCTTTTCAAAGCCTTCAAAAACCGCGTTCTGAACGGCCAGGATATTCTGGATGGAGGCTTGCTGATTGGCAATAAACTGTTGCGGAAGTGCGTTCATGGTATTTTCCTGTGGTCGACATGATGCCGACAAAAATGTACGGAGGTTTCATACTGCAATGCACCGTAAAATCCCGCGTTTGCTGCATTGCACAAACACACTTTAACAAGCAGCCACTACCCTGTCAAGGATTTTTGTTGCGCCGCACAAACAGCTTAGTTGTCCGCTGTTTCGTGGCCCAGGGCGCGCGAAATGTCGCGGCTGATTCGCAACATGATGGGGATCCATTCGTCACGCAAACGATCGGCAGGGGCCGAGATGGACAGGCCCGCCTGCAAGGTGCCGGTATCGTCATAGATGCCCGCGGCAATACAGCGCACGCCCAGTTCCAGTTCTTCGTTGTCACGCGAGTAGCCCAGGCGACGCACCAGTGCTAATTCGCGTTCGAGCACGTCGGTACTGGTAATGCTATTGCGCGTGGTGCCGGCCAAGCCCGTGCGCATGGCATAGGCCCGCACTTGCCGCGGGTCGCTAACCGACAAGAACAATTTGCCGGTGGAGGTTAGGTGCAAAGGTGCACGCCCACCAATGGCACGTACCACCTGCATACCCGAACATTCGCTCCATGCGCGCTCGATATACACGATCTCATCACCCTGGCGCAGTGACAGGTTAATAGTCTGTCCGGTCAACTTGTGCAGTTCGCGCATCGGTTCGATGGCGACTTCACGCACATCAAGCCGGCCCTTCACCAACGAGCCAAGCTCTAGCAAACGCATGCCCAAGCGGTACATGCCGCTATCGACACGCTCAACAAAGCGTCCGGCGACCAAGTCGTTCAAAATGCGATGCGTAGTAGAAGTATGCAAGCCCGTGGTTTCGGCAAGCTCTTTCAAGGCAACGGGATCTGACTGGCGCGCCAGGGCGTCGAGCAAACGCATGGCGCGGTCGAGCACCTGAATGGCAACGGGTTGTTCTGTAAATGCGCCGTTGAGCGCCTGCTGGGCAGATTTTATTGGTGGCATTTTTGTGGGCAGATGATGCGTTGCAACAATTCCATCATATGAAAAGCGGTCGAAAAAATCAACCGTTTCTCGTCACGAAAAACAACGGTAGTTAGGCAGTTCGAACCCGAAAGCCCTTCTCAGCCGGCGCCGCCGGCAAGACCGCCGACCAGGATCACGATGTGGGGAGCAGCTCGCCACCCAATGCGGTGGTCTGATCACGCAGCCACGCCAATGCTTGGGTAGCCGCGTCAGGGCTGCCGCGCACCCCTAATTCAATATGTGGCCGTCCGCGTTCGCCGGCACTGGGCAAGCTGAAGGCCTTGACCCCCGGCCAACGGCGCTCCAACTCTTCAAGCACCGGCACAATGCGCGATTCGGGCATGCCGAACACGAGGAAAGAGTGTTCAATGGCGTTGACCCGGTGGTGAAGATGGGCATAGCGCGTGTCGAGCGTCCATTCGGCCATCGGCCAAGCCATAACGGGAAACCCCGGCATGAACGTGTGATGCCGAATGAAAAACCCCGGAATCTTATTGAAGGGGTTGGGGACAATCTCGGCCCCTTCGGGGAACATACCCATCTGCAAACGCTGCTGGTTTTCAGGAAGCGACATGTCGGCACTGCCCTGCCCCTTGCGTTCCAGGTCGGCACAACGCTCAGTAATCAGGCGCTCGGCCTCAGGGTGCAACACCAATGGAACCCCTAGCGCCCTGCCGGCGGCCTGTCGTGTTTGGTCGTCCGGTGTGGCCCCAATGCCACCACAACAAAACACAATGTCCGGGGTGCTGAAGCTGCGTGTCAGCACCTCGGTGATGTCGTCAAGGCTATCCGACACAATTTCGGCGCCGGACAGCTGCATGCCACGCTGGCCCAGCAGCTCGATAAACGTCGAGAAATGCTTGTCCTGGCGGCGACCCGATAGAATTTCGTCTCCAATAATAATCAGGCGGACACGAGGAAGGGGTTCGTTCATGCGATGCTCTTGGGGTTCAAGCGTCTGTCTGATCCTGTTCATTGGCCGACGACGGCAACGTGGAAGACGGTGGTGCCGGGGGCTGGATGGCCGTCTGCAAGCGGTATTGGCGCAGGGCCTCCAGACTGTAGTGCCCAAACACCAGCGCCGAAAACACGGGCAACACCAGCCACATGGGCGGAAACAGGTTAACAACGGACAGCGCCAATCCCAGAAGCCAGTACTGCACATTGTGGCGCCGCCATAAATACCGGCGCTCCGCGCCATTGGCGTGCTCGACCAGAGCATCGACCCGCATCATGCGGCTAAAGGCAAAGGCCCACCAGAAAACCGGCAAGATCAGCGCCAGCGGCGGAAACAACCACAGAGGCATAGTAACCAGCCACCCGAACACAAACACCGTTCCGACCAGCACCGCATTCCAGGCACCCACGGCAACCGCGTGCTGGCCTTGTCGGCGTACGTTTTTATAATCGCGCTTTTCGATATGGCGCAACACGATGGGCATGACAAACACTGCGGCGATCACCAGGCCCAAAATGCCCGCCAACGGCAGCAGCAGGCCCGCCGCCAAAACCGGAATCATGTAGACCTTGATAGAAAACAGGCCAACGGCCAGCAGCCATTGGTCAAGTTGATTGACCACTTCCCACTGCGACATTTGGCCGTCAAGCCACGCTGTCAGTGGTGACCAGAAGGCCCAAAGCAGTACAATGGCCCCCAGCAACGCGATCACAAAGGGCAAGAACAGGGCCGCCAGCATTTTAGGGTGTACCTGCGATATCAAGGCACGCTTGAAGGCAAGCCCAATTGCCCCCATCCCGAGTGGCCCCGGGGCCGTCGGCTGCATTTTGCTGGCTTGTGGGTATCCGCTCATGGCATGTGCTCTCAATGTCCTGTTCCCGCCATCATAAACAAACCCACCCTTTTTTGTCTTTTATGGCCGTATACGAAACACGCACACCTTCCGCCCTTATAGAGCGCCTGGAAACCAGCACAAACCTGGTCATTGCCTGCTACTGTGCCGCCTGGTGCGACACCTGCAATAGCTATCGCCCCGACTTCAATTCGCTAAGCGACCAGTGGCCCGCCCATACTTTTGTGTGGATCGACATCGAAGAGGACCCTCACCTGCTGGACGATCACGACGTGGACGACTTTCCCACCATCTTGATCCAAAACCCGAAAGGCAACGTATTTTTTGGCGCCCAGCTTCCGTATATCAGCCACCTGGAACGGCTGATCAGAAGCGTGGAAGATGCCAACGCGCCCTTGGTGGACGGGCCCGGCCCGCTGGCCGGTTTGCTGAAGCAAGGAAGGGACGTTTAACCGCCCAGCAGCACACCCACCGACCGCCGCGAAGTGGGCTCGGTTCCCGTGGATGAGGCCGCCGTCTGCGACCCGCGTCCGGCGGACGGCGATGGCTCGTATGGCTTATAGAAGAAATCGTCTTCCGGCTTGCGCGCCGGCGCTTCGCCACGCCGCGACCGATCGCGCTGACGACCCCGGCCGACCGACGCCGGCAACGAAAGTTGGCCACGCGGAATCTTGCGCTTGATCAGTTTTTCAATTTCCAGCAGATAGCGCTCTTCGTCGGGGGCAAACAGTGCGATGGCCTCGCCTTCCGCACCGGCACGGCCGGTTCGGCCGATACGATGCACATAATCTTCAGGGTTGAATGGCAGGTCGTAATTGATCACGCACGGCACACCGGCCACATCCAGACCGCGCGCCGCCACATCGGTGGCCACCAGCACATCAAGCTCGCCGTCTTTGAACGCCTGCAAGGCCTTCATGCGGTCGGACTGGCTTTTGTCGCCGTGAATGGATTCGGCTTTGACACCATCTCGACTGAGTTCGCGAGCCAAGCGGGCGGTACCGATTTTCGTGTTGGAAAACACAATGACTTGGCTCAGGTTGCGCGACTTGACCAAATGCACCACCGCCGCCCGCTTGCGGTCGCTGGGCAACGCGTAGGCAATTTGCGTGACGGTATCCGCCGTAGCATTGCTGCCCGACACTTGAATCTCGATGGGGTTACGCAGTGACGAGCGCGCCAGCTTGCGAATGTCATTGCTGAATGTGGCCGAAAACAGCAAGTTTTGCCGTTTGGGCGGCAGCAGCTTGACGATGCGTTCGAGGTCGGGCTGAAAGCCCATATCCAGCATGCGATCAGCTTCGTCAAGCACCAGAATACTGACTTGACTGAGGTTAACGTTGCGTTGCTCGACGTGATCGAGCAAGCGCCCCGGCGTCGCAATCAGAATTTCGCATCCCTGGCGCAGCAAATCGCGCTGCGGGTTGATGTCGACGCCCCCGAACACCACTGCAGAACGTAGCGGTGTATGTTTGGTGTAACGCGCCACGTTGTCGGCCACCTGATCGGCCAGCTCACGCGTTGGGGCCAAAATAAGAGCGCGCACAGGGTGGCGCGCCGGCGACGCACTGGTGTTGGCCAGCGGTAGCAGACGCTGCACGATGGGCAGCGTAAACGCGGCAGTTTTTCCGGTACCCGTTTGCGCGGCACCCATAACGTCGTGCCCGGCCATGACCACCGGCAGCGCCTGGGCCTGAATAGGTGTCGGGGTGGTGTAACCGGTTTCGGCGATTGCCTGCAAAATGCTGGGGTGCAGGCCAAACTCGGAAAAAGTAGGTGCAGATTCGTTTGAATTAGTAGCTGTCATTGAACACGATAAGAGCCTGGCAGGGAGAATCCCAAAGGCGTTTGAACCGTCGTATTTTAACGCACGACCGACACGTCACTTCAAATTTTGCAAAGTTCAGGCACGATTTGGGCTGAAACCGGTCGCGATCTGTCGTTAAATGCCGACGGCAAGAAGATACCGAAAACCCCAAAAAGCCACCATGCCGCCAATAATGACGGCCAGTGTGCTTCCGGTGCGCCAGTAAAGAATGATGGCGGCGAGCGCCGCCAATGGCCGTGCATCGAAGACCAGCGCCACGCCAGGTTGCCAGGGAAGTAGTTCGGGCACGACGATACCGGCCAGCGCGGCAACCGGGGCATAACGAAATGCCCGGCGCATGCTGTCAGACAGGGGAAAACGATCGCCAAACAGCAAGTACGAGCAGCGCGTCAAAATACTGCACAGGGTAAGTAAAACGATGGCCCCAACAATATACCAGTCTATCGCAAAAGTCACTGAACACCCCGAGCACGCACCGCCAGCCTTTCGCTGAAAATCCCGGCCAACACGCCGGCCACCACCGCTACCGCCAGGCCCAGCCGCAACGGCAAGGGTTGCGCAACCCAGGCGGTCAGGCCCGCCGCGATCAGACACATCACCATGGGCCGCGACTTGATCAAGGGCAAAATAACCGCCATCAAGGCCAGAATGGCGCCAAACTCAAGCGACCATTCAGGCGGAACCAGCCCGCCCATGAATATACCCACGAGCGAGAATACGTTCCACACCGCCCAGCCGGGGATAGCCACCCCAAAAAAATACCAGAGTTGTGCCGATGTTCCAATGCGGCGGGCGTCGCTATAGCGGGACATGAACAACACAAACGTGATGTCGCTGCTGAACACGCCCAGCA
>JAJUIY010000095.1 GCA_029267415.1 Alcaligenaceae bacterium
AAAGTCGGCCCAGAATTGATCGGCATTGACGCCGCTGCCGGGCAATGCTTCGTCCTGGATGAAGCGATAGAGTTCGTCGGCAACCTGCAAGCGGTGGCAAGTAGTGCGTTCGGTCATAGGATTTCCTGTTGACGAATTAATAGTTGATTGGAGTGGCGTGTGTGCCTTTTGGGCGCGCCAAGCGCAGGCAAAACGGCACACGCGAGAAATATCAGGAGGCGACACCCAGCGCGGCAATACCGGCGCGTGCCACTTCGGCATCCTGGCTGGCCAGCACGCCGGAAACACCAACCGCGCCGATGACGTCGCCATCGACGATGATGGGTTCGCCACCTTCCAGCACCGTCACGGGCATATCCAGGGCGGCATAGCGGCCGTTATTGACCATGTCTTCCATAACTTTGCTGGGTTTGCCGGTCATGGCGCTGGTGCGCGCCTTGGCGGGTGCCACCGTGGCACTGGTAAGCGGTGCGCCGTCCATGCGCTGCAGCCACAGTGCGTGACCGCCCGCGTCACAGATCGCGATGCATACGTTCCACCCTTCGGCCTGTGCCTTGGCTTCGGCAGCCGCCGCGATTTTCTTGACATCGTCGGCAGTAAGTTTTTTAGTGTCTTTCATGGGTACTCCTACAAATTTTTGATCTAAAGAACCAGTATGGCTCTGAAGTCATTGACATTAGTGAGTGTGGGCCCGGTGACCAGGCTGTTGTCCAGGCGCTCAAAAAATTCATGGGCGTTGTTGTTGTCCAGAAAATGGCGTGGGGCCATACCCAGCGTGTGCGCCCGTTCCAGCGTATCAGGAAACACGAACGCCCCGGCCGTTTCTTCTTGGCCGTCGACGCCATCCGTGTCGCCGGCAACAGCGCAGATTTTTTCGGCCCCTTGCAGTGCCAGCGCAAGCGACAACAGGAACTCGACATTGCGCCCGCCACGTCCGTCGCCCCGGACCGTAACGGTGGTTTCGCCACCGGACAGCAACACACAAGGCGCCTGGGCCGGCTGGCCATGGCGTCGTACCTGGTGTGCGATGGCGGCCATGACAGTGGCTACCTCGCGGGATTCGCCTTCGATGGCGTCACCCAATACCACGGGGGTGATGCCGGCTTGGCGGGCCACGTCGGCCGCCGCCATCAGGGCGTGTTGGGACGACGCGATGACGCGGGTGTCTACGTTGGCCATGTGGGGGTGGTCAGGTTTGACGGTTTCGCTGACGCCTTCTTCAAGAATACGGCGCACGGAATCGGGGACGTTCACCTTATAGCGCTGAAGGATTTCCAGCGCGTCGGCGCACGTGGTGGTGTCGGCCACGGTGGGGCCGGACGCGACATCGGCGGGGTTGTCGCCGGGTATGTCTGAGATTATCAGATTTACCACACGCGCCGGGTAGCATGCGGCGGCAAGGTGGCCCCCCTTGATGGCCGACAGGTGACGCCGCACAGTGTTCATCTGCGAAATGGTGGCGCCGCTGCGCAGCAGCTGGCGGCTGATGTCCTGCTTGTCGGACAGCGTGATGCCCGGGGCCGGCATGGGCAGCAACGCCGAACCGCCGCCACTGATAAGAGCAATCACCAGGTCGTCGGCCGTCAGATTGCTTACCAGATCAAGAATTTGGCGTGCCGCCTGAATGCCGGCTTGATCAGGCACAGGATGAGCGGCTTCGATAATTTCAATATGCTGGCAATCGACCGCATGGCCGTAACGTGTCACCACGCACCCACTGACGTTCCCCTGAAGGTGTTGCTCGGCGACGCGTGCCATGGCCGCCGACGCCTTGCCGGCACCGATCACGACCGTGCGGCCCTTGGGTGGGGGCGGCAGGTGCGCGGCGAGGCAGTTTTCAGGCCGTGCCGCGTTGACGGCGGCAGCGAACATATCGGCAAGGAGTGTCTGTGGTGCTGGCATAGGTTTTTCCGTGAGTGTTCAGGATAGCGATAAAGCAGCATAGATGGAACCCGCGTCAGTGTCGCATCTGTCGATACTTTTAGTATATTGTTAGGCCGATTCAAGTGGCGCAGAAGCCGTCTGGCTGTACATGCGCCAAGGGGAGCACATGGGCAAATACACTGAAATACGCAGTTTTGTGTTGGTGGCTGAAAAGGGCAGTTTTGCCGCAGCGGCCCGGGTTGAAGGCGTGACACCGGTTGTGATGGGGCGGCGCCTTAATGCGCTGGAGGGCCGTCTGGGGGTACAGCTGGTGCACCGGTCTACACGTGGGCTGACCTTGACTGATCTGGGGGAGCAATTTCTTGAACAATGCGAACAGCTGCTGCGTGACTTTGATGCTGCAGAAAGCAGTATCAGCGAAGGCCGTAAAGCCGTGTCTGGCCGTTTGGTGGTGTCGGCCCCGGCATCGTTTGGGCGCCAGCACGTTGCGCCCCACATCATCGCGTTCAAAGAACGCTACCCGGGCCTGAAGTTGTCGTTCAACTTTACCGACAGCCTGATTGATCTGGTGAGCGAAGGCTATGACATGGCGATACGCGTGGGCGAAGTCCTGAACCCGAACTATGTGGCAATCAAGCTTTTTCCCAATCGGCGCGTCGTATGCGGTACCCCCGATTATTTTTCCCGCTACGGTGTGCCCGATACGCCTGAAGACCTGCTGGACCACAATTGCCTGGCATTTAACCTGCAAGGCGGGCAACAGGGTGGGTGGACTTTCATGCGCGACGGCCGCACGTTTTCGGTACGGGTGGACGGCGACCTGGATTGCAACGACGGCGAATTGCTGTACGAATGGGTAAAGCAGGGGCTGGGTGTGGGTTGGCGCTCGACCTGGGAGATTCAGGCCGAGCTGAAGAAGGGAACCCTGATTACGGTGTTGGATGAGTTTGTGGCGCCGGACTATGACATCCATGCGGTGTACCCCCAGCAGCGTTACTTGCCGGCCAAAGTGCGTTATTTCATCGACTACATCCGTCGCATCTATAACCGGCCTGGATATTGGGAAGGGCAGGGTTAACGGCCTTGGCTTAACACGGGAAGGATGACGGCGGGCTCGTCGAGCGTAATGATGTCGCAGTTATCGCCCGGCCCATCGCGATCCAGCACCAGAAAGTCGCTGACGGCGTCAAGGGCCAGAATGGGATGATGCCATACGCCCGGCGCATAATTGACCCCCTGGTTGGGGCGGCATACGAACAGGCGCAAGTCGGCGGCCTGGGGTGCAGAACCCGGTGGCGCCACCACCACCAGCCATGGCTGCCCCGACAGCGGGATAAACGCCTGGCTGGCCAGGGGGTGGCGTTCCATCATGGTGACGGTGAAGGGCAATTCGCGGGGTTGCGCCCGGAAAATGGAGGCGATCACGCGGCCACCATCGCCGGGTACCAGGTTGGCCACATCATGAAAGCGCGTGGTGTTGCCATCATTGATGGCCCACTCTTTTTTGGCTGTCGAGGGGTGGATGACCTCACCAAATGGCGCGAAACTGGCGGCATTGAGCGATTCGGGTTCGATGATTCGTTGGGTATTAAGCGTCATGGCAGTGATAGGCGAAGGCCGTGAAGGAGTTGAAACGGGTGGGTTGATTTGCGGTGCGGCGTCTTCGATGGGGGTGACAGGTCCGTTTAGCCGCCGCCGAAGCTACGCGCCAAACTGCGCTTCCAGCCGGAAGCGGGCGATTTTAGCGATTTCCTGCAAGCAGGCGCGGCGTTCGTGTTCTGGCGCGTTTGCCAGCCGCGCTTGCATGGCCGCCATAATCTGATGGCGGTCCAGCCCCTTGACCGCAATAATAAATGGAAATCCAAATTTTTCCCGGTATTGGGCATTCAGCGTATTCAAGCGCGCCAGCTCTTCGGCGCTGCAGGCGTCCAGACCGGCGCCCCGCTGTTCTTGCGTGGATGCATTGGTCAGTGTGCCCTCGCGGGCTTGTTTGCCGGCCAATTCGGGGTGGGCGCAGATTAAAGCGTCCTGCTCGTCACGAGTGGCTTCCTCAACCACGTTCACCATGGCGCTGTGCAAGGCGTCCAGCGTGGTGAAGGGACCTTGTGACCAGGCACGTTGGGCCACCCAGGGAGAGTGTTCGAAAATATCGGCTAACTGCGCCGTGAACGCTGCCTGGTCCAGGGCAGTCAGGTGCTGCAGCTCTGATGGGGTGGCGGGGTGCGGAACAGCAGGGTTGGCCGTGTTCATGGCAGTTGTCTCCGTAGTGTTGTGCCGGGTCGCGTAAACGCCGTAAGGCGAGTATCGTTAAGGATAGTGGACGGCACACGTTCTGTCAGTCCGTTGCGGGCCGGGTCGTGGCGTCCCCTATTCAGCCCCCTTTCATCCCCGATACCGCAGATGGGGCAACGCAGAGCACATTCTTTCAACAAGGACGTCACGATGGCAGATGGGAACAAACGCCTGGGTGCGCCGGCGGCGTTGATGATGCTGGACGAATGGGAAGCCGTGGATGGGCGTGATGCCATCCATAAAACTTATCGGTTCAAGGACTTCAACGAAGCCTTTGCCTTTATGACGGCGGTGGCGCTGCATGCGGAAAAGGTAAACCACCACCCCGAGTGGACCAATGTGTATAACCGGGTGGATGTGGTGTTGACGACGCACGATGTGCGCGGGGTTACCGGCCAGGATGTGGCGTTGGCGCTTTTTATGGACCGCCTGGTGCAAGGCCCGGAAATTGGTTCCTGAACCGGTCTACAGCAGCGTAACCAGCAACGACACGCTAACTAGCGACAATACGGTGGAAATCAGGATTGCCCGCGATGAAATTGAGGCGTCGCGGTGGTATAGCGTGGCCAGCATAAAGGGGCCAGTGCCCACCGGCAAGGCGCTGAGCAAGACGGCGGTATCGGCCCATAGTCTGGGCATATCAAACACGATATAGACAAGAACTGCGGTCAGCAGTGGGTGCAACACCAGCTTCAGGCCTACAATGCGCCAGACAGGCCCGTGCTGGCTGCTGGGTTGGCTTTGGGCCAAAAACAGCCCAATGGTGATCAGCGCACACGGACTGGCAGCACTGCCCAATAAATCGGTAAATTGCAAAACTGCCCAAGGCAGTTCCACCCCGCCCAGCGCCAGAAAAAACCCGAGTACCGGTGCCACCACCAGCGGGTTGCGCAGCAATGATTTGCCCACCTTGTAAAGGGTGCGAAACGGGTTGGGGGAGGCCTGCAGATCAAGCTCGATCAGAACAATGGACCAGGCAAACAGCCCGCACGCCGTCAGCAGGGTGATGATAATGGCCGGGGGCAGGGCTGATTCGCCCCACAGTATTAACACCAGTGGAATGCCCATGAATCCGGCGTTGGCGTACGAGGCGGCCAGCCCTTCAAGACTGATGTCGGCCAGGCGCCGTTTGCGGTGCCGGTCCAGAATGCACGAGATCAGAAATACGGCCGTTGTCGCTACAATGAACGCAATAACAAAACCGGGCTGGTTGAGGTCATCCAGGTTGATTTGCGCCATTGCCTGAAATAGCAGCGCCGGCAAGGCCATCCAGACCACAAACTTGTTCAGGCTATCCACTGCGGCAGGCCCGAATAACGAACGTCGCGCACCGGCATAGCCCAGGAAGATCAGTGCGAACAGTGGCAAGACGGCGTTGACGATGGCGCTCAAGGTGACTCCGGCCCGTGCGGGGGTAATACAGTGAATGCGTGGCACTAAAAGACAGAGGTTATACCAGCAATAGTGCCTGATGTTCACCTTTAACAAACAAGGTCGTCGTTTTATGCCCGATTCCTACTCGTCTGTCAGTCCCGTTCGCTTGCCGCCCCTGATCCCGTTTTCCGGGTATACCGATGCCCACGAGGCTACCCAGTGCCTGGTCGATATTTACGAGCGTAATACGGCGTACTTGCGTGATTGTTTCGAGGCCTTCCTGGCGGGGAATGTGCCCGAGGGACAGCGTTTCCGGGCGTGCTACCCGGCCATGCGCATCAAGGTGGAAACCTGGCAGGAAGTGGACACGCGCCTGTCTTACGGCCATGTTGTTGAACCCGGTACGTACATGACCACCATCACGCAACCGGCACTCTACTTCGAGTACCTGCTTGAGCAAATTGGTTTGCTGATCAAGCATCACGGGGTGCCGGTTGAAATCGGCGAATCCGATGTCCCCATTCCACTACATTTCGCGTTTGGCGAAGGCGACTACGTTGAGGGGGTATACAGCGACGCGGTAAGCGCCACGCTACGCGATTATTTTGATGTGCCCGACCTGGCGGTGATGGATGACGCCATTGTGAACGGCACCTGGGTGGGCGCACCCGAAGAGCCACAACCGTTGGCGCCGTTTACCGCTCCGCGCGTGGATTATTCGTTGCAGCGCCTGCAGCACTACACGGCGACCGCCCCGCAGTATTTTCAGAATTTCGTGTTGTTTACCAATTACCAGTTTTATGTGGACGAGTTCTGCGCCTGGGCGCGACACGCCCTGAGCACCGGGCAAGGGGGTTATACCGCCCTGGTCGAGCCGGGCAACGTCATCACGTCAGCCGGCCCGGACAGCCAGCGCGTGGGGCTGGCGTTGGAGCGCATGCCGCAGATGCCGTCATACCACCTGGTACGCGAAAACCATAGTGGCATCACGCTGATCAACATCGGGGTGGGCCCGTCCAACGCCAAAACCATTACCGACCACGTTGCCGTGTTGCGCCCGTCGGCCTGGCTTATGTTGGGGCACTGCGCCGGCCTGCGTACCACGCAGCGTTTGGGTGATTACGTGCTGGCCCATGGCTATGTGCGTGAAGACCAGGTGCTGGATGACGATTTACCCACCTGGGTTCCGGTGCCGCCCCTGGCCGAAATCCAGGTAGCGCTTGAACGGGCCGTGGCCGACGTGGCGGGCTTGTCCGAGTGGGAGCTCAAGAAGATTATGCGCACGGGCACGGTGGCTTCGCTGCACAACCGTAATTGGGAGCTGCGCGATCATCATGAACCGGTGCGCCGCCTTTCACAGTCGCGCGCTATCGCGCTCGACATGGAATCGGCCACCATCGCCGCGAATGGTTTCCGGTTTCGGGTACCTTATGGCACCTTGCTGTGTGTGTCTGACAAACCCCTGCACGGCGAGCTGAAGTTGCCGGGCATGGCCAGCCAGTTTTATCGGACCCAGGTAGAGCAACACCTGCATATTGGTATCCGCGCCCTGGAGCTTTTGCGCGACATGCCTCAGGAGCGCTTGCATTCGCGCAAACTGCGCAGCTTTATCGAAACCGCATTCAAGTGATTTCCGGGTCGGCCAGCATGGTGCCCCGGCAGCTGGGGGTATTGCAAAGGCAACGGTACTGGGCTTTCAACTCGTCGGTGATTTCGTCGTCAATGATCAAGCCGTAGTCGTAAAACAACTCCTGGCCTTTCGGGATGTCGTGTAGGGCCACAATAAAGACCCGTTCGCCGGCGTCGTCTTCCTGGGCCTCGCAGTTAGGTTCGCATGAGTGGTTGATCCAGCGCGCGTCGTTTCCTCCTTGGCCACCGTCAATGATTTCGCCCGAGCTGAGCGAAAAGAAGAAGGTGTGATAGGGGTCGTCCGGGTCGTACGAAGGCATTTCGTCGGCTTCTTCCGCGCTGATGCGGGCGCCAATGTATTCGAAAATGGTGGTGCCTGCCGGAATGTCGCGCGCGGCAAACACCCCGTTGCCATGCAGTTTGGAACGTTTGACAGTGTGCCAGACAGTGGAAGATGTGGACATGGTGGGTGTAAGAAGCATGAGGAATGGTTAAAGAACCCGTCACGGGCAGGGCCGCTGAACATGGGCGGGCGTGCGCGCAAATTAGCGTGGGGTTGATCACTATTACTATACGACGTGGATATCACGGGAAACCCCAGTATGTTTCTTGTTGTGTTTATGGCACACTTAGGCGCTTGTTTAATACCCCAAGGCTCGTGTCATGTCTAAATTTCGCTTTTCCCGATGGATTCTGGCGCTTGGCGCCGCAAGTATGTTTGCAGCGGGCCCGGCCTTTGCGGCCAAATCGCTGAAACTGGCTTATGCCCTTTCGGTCGATTCCCATTACGGGGCGGGCGCCAAAGCGTTTGAAGAATCAATCAAGAATTACACCGACGGTGCGTTCACGGTGGAGCACTTCCCCAACAGCGCGCTGGGCGGCGAACGCGAGGTGATTGAAGGCCTGCAGCTGGGCACTATCGATATGGCCATTGTGTCCACCGGTGCCACCCTCAACTTCGTTCCCTCCACGGGTGTGTTTGACATTCCCTTCCTGTTCCGTGACCTGCAGCACGCCCGGAACGTGCTGGACGGTGAAATTGGCGAGCGCATGCTGGCCGAGTTCCCCAAGCGCGGTCTGGTTGCGCTGGCCTGGGGCGAGCAGGGTTTCCGTCAGCTCACCAACAACGTTCGCCCGGTCAGCACGCCGGAAGACGCCAAGGGTCTGAAAATCCGCACCACCGAAAACCCCATCCATATCGCCGCGTTCCGTGAAATTGGCATTCTGGCCACACCCATGGCCTGGCCCGAAGTGGCCACGGC
>JAJUIY010000211.1 GCA_029267415.1 Alcaligenaceae bacterium
GCCCCGTGTGGAGTGATACATCATATGAGATCCTCGACGCGCAAGCGGGTAACGTCGGACAACACAAAGGGCAACGCCCGAATGCGCGTAATGGCCGCGTCAATACTGCCTTCTATGGCGCGGTGTGTCAGGAAGATGATATCGGCCTGCTCGTCGCCGTAAGGTTCTTGGAACATGGACCCAATCGAAATGCCGGCATCCGCCAGTATGCGAGAGATATCGGACAGCACACCAGGTTTGTCGTGGACCCGCAAACGCAGATAGTAGGCAGACTCGACCTCGGCCATGGGCAACACGGGCACATCGGCCATCGCGTCAGGCTGGAAAGCCAGGAACGGCACGCGATGATCGGGGTCGGCCGTCTGCAGGCGCGTAACGTCGACCAGATCGGCCACCACGGCCGACGCGGTGGGCAGGTCCCCCGCGCCCTGTCCGTAATACAGCGTGGGACCGACGGCATCCCCGTACACCAACACGGCGTTCATGGCGCCTTCAACGTTGGACAATAAACAGTCAAAGGGAACCAGCGTGGGATGCACGCGGAGCTCGATTCCCTTGCCGTTGCGCCGCGTAAGCCCCAACAGCTTGATGCGGTAACCCAGACGTTCGGCGTGGTTGATGTCTTCAGTGGCGAGGCCGGAAATGCCTTCGGTGTAAACCTTGTCAAACTGCACCGGAATACCGAAAGCCATGGACGCCAGCAAGGACAGCTTGTGCGCGGCGTCAACCCCTTCGACGTCAAAGGTCGGGTCGGCCTCGGCATACCCCAGGCGTTGCGCCTCGTCGAGCACGGTTTCGAACGGCAGGCCACGCGAGCGCATTTCGGACAAAATAAAGTTGGTGGTGCCGTTGATAATGCCCGCCAGCCATTGGATTCGGTTGGCCGTCAGGCCTTCGCGAATGGCCTTGATGATGGGAATCCCGCCGGCCACCGCCGCCTCGAACGCCACCATGACACCCTTTTCGTGTGCCGCCGCGAAGATCTCGTTGCCGTGTGTAGCCAGTAGCGCCTTGTTTGCGGTGACCACGTGCTTGCCTTGATGAATGGCTTCCATGATCCATTCGTAGGCCACGGTGTCCCCACCGATAAGCTCGACCACAATGTCGATTTCGGGGTCGCGCACCACCTCGAGCCCGTCTTGCGTCAGTTTGACGCGGTCGCCCACCAGGGCACGCGCCTTTTCGAGGTTACGCGCCGCCACGGCCGTAATTTGCAGGGTGCGCCCGGCGCGTCGTGCGATTTCTTCCTGGTTTTGCTGCAGCACCCGCCAGGTGCCGCTACCCACTACGCCCAGCCCGAGCAAACCTATCTTGATTGGTGTCATGAAATTAAACCATCCTTGCGAAACATATCCTTGATACCGCGCAGTGCCTGGCGGGTACGCTGCTCGTTTTCGATCAGCGCGAAGCGTACATGGTCGTCACCGTGTTCACCGAAACCAATGCCTGGGGACACTGCCACCTTGGCCTCGGCCAGCAGGCGCTTGGCGAATTCGAGCGACCCCATTTCTTGGTAGAACTCGGGAATGCGGGCCCAGATGTACATGGAGGCTTTGGGGACTTCAACGGGCCAGCCAAGATCGTGCAGCCCCTTGGCCAGCACATCACGCCGACGGCGGTAAAGCTCGACGACCTCGGAGACGCATTCCTGAGGACCGTCCAGTGCTGCAATGGCGGCGACCTGAATGGGCGTGAAGGTGCCGTAGTCGTGGTAGCTTTTGATACGTCCCAACGCGTTCACCATGGCCTCATTGCCCACCATGAAGCCAACACGCCAGCCGGCCATGCTGTAGCTTTTGCTCATGGTGAAGAATTCGACCGCCACGTCGCGGGCGCCCTCGACCTGCATGATGGACGGCGCTTGGTAACCGTCGAACACGATGTCGGCATAAGCCAGGTCGTGCACAACCAAGATGTTGTGCTCGCGCGCCAAGGCCACAATACGTTCGAAAAATTCCAGGTCGACACACTGCGCTGTGGGGTTGCTGGGGAACCCGAGAATCATCATTTTAGGTTTCGGAATGCTTTCGCGCACGGCGCGTTCAAGCCCTTCGAAGAAATCCAGCCCGGGGACCAGCGGTACGGATCGCACGTTGGCGCCTGCAATAACGGCACCATAAATATGAATGGGGTAACTGGGATTGGGCACCAGCACCGTGTCGCCGCGGTCCAGCGTCGCCAGCATCAGGTGGGCAAGCCCTTCTTTGGAGCCAATAGTGACAATGGCTTCGGTATCGGGGTTGATATCCACATCGTAACGGCGGGCATACCAATCGGAAATGGCCTTGCGCAGTCGCGGGATGCCGCGAGATACCGAATAACCATGGGTGTTGGGGCGTCGAGCGGCTTCAACCAGTTTTTCAACAATGTGTGACGGCGTGGCGCTGTCCGGGTTGCCCATGGACATGTCGATAATGTCCTCACCGCGCCGACGTGCCGCCATTTTCAGTTCGCCGGTGATATTGAACACATAGGGCGGCAAGCGCTCGATACGCGGAAAACTAAGCATGATATCCCTCAGGAAAAGCAATGAAAAATGCGGCAATAGGCGCCAGAACAAACCCGTTAATCTATCGCAAGCGCGGGGTAGCGGGCAAACAAACCACTTAGTTTAATCGAAGCAGCGGCGAAACTTCATTCCGGACGCCCGGTTCGCTTGATAGAATGGGATTGAACTGTCTATTTCAGCAGCAAACCAGGAGCTTTCGTGCGTCTACATCCTGATTCCAATCCTGCCCTGAATACCGTGACGGCCTATGGTGAGGACTACATCGAGATCAATCGCGTCGCCTATCACCACGCCATTTATTTTGGCCCGGAAGGCGATATCCACCACTGGGATGTGCACCAGTGCACCGACATCACGGCTCGCGAGCTGGAAAAAATTTCTGGCTTGTCCGACGCGGCTGCAACCGACCCCATGGCGTTTCTTGATGATGTCGTCCCCACAAAGCCTGACGACGCCCCCGAGGTAGTGCTGATCGGCACCGGCCTGACTCAGCAATTCCTGCCAGTGGCAGTAACCCAACCACTGCTGCGTGTTGGCATCGGTGTCGAGGTGATGTCTACCCAAGCGGCGGCACGCACCTACAACATTTTGATGGCAGAGGGCCGACGTGTAATGGCCGCCTTATTGCCCCACGAGGAAACTGAATGAGCACTGTAAAGATCAACGAACCCGTACCGCCGTTCACCGCTACCAGCACGCAAGGCAACATCAATGCCGACGAACTGCGGGGCAGCCATGTGGTTCTGTTCTTTTATCCCCGCAACAACACCCCGGGCTGTACCAACGAGTCCATTGACTTCCGCGATCAGCACGATGCCTTCAAGGCGGCGGGCTGTCGTGTCATAGGCGTATCCCGTGACACGCTGGCCTCACACGAAAAGGTGACTGAAAAACTACAGCAGCCCTACCCGCTCATCGCCGACCCCGACGAGTCGCTGTGCGAACTGTTCGGGGTCATGAAGATGAAAAACATGTATGGCCGCCAGGTGCGCGGCATCGAACGCAGTACATTTCTGATCAGCCCACACGGCGTCTTGCTTAAGGAATGGCGCAAGGTGCGCGTACCGGGGCATGTGGCCGAGGTGCTGAACACCGTGCGAAACTTGGCATAGCAGCGCACTCGCGCCCTTATGCTCTTATCGGCCACTTTCTCCACTGACCGGCACGAACGTTCTTACAGGAGTCCTTCCTATGCCACTACCC
>JAJUIY010000110.1 GCA_029267415.1 Alcaligenaceae bacterium
AGGCACTGAACGCACACCCTGAATTCCACGATGCCCTCGTCAAGCTGGCAGCGCCCCGGGCCACTGGTTCATACCTGATCCTTGCGGCCGACCGTGTCGCCGCGTGCCTGGACGAATGGGGCCTTAGCGGACAGGTTGTGGCCACCGCCCCCGGGCAAGCGCTTGAACTGCTGGAATTTCATCATCCCCTGTACCAGGCCGACCCCGGCTACGACCGCGTCGCGCCCTTGTACCTGGCCGACTACGTCACACTGGACTCGGGCACTGGCATTGTGCACTCGGCCCCCGCATACGGGGTCGAAGACTTCGAGTCATGCAAGGCCCATGGCTTGGCGGATGACGACATCATCAACCCGGTCATGGGCGACGGGCACTACGCCAGCACCTTGCCATTGTTTGGCGGCGAGCTGGTCTGGAAGGCCAACCCAAAAATTGTTGACGCCCTGCAACAGGCAGGTACCTTGCTTCATCACGAAAACGAGCGCCACAGCTATATGCACTGCTGGCGCCACAAAACCCCGGTCATTTACCGCGCCACCAGCCAGTGGTTTGCCGGCATGGACCGGCAGCCGCAATCGGGCCCCACCTTACGCGAGACCGCGCTGAAAGGGGTGGAAAACACCGAGTTCTACCCAAGCTGGGGCCGTGCACGTTTGCACGCCATGATTGCCAACCGACCTGACTGGACCTTGTCGCGCCAACGCCAGTGGGGCGTGCCCATGGCCTTCTTTGTGCACAAGGAAACCGGCGAACTGCACCCGCGTACGCCCGAACTGCTGGAAGAAGTCGCCAAACGTATTGAGCAAGGCGGCATCGAGGCGTGGCAAGACCTTGACCCCGCCGAATTACTGGGTGACGACGCTCAATACTACGAAAAAAATCGGGATACGCTGGACGTCTGGTTTGACTCCGGCACCACGCACGCCACGGTGCTGGGCGGCAACAATGACCCGCACATCAAGGGCTCGCACGCGCAAGACCTGACTTGGCCGGCTGATTTGTATCTGGAAGGCTCCGACCAGCACCGCGGCTGGTTTCACTCGTCACTGCTTACCGGCTGCATGCTGTACGGCCGCCCGCCCTACAAGGCCTTGCTTACCCACGGTTTTGTGGTGGATGGCAATGGGCGCAAGATGAGCAAGTCGGTGGGCAATGTGGTGGCACCGCAAGAGGTGTCAGATTCGCTGGGTGCCGAAATTCTGCGCTTATGGACGGCCGCCACAGATTATTCCGGCGAACTCTCCATCTCCGAGGAAATCCTTAAGCGCGTGGTCGAAAGTTACCGCCGCATCCGTAATACGATCAAATTTTTGCTGGGTAACCTGAATGACTTCAACCCGGCCACCGACATGGTGCCCGCCGACCAGCTGTTTGAAATTGACCGCTATGCGTTGGCCATGACCAACGCCATGCAAAAAGAAGTGGTCGACCACTATTTGCGCTACGAGTTTCACCCCATCGTGTCACGCCTGCAGGTGTTCTGCTCGGAAGACCTGGGCGCCTTCTACCTTGATGTGCTGAAAGACCGGCTTTACACCACAGGTCAGAATAGCGCCGCGCGCCGCTCGGCCCAAACCGGCATCTGGCACGTGACGCAAACCGTGCTGAAACTGCTGGCCCCCATACTTTCGTTCACCGCCGAAGAAGCCTGGAAGGCGCTGCATGGCGAAAACGCACCGGCCACCATTTTCACCGAGGTGTATCACAGCATTCCGCTGCCCGCCGATGCTGACGCGTTGATGACCAAGTGGGATCGTATCCGTGCCATCCGTGCCGACGTGATGCGCAAAATCGAAGAAGTGCGTTCCACGGGGGAAGTCGGCTCGTCGCTGGCTGCCACAGTCACGCTTACCGCCGACGGCGACGATTACACGATACTGTCTAGCCTGGGCGACGATTTGCGTTTTGTCCTGATTGTTTCAGACGCCACCGTGCAGCAGCGCGCCGGCGACGTCGGCATTCAGGTACAAGCCACTGCAAACGAGAAGTGCGAACGCTGCTGGCACCACCGTGACGATGTCGGCCGCGATCCCAACCACCCCACCCTGTGCGGTCGTTGTGTGGACAACCTGTTTGGTGACGGCGAGCACCGCCAGCATGCCTGACGCCCACCCTACGCCCCGCGCTCCCATGCCGCCGGCACCCCTTTGGGTATGGCTGGGGGGTGCGCTGGCCGTTGTCATTCTCGACCAAATCAGCAAGATCGGGTTTGACCGCTGGCTTGACTACGCCGAACGCGTGGCGGTTTTGCCTTTTTTTGATTTCACCTTGCTGTATAACCGCGGGGCCGCCTTCAGCTTCCTGGCTGGCCAGCAAGGTTGGCAACGCTGGTTCTTCACGGCGATTGCGGTCGTCGCCATTGTGTTGATTATTCACCTGTTGCGCCGCCATTCCGGCCAGACGCTGTTTTGCGCCGCGCTCATGCTTATACTGGGTGGAGCGGCCGGCAATGTGATCGACCGCGTCTTATACGGCCACGTTATTGACTTTATTTTGCTGTACTGGAATAACTGGTTTTTTCCCGCCTTTAACGTGGCAGACATTGCCATCACTTTTGGCGCCATACTACTGGTTCTTGACGAAATACTGCGTATGCGCCGCGAACGCCGTGAGCGCCGCGCACAACCCTGACACATCATGCCAGAACTTGCCAACAAACGGATTGTCCTGGGCCTGACCGGCGGTATCGCCTGCTACAAGGTGGCCGAATACGTGCGTCGCGCCCAAGATGAAGGGGCCACCATAGACGTGGTCATGACCGAGGCCGCAACGCGCTTTATCACGCCTGTCACCCTGCAAGCGCTGTCGGGCCGGCCGGTGTGGCTGGACGCCTGGGATACGCGCGCCCATAACAATATGGCGCACATTAACCTGACGCGTGGCGCCGACGCCGTCGTTATTGCGCCCGCCAGTACCGACTTTATCGCCAAGCTGGCCCACGGGCTGGCCGACGACTTGCTGTCCACGCTATGCGTGGCACGTGGTTCATGCCCACTGCTGATTGCGCCCGCCATGAACCGTGAAATGTGGCTGCACCCTGCCACGCAACGCAATGTGGCTCAGGTGCAGGCCGACGGTGCCCGCCTGCTCGGCCCGGCCGAAGGCGATCAGGCCTGTGGCGAAACAGGGAGCGGGCGCATGCTTGAGCCGCACGAACTGCTGGCTGAAACCATTGCTTTTTTCCAACCCAAAGTGTTGGCCGGTACGCGGGTACTGATTACTGCCGGGCCCACTTCCGAGGCCATCGATCCGGTACGCGTCATTACTAACCGCTCTTCCGGAAAAATGGGTTATGCCATTGCCCGTGCTGCGCACGAAGCCGGCGCCACCGTTACCCTGGTGTCCGGGCCCACTGCACTGGATGCCCCCTATGGCGTCCACCGCATCAACGTACAAAGTGCGCGCGACATGCATCAGGCGGTGATGGCGCAGGCTCCACACGCCGATGTGTTTATTTCGGTGGCCGCGGTGGCCGATTGGCACGTCAGCAATGCCAGCCCCGTCAAGCTCAAGAAAACGGCCGATAGTCTGGCACCGCAGTTAGAGTTTGCTCCCAACCCGGATATTCTTGCCGACGTGGCCGCCTTGCCCAATGGTCCGTATTGCGTGGGCTTTGCCGCCGAAACTGACAACCTGATCAAGCATGCCGACCAGAAGCGCAAACGCAAAGGCGTACCACTGTTGGTAGGCAATCTGGTGCAGCATGCCATGGATTCAGACACCACCGAACTTACGCTGTTTTCCGACAGTGGTCAGGTAAGCCTGTCGCCGGCACCCAAACTGACGGCGGCCCGCCAACTGGTGGACGCCATTGCCACGGGCCTGCAACGCAGCGCCACGAACCGCTAGGCCGCCTTCAGCTGAAGCGCATCGCCAGTCGGACACGCACTACGCTGTCCAATAGCTGCGCAATAGCCGAGCGTTTAACTGAGCTCCGCCAAACCAAACACCAAAAAACACCCGCCATGAAACGACGTATTGAAGCTCGCATCACCCGTACCTTGCCGAATATGCCGGCACCGTCATTTGATTATGCCACGCCAGGCGCTGCGGCCATGGACTTGCGCGCCTATATTGAAGAAGCCATTACGCTGGAGCCCGGCCAACGCAGCTTGATAAAAACCGGCCTGGCGATCAACATGATGGACCCGGGGCTTGTGGCCATTGTGGCGTCACGCTCGGGGCTGTCGCTTAAACATGGCATCCGCGTTGCCCAGGGCATTGGCGTCATTGATGCCGACTACCACGGGGAAATTGGCGTCATTTTGGCCAACGACGGCGACAAGCCCTATCGGGTTGAGCCCGGTGAACGAATCGCACAGCTCATGTTTCAGCCCGTGGTGCAAGTGCACCTTGATTACGTCGACCAGTTTTCTACCGAAACCGAACGCGGCGAAGGCGGATTCGGCAGCACCGGATCAAAATAACGACGATTACTCTTCGCCCAAATACGCGGCGCGCACCTTCGGATCGTCCAACAATTGCGTGCCGGCGCCTTCCAGCGTGATCCGGCCCGACTCCATGACGTAACCACGGTTGCTGGCTTCCAGCGCCAGGCGCGCATTTTGTTCGATCAGCAAAATGGTGACGCCTTCGGACGCGATGGTACGAATGACTTCAAAAATGCGTTCGACCATCAGCGGGGCCAACCCCATCGAGGGCTCGTCCAGCAGCAACAGGCGCGGGCGCGACAGCATGGCCCGGCCCATTGCCAGCATTTGTTGCTCACCGCCAGACAAGGTGCCCGCAGACTGATTGCGTCGCTCGGCCAAGCGCGGAAAAAGTTCGAACACGTGGTCTTTATCGCGTTCAACTTCAGCATGGTCGTCGCGCGAGTAGGCACCCATTTGCAAGTTTTCTTCGATGGTGAGCTTTCCAAAAATGCCCCGCCCTTCCGGCACCATCACCAGCCCACGACGGACCAGCGTATGCGAGGGCAATCCGGCAATCGACTGCCCATCATAGTGAATAGCCCCGCCGGCCACCGGCACCAGGCCACAAATGGCACGCAGCGTGGTGCTTTTGCCAGCCCCGTTGGCGCCAATAAGGCTGACAAGCTCACCCCGGCCCACGTGCAAGCCGATCCCTTTCACGGCCCGGATGCCGCCGTAAGAGACCTCGAGATTATTTAACTTCAACAACATTTCCGCATCCGGCCTCATGACGCCTTATCCTTTGCCGCCTGATCGGCTGCACCTGTCCCCAAATAAGCCTCAATAACCTTAGGATCGCGTTGCACCTGCGCCGGAGGGCCCTCGGCCAGTACCTTGCCATGATCGAGCACCAGCACCCGGTTGCACAGCCCCATCACCAATTTCATATCGTGCTCAATCAACAAGATCGTGACCCCATCATCCCGGATTTTCTGGATCAGCTTGCGCAGCTCCATGGTTTCGTTGGGGTTCATCCCGGCGGCAGGTTCATCAAGTGCCAGCAATTTAGGGCCGGTGGCCAGGGCGCGGGCGATTTCAAGGCGACGCTGGTCCCCATAGGGCAAGGAACGGGCAATGTCATTGGCACGGTCGGCAATGCCCACATATTCCAGCAAGCGCAGCGCGTCGGACTCGATCCGGGCTTCTTCTTCACGCTCGCGACGGCTGCGGGTAACAGCCGCCCAAACCCCGGAATGGGTCTGGATATGGCGGCCGATCATGACGTTTTCCAGTGCGCTGAGGGCACCAAACAAACGGATATTTTGAAACGTACGTGCCAGACCCGCCCGGGCCACCTCGTGCGGCTTCAACCGCGTCAGTTGGTGGCCCATGAAATTACAATTTCCGGATTCAGGCGTGTACAAGCTGGTAAGCACGTTGAACAGCGTGGTCTTGCCCGCGCCGTTAGGCCCGATCAACCCATAGATATCGCCCTTGCAAATTGAGAAGCTCACCTCGGACAAGGCCTGCAGGCCGCCAAAACGCTTGCTTAGCTTATTGGCAACGAGCAGCAACTCGGGCATGGCCGTGGCATGCGATGGCTGAACAGAAACACTCATGGCTGCTCCTTGGCAATGGCCTTGAATTCGCGCCGGCGCACGGCAGACGGCCACAAACCGGCCGGCCTGAAAATCATGACCAACACCAGTGCAAAACCAAACATCAACATCCGGATGGCCTCGGGATCGAGTACCACCTCACCAAAGGCGGCCTGCTGCAGCGGCACCACAATGGCCCGCAAAAACTCGGGCAACACGGCCAGCAGCAAGGCACCCAGTATCACCCCGGGGATATTGCCCATGCCGCCCAGAACCACCATGCACAGTACCGAAATGGATTCGGTAAGACTAAAACTTTCCGGGCTGACAAAGCCCTGCATGGATGCAAACATGGCCCCGGCCACACCGCCAAAGCTGGCCCCCATGGCAAACGCCAGTAACTTGATATTACGGGTATTGATACCCATGGCTTGTGCCGCGACTTCGTCTTCGCGCACGGCTTCCCACGCACGGCCAATGCGTGAATTCTGCAGACGCACGCATACCAGCAAGATCAATAGTGTCAGCGCCATCAACAAAAAGTAGTATTTTTCGGGCCCGGTTATACGAAAGCCCATCAGCGTTTCCGTACGGCCAAAGATGAAGCTGCCCACTGAGAAACTGTCGACCCGGTTAATCCCCTGCGGCCCATTGGTGATGTTGACGGGGGCATCCAGGTTGTTCATGAATATCCGGATGATTTCACCAAAGCCCAAGGTGACAATAGCCAGATAGTCGCCCCGCAGACGCAGCACGGGTATACCTAACAAGATTCCGAAAATAGCGGCCAGCAGCACCCCGGCGGGCAACACCACCCAGAACGGCAGATGCAGGCCAAAATGAGGCGACGCCAGCATGGCCCACACATACGCGCCTACCGCGTAAAAAGCGATATAACCCAGATCGAGCAGGCCGGCAAAGCCCACCACAATGTTCAGGCCCAACGCCAGCATCACGTAAAGCAGCGCAAAATTAACGGTACGTATCCAGCTTTGGCCCACGGTGGCACCCAGCACAAAGGGCAATACCGCCAGCACAACGCCCACCAAAGCAATGCCCAGCCAGACACGGGGCGATACGGACGATGACGCGGAACGGGTTGTGGCAGTGGTGGTCATGCGCGGTCTCCCACCCGCTCACCCAGCAGCCCGGATGGCCGGAATATCAGCACCAGAATCAGCACCATGAACGAAAACACATCCTGATAGTTGCTGCCGAACACGCCGTTGGTAAGGGTACCGATATAGCCGGCTCCCAAGGACTCAATAATGCCCAGCAACAAGCCGCCCAGCATGGCACCGGCCATATTGCCAATGCCCCCCAGTACCGCTGCGGTAAATGCCTTCAGACCAAGCAAAAAGCCCATGGTGTATTGCGCGACGCCGTAATACGCGGTGATCATGACACCGGCGACGGCCGCCAACGCCGAGCCAATCAGAAACGCCACCGAAATGACGGTATTGATGTTGACACCCATGAGCCCGGCAACCTCGCGGTTTTGCGCGGTTGCACGCATGGCTATGCCCAGACGGGTGCGGTGCACCACCCAGAGCAGACCGGCCATAATCAACGTGGCGCCGGCGATGATAATGATTTGCAAGATACTGATGCGGGCCCCTGCCACCACGAATACCTGGGGTTCGATGACATGCGGAAAGCTTAGGTAATTACGCCCCCAGATCATCATGGCAATGTTTTGAATAATGATGGACACCCCAATCGCGGTGATCAGGGCTGCCAGGCGCGGCGCATGGCGCAGCGGACGGTAGGCGAAGCGTTCGGCCGTCCAGCCCAGCCCCATACATACGGGCACCGCCAACGTGATGGCCGCGCCGGTGGCCAACCACCCCGACATCCCGGCGGCATCCCCACCCACCAGTGCCACCACCA
>JAJUIY010000154.1 GCA_029267415.1 Alcaligenaceae bacterium
ATGCCACCCACACTTCGGAGAGGACGATGACCGAACTTTCTTATCAAGCAGGCTTTGGCAACGCCTTTGCAACCGAAGCGTTGCCCGGGGCCTTGCCACAAGGGCAGAATTCGCCGCAGCGTTGCCCTTACGGCTTATACGCCGAACAATTATCGGGCACGGCGTTCACGATGGCGCGCGCCGAGAACCGGCGAACGTGGCTTTACCGTATCCGGCCCTCTGCCTTGCAAGGCCGTTTCACGCCACTTAAAGGGCTGAACGGCTGGACCCATGACTTCGGCAGCGACCCGGTAACCCCTAACCGCCTGCGGTGGAATCCGCCCGAGATGCCGTCGGCACCGACGGACTTTCTGGAAGGCGTCACGACATGGGCCGGCGCGGGCAGCAGCAACACCCAATCGGGCCTGGCCATTCACCTTTACGCAACCAACCAGTCGATGCAGCGCGTGTTTTATAACGCCGATGCCGAGATGCTTTTTGTACCCCAGCACGGGCGGCTGCTGCTTGTCACCGAACTGGGGCGCCTGAGCATTGAACCCTGCGAGATTGCGGTGATTCCGCGCGGCATCCGTTTCCGCGTTGAGCTGCCCGATAATGCCGCCCGCGGCTATTTGCTGGAAAATTTCGGCGCCCCCTTGCGCTTGCCCGAGCTGGGGCCGCTGGGCTCCAATGGCTTGGCCAATGCGCGTGATTTCCTGTACCCCGTTGCGGCCTATGAAGACGTCGACACCGCTACGGAGCTGGTTGCCAAGTTCACGGGCGGTTTCTGGACAACCACCTTGTCGCACTCGCCGCTGGATGTGGTGGCCTGGCACGGCAGCCATGCACCGTATAAATACGACTTACGCCATTTCAACGTCATGGGCTCTATCAGTTTTGACCATCCCGACCCGTGCATCTTTTCGGTGCTGACGTCACCGTCAGCCACCCCGGGCGCGGCCAATCTCGACTTTGCTATCTTTCCACCCCGCATTCTGGCCATGGAGCACACCTTCCGTCCCCCCTGGTTCCACCGTAACTATGCCAGCGAGTTCATGGGCCTGATCGCCGGCGTCTACGATGCCAAAGCCGAGGGATTCGCCCCGGGGGGCAGCAGCCTGCACAATTGCATGTCGCCGCATGGGCCTGACGCAGCAACATTTGAGAAGGCTTCCAACGCTGATCTGAGCCGTCCCGACTATATCCGCGACACCATGGCCTTCATGTTCGAATCACGCTGGGTAATACGCCCCACCCCGGCCGCGCTGAATTCGCCCACGCTACAACAAAATTACGACGATGTCTGGGCCGGACTGACCCGACACTTTGACCCCACCGCGCGTTGACGCCGCCCCCCACGCCAGCGTCAATACATCTGATTTAAATAAGGCAGACATGACTATTCTTGATGAAACCCATGATCCCGACCTGACAAGCTGGGTCGCCAGCGCCAATGTCGAAGGCAACGGCTTTCCGGTGCAAAACCTGCCGTTTGCCATTTTCCGGACACGCGGTACTCACAACGAGCCGTTTCGACCCGGTGTAGCCATTGGCGACCAAATCCTTGATTTGGCGGCGTTGGCGAACATAGCCCCCTTTAACGGACTGGCCGCCGAAGCCCTGGCCGCCTGCACCACCGATACACTAAACCCGTTGATGGCACTGACTCACCAACACTGGTCGGCGCTGCGCCTGGCTTTGTCACGGGCCTTGCGCAACGGTGCCGCCCTGCAGAAGCAACTAACACCACTGCTGACGGCACAAGCCGATGCCCAATATCAACTGCCCGCGCGCATTGGCGACTACACGGACTTCTACATATCGCTGCACCACGCCACGGCCGTTGGCAAGCAGTTCAGGCCCGACAACCCCTTGCTGCCCAATTACAAATGGGTGCCCATTGGCTACCATGGGCGTGCTTCCAGCATTGGAGTGTCAGGGCAAACGTTCCCACGCCCGGTCGGCCAGAAACGGCCCGCCCAGGACGGCGGGCAACCCGGGTTTGGGCCCGCAGAACGCCTCGACTACGAACTGGAACTGGGCGTGCTGATTGGTACCGGCAACGCCCAAGGCGAGGCCCTTGGCATTGAGCAGGCCGAAGACCACGTATTTGGCCTATGCATTTTGAACGACTGGTCGGCCCGCGACTTGCAGGCTTGGGAATACCAACCCTTAGGGCCGTTTCTGGCCAAAAACTTCGCCACCACGGTGTCGCCCTGGGTGGTAACGCTGGACGCCTTGGCCCCCTTCCGCACCCGTTTCCAGCGCAACCCCGACGATCCCCAGCCCCTGCCCTACTTAAGCAGCCTGCACAACCAGGACGCCGGCGCGTTTGATATTGAACTGTCTGCATGGCTTACAACCCAGGCCTCGCGCAAGGCAGGGCTAGCCCCCATGCCACTGTCTGAAAGTAATTTTCGTGATGCCTACTGGACGGTCGCCCAACTCGTCACGCACCATACCGTCAATGGCTGTAACCTGATGCCGGGCGACTTGCTGGGTACCGGCACCCTGTCGGGTCCGGAGCTCGCACAAGCGGGCTCGCTGCTGGAACTAAGCCGCGGCGGGAACCAGCCTGTTCAGCTGCCGTCCGGCGAACAACGACGTTTTCTGGAAGACCACGACGAAGTCATTCTGCGCGCGCAATGCCGCAAGCCGGGTTACCCCGTTATCAGCCTGGGGGAATGTGCCGGGACAGTGCTTCCCGCTCGGGCGCACACGCCGCACCGATAGCTGCGCACATTGCATGGGAGAAAACCGCACACCTCACAGGGACCGCGGCGCATGTTCGGCAGCGATACAGCCCGCACGGTTAGCAAACTGCGTTAACGCAGCAGGCCATCATCGGGCACCACTTTGCCGGGGTTCATGATGCCGGCGGGGTCAAGTGCTTGCTTGATACGGCGCATAAGCGCAAGCTCCACGGGATCTTTGTACTGCGGCAGGAGATCGCGTTTAAGCTGGCCAACGCCGTGTTCGGCACTGATGGACCCATTGAAGCGGTGCACGCTGTCGTGCACCAGCTGATAGATGTCGTCCTGGGCGGCCAGCAGCCGTTCTTCGGTCCACGCCGTGCCCGTGGCGACGTTGTAATGCAGGTTGCCATCACCCAGGTGGCCGAAAATCACGTGCATAATGTCGGGAAATTCGCGTTGCAGCGCCGCGTTGGTGGTTTCTACAAATTCGGCAATACGTGACACGGGAATGGACACATCGTGCTTGATGCCTTTCCCATAGGCCTTCTCGGCAAGCGGGATGCTTTCGCGCAAATGCCACAACGCCTGGCTTTGCGCGATATTTTCGGCAATGACGGCGTCCATCACCAGGCCCGCCTCGATGGCATCGCCCAACACGGTTTCGAAGCGCTCACGGGCATGTTGCTCGCTTTCGCTGTCGGATAGCTCGAGCAGGGCAAACCACGGTAGCCTTGCCGACTCGCCCTCGAACGGGATGCGCTGGTCGGGATAGCAGTGCACCACGCCTTCCAAGCAATTGCGGGCAATCAGCTCAAAGCCGGTCAGCGCCGGACCGAAGCCGGTGCGTGCCACATTCAGCATCGCCACCGCATCCTCAATCGAATTCAGCGCCAGCATGGCGGTGCATTGCGCCACCGGCAAAGGGTACAGGCCGAGTGTGGCGGCCGTGATGATGCCCAGGGTGCCTTCACTGCCCACATACAAGTCGCGCAGATCGTAGCCCGTGTTGTCCTTGCGCAGACCCCGCAGGCCGTTCCAGATTTCACCTTGCGGCGTCACGACTTCAAGGCCCAAGGTTAACGCCCGCGCATTGCCATAGCGCAGCACTTGGGTGCCACCCGCGTTGGTGGCCAGGTTGCCGCCAATGGTGCAACTGCCCTCGGCCGCCAAACTCAGCGGAAACAAGCGCCCGGCCTGCCGGGCGGCCTCCTGCACGTCTTGCAAGATACAGCCGGCCTCGACCACCATGGTGTCATTATCCAGATCAATGCTGCGGATGTTATTGAGCCGTCCCAGTGACAAAACCAGCGCCGAGCCGCTTTGATCCGGGGTGGCGCCTCCGCACAGACCGGTATTGCCGCCCTGGGGCACAATGGGTACATGGTTGGCCAGACACCACCTGACCACCTGGGCCACCTCGTCAGTATTGCCGGGACGCACCACGGCCAGCGCCTGCCCGGAGAAACGGCCACGCCAGTCGATCAGGCTGGCCTCAGCGGCGGCTCCAGTCAGTACATGCTGCGTGCCAACAAGGGCGGTCAAGTCTTCAAGACGGTTCATGGGATCCTCTGATTTGTTACATTGCAGGCAAGGGGACGCTTCTATTCTAACGCCCTCTTCTCATTGGCCGTTCGCAGCCGATGCCCCCAACCGCATTACCGAATATGATTAGTCGGATCACCACTAACACGACGGAAGGATTCAAACGTGCCTGCCCACATCGCGCTTCCAGCCAGCGTTTTCAAAGCCTATGACATCCGCGGAACCGTTCCCGACCAGCTCAACGCCCCCTTCGCACGGCTTTTGGGCCAGGCATTGGCGCAACAAGCGCAACGACACGGCGTCGATACGCTGGTGGTGGGCTACGACGGCCGGCTTAGCAGCCCCGAGCTTTCGGATGCCTTGCAAGACGGCATCACGGCGGGTGGCGTCAATAGTGTTGAGCTGGGCATGGTGCCCACACCGCTGGTGTATTTTGCGGCCCATACGCTTAAAACCGGGTCGGGCGTGGCCATTACCGGCAGCCATAACCCGCCCCAATACAACGGCTTCAAAATGATGGTAGCCGGCCGTACCCTGTATGGCCCTGATATCGAGGGCCTGCACGACACCATGAAGGGGCTTTCAGCCTTGGGCAACACCAAACCCGGTGCCCGACGCCGTCACAGCATTGTTGACGACTACATCCAGCACATTGTGAGCGACGTTACGCTTGCACGACCGCTCAAGGTGGCCATCGATTGTGGCAACGGGGTTGGCGGCGTAGTCGCGCCGGCATTGTTCCGTGCCCTGGGATGCCAGGTAGACACGCTGTTCTGCGACGTTGACGGTCGCTTCCCCAACCACCACCCGGATCCGGCCGACCCGCACAATCTGCAAGATTTGATCCGCCACGTGCAAGCCAACAACTGCGACCTTGGGCTGGCCTTCGACGGTGACGCCGACCGGCTGGGGGTAGTGACCCGATCGGGACAGATCATCTGGCCCGACCGACAGTTGATTCTTTACGCGCGGGATGTGCTGGGCCGCCACCCCGGTGCCACCATTTTGTTCGACGTGAAGTGCAGCCGGCACGTGGCCAACGCGGTACTTCAAGCGGGCGGCAAACCCGTCATGTGGAAAACCGGGCATTCATTGATCAAGGCCAAAATGGCCGAAACGGGGGCGCCCCTCGCGGGTGAAATGAGTGGTCACACGTTTTTTGGTGAACGCTGGTTCGGCTTTGACGACGGCCTCTATACCGGTGCGCGCTTACTGGAAATTGTGTCGCGCCACGACAACCCGTCGGCGCTACTGGAGGCCTTGCCTCAAGATATCTCGACGCCAGAATTAAAGCTCGAAATGCAGGACGGCCAGCCCCATGTCCTCATTGACCGTCTGCAACGCGAAGGCCGTTTCCCGGGGGCCGACACACTGATCACCATTGACGGCGTCCGTGCCGAATATCCGGACGGTTTTGGTCTGGCCCGCGCCTCAAACACGACACCGGTGGTGGTGCTGCGCTTTGAAGGCGAAACCGATGAAGCCATCACGCGCATCAAAGATGAATTCCGCCAGGCGCTTACACGCCTGCAGCCGGGTCTGGCCCTGCCCTTCTAACCGGTAGCA
>JAJUIY010000287.1 GCA_029267415.1 Alcaligenaceae bacterium
CACAATGAAAAGCGGCGGAAAGCGTGCTGTGCCTGCCAAGGCATCTAGCAAGGCCGGCGGATGAGCGCGCGGCGACTGCGCTGGCAGGCGCTATTCGCTGACCTGGAGCCCCTGCGCCAGTCTTCGCCATTTCGCATTTTGTATATCGCCCGTTCGGTATCGTTGTTGTCTATCTCGGTGCTTGCAGTGACGGTCGCTTGGCAGGTCTACGCGTTGAGCGGTTCTTCGCTTCATGTCGCGGGTGTGACCATCGGGCTGGCCACGGGCACCCTGGCCGGCCTCCTATGGGGTGGAACGCTTGCCGACCATGGTGACCGACGATTCATCATGATCTGGGGGAGGGCTGCCTACGTCGGCGTAGTCTGTCTTTTGTGGGCGAACAGCTTACGCCCCGAGCCGGGGCTCACGTTGATTTACCTAGCAACGCTACTCAGCGGACTGACCAGCGGCATTAGCGCCCCTGCGCTCATGGCGGCACTGCCACGCATGGTGCCGGACCATCACCTGGCTTCCGCCGGCGCCTTGAATGCGCTCGCTATGGAACTTGGTCGTCTCATCGGGCCTTTGATTGCCGGCATGCTACTCGCACGAAGCAGCCCTGCCATGTGCTATGGCTTGGTGTTGGTGGGTGCCACACTTGTACCCTTACTTCTGGCACGGCTGCCGCGCGACCTGCTATTGCCGGAGCCGCAGGAATCACAGCAACACACCACTCGTCCGCCTATGTTCCGTCAGTGGTTGGAAGGCGTGCGTTACGTGGCCAGCAATCGCGTCATTGCCTGCCTGCTCGGGCTGGATCTTGTGGCGATGCTGTTTGTCAGTGTGCATACGTTAATGCCGCAGCTGGGCGATGCGGTGCTTGCCGGTGGGCCCCAAATGGTGGGGTATCTTTATGCGGCGCCCGCAGTCGGCGCACTGCTGGTGGCGGTCAGTTCGGGATGGACCCGCACGCTGGCGCGCCCGGGGCGTGTGGTCATTCTATGTACTGTGCTGTGGGGCGCGGCCGTGATGCTGGCCGGATTCACGGCTGCGGGGATACACGAGGGCGGTAACGCTTGGGCACCGTGGTTGGTGTTGGCGTGTTTTGCAGTCAGCGGTATGACCGATACCGCCACCGACATCGTGCGCGGTGCCTTGCTGCAGTTGCATACGCCTGATTCGCTTCGCGGTCGTGTCTCCGGCTTGTGGCTGCTGCAAGGGTCTGTGGGCCCGGCTTTGGGCGGATTGCAAGTGGCCGGACTCGCCACGATATGGTCGCCGGCCAGGGCGCTCGTGGCGGGCGGTGCTTTGTGTGCGGGTGTGGTCACGCTGGCGATGGCGTTCCCGCGCAGCCCGCTGCGTGGTGCTTTGTGGCGGTTGAGCAGTCGGGCCGGCAAAGAAGGTATTTAAACTACTGGGGCGTCAGGCCTGCGTCTTCTACAACCTTGGCCCATTTCGCGCGGTTGTCCTTCACGATCTGGGTGAACTCTTCCGGTGTGCTCACGCGGATTGAATTGCCGGTCGATACGAAGCGTTCGGCAACCGAAGGTTCTTCCAGTGCCTTGTTGACGGCTTCATTGATGCGCTGAGTCAGTTCCGGGTCCATGCCTTTGGGTCCGAACAGACCGAACCAGATATAGCTGTCGAAACCAGGGATGGCTTTTTCGGAAATGGTGGGGATGTCTTTCACGACGTCAACACGATTGGCCGTGGAAACGCCCAACAGCCTAACCGTACCGGCCTTGTGTTGACCGAGAACCGTTTGCACTTGGTTAAAGATGCAGCAGGTTTCGCCTTTCACGACCGACTGCAACGCTTCAGGGCCTCCCTTGTAAGGAACGTGGACCATTTTCAGGCCAGCGCGCGCGTTAAATTCTTCGAACGCGAGCTGTGTGCCGGTGCCGACGCCGGTGGAGGCAAAATAGTACTTGTCCGGATTGGCCTGCACCTC
>JAJUIY010000236.1 GCA_029267415.1 Alcaligenaceae bacterium
ACTGGGTAGAAGCGGGGTCGTCCCGGTCTCGTTCAAGTGGTTCAAGTGGTTCAAGTGGTTCAAGTGGTTCAAGTGGTTCAAGTGGTTCAAGTGGTTCACACAACCTTGGCAGCTTAGACGACCCAAACCGCAGCAGAACAAACCTCAGTAGCGCACCCAACAGTCAAAGCCCGGTTTGTTATCCCTTCTGGATGCTCGACACACCGGTGCCGCTTACCACGCACAACCACCGTCCGGTTTACCAAGGCCACGCCCTGCAGTTGCTTGAAGGCCCTCACCGCATTGAAAGCGGGTGGTGGCACGACGGGCAGGTTAAACAGCGCGACTATTTTGTCGCTATCGATCCCCGGCATTGCCGCTATTGGGTGTACCGCGAACGCGGCACGGACAATCCCCATTGGTTTTTGCACGGGCTATTTGCCTAAGTTTGGTCGGGTGTATTGAAGGAGCGCACACTTGTTTAACTACGCCGAGCTTGATTGCTTGTCCAACTTCACTTTTCTGCGCGGTGCCTCGCACCCCGAAGAACTGGTCGAACGCGCGGCAAAGCTGGGCTACAGCGCTCTGGCTTTGGCAGACGAATGTTCGCTTGCCGGCATTGTTCGCGCCTGGCAAGAAGCCCGCAACCACCAGCTTCACCTTATTGTGGGCAGCCGCTTCCGTTTACCCGGCATGGAGCTGATTATTCTGGCCTGCAACCTGGATGGCTACGGCAACTTGTGCGAACTCATCACCTTGGCGCGGTCGCGTACCGGCAAAGGCGATTACCTGTTTCAGCTAAGCGATATTCTGGCCCCCACCGGCGAATACCGTCATTTGCAACACCTGCCCAATTGCCTGGTACTGGTCAAACCCGATTACAACCCAAACCCCGATGCGTTGTGCCACCACGTACAGCCATTACTTTCGGCCTTCAAGGGCCGTTTGTGGATGGGGCTTACCCAACCCCGCTACCACGCGGATGCGCCTCATTTGCGCCATGTTTGCCAGGCGGCCAGCACCCTGGGCTTGCCGGTGGTGGCCTTGGGCGATGTGGAAATGCATCGGCGCTCACGTCAGCCCTTGCACGATGTCCTGGCCGCTACGCGATTGAAAAAACCGGTGCGCGAATGCGGTCACGCCTTGCGCCCCAATGCCGAACATCACTTGCGCAGCCGTTTGCGTCTGGCCACGCTGTACCCACCGGAAGCGCTGCACGAAACTCTGCACATCAGCCGACGCTGTACCTTTTCACTGGACGAGCTTCATTACGACTACCCCACGGCCTGTGTCCCGCAAGGCGTATCACCGGCTGCCTGGCTAGAACACGAAACCTGGGCCGGTGCCGCCTGGCGCTACCCTAATGGTGTCAGCCAAAAAGTGCGTCAGCAAATCCGGCAAGAACTCGATTTAATCGCAGAACTTAACTACGAAGCGTATTTTCTGACGGTGTACGACATTGTGCGCTATGCCCGCTCGCGCGACATTCTTTGCCAGGGGCGGGGGTCGGCCGCCAATTCGGCCGTGTGCTATTGCCTGGGCATCACCGAAGTCGACCCCGAAAGCAGCAACATGTTGTTTGCCCGCTTTATCAGCCGTGAGCGCAACGAACCGCCCGATATCGACATCGATTTCGAGCACCAGCGACGCGAAGAAGTCATCCAGTACATTTACCGCAGCTACGGGGTGGCGTACGCGGCGCTGACGGCGGTGATCATCACCTACCGCATACGCAGCGCCCTGCGCGATACGGGCAAGGCACTGGGTATTGATACCGACATGGTAGAACGTGCCTGTGCATCGTGCCGGCACTGGGACAAGCGCAGTACATTGCTGGAACGGTTTGGCGAGCTGGGTATTGACACCTCCGATACCTCCATTCAACTATGGGCGGCGCTGACGCAAACGTTGCTGGGGTTTCCACGTCATATGTCGCAACACCCGGGCGGCTTTGTGTTGTCCCGGTCGGTGTTGCGGCGTCTGGTACCTATTGAAAACGCGGCCATGCCGGGGCGGTGCATTGTGCAATGGGACAAAAATGACCTGGATGCACTCCGAATTCTTAAGGTCGATATCTTGGCGCTGGGCATGCTTACCGCGCTGCAGCGCTGCCTGAAACTGGTAAGTCAGCGCCGCGGCAAACCCTTTACCTTGCAGCATATCCCTGCGCACGACCCGCAAACCTTTCAGATGATCCAGAAAGCCGATACCGTGGGGGTTTTTCAAATTGAATCGCGTGCGCAAATGAGCATGTTGCCGCGTCTTAAGCCCCAGGTTTTCTATGACCTGGTGATTCAAATCGCCATCGTGCGTCCCGGCCCTATCCAAGGCGGCATGGTGCACCCTTACCTGCGGCGTCGTCAAAACCAAGAGGCTGTCAGCTACCCTAACCCAGCGCTTGAACAGGCTTTAAAACGCACCTTGGGCGTCATTATTTTTCAAGAGCAAGCCATGCAGGTCGCCATGGTCGCGGCCAACTTCAGCGCCGATGAAGCCGATCAGCTGCGCCGCTCGATGGCAGCCTGGAATTCGCGCGGCAGCCTGGAA
The DNA here is from genome assembly GCA_029267415.1 of Alcaligenaceae bacterium. Taxonomy (GTDB): domain Bacteria; phylum Pseudomonadota; class Gammaproteobacteria; order Burkholderiales; family Burkholderiaceae_B; genus JAJYRX01. The sequence continues at coordinate 2,527 of JAJUIY010000236.1, forward strand.
CCCTTCCGGGACCGCTTGATCGACGGCATGGCGCGCAACGGATACGACCGCGAATTTGCTGAAAACCTGTACCGGCAACTGCAGGGGTTTGGGGAATACGGGTTTCCGGAAAGCCATTCGGCCAGCTTTGCCAAGCTGGCCTGGTTTAGTGCCTGGCTTAAATGCCATGAACCCGCCGCTTTTCTGGTGTCGCTGCTTAATTCACAGCCCATGGGGTTTTACGGGCCCAGTCAACTGGTGCAAGATGCGCGTCGCCACGGCGTAAACGTGCTTCCCGTTGATGTCCAGCACAGCGATATCGAAAGTACCCTGGAATTCGCATCCAATACCGTTGCGGCCCGCTTGGGTCTGAATTGCATCAAGCATTTGTCGGCTGACGCGGCACGGCGCATTGTGCAAGCGCGGCAACAAGGGCGTTTCACATCGGTGCATGACGTGGCAAGCCGGGCCGATCTGACACGGAAAGACCTTCAACTGCTTGC
>JAJUIY010000103.1 GCA_029267415.1 Alcaligenaceae bacterium
GTCTCATAAAGGTTAAGTAACTTGCGATGGAGAACCGCTATGAAAGCTCGCATCACCGCAGGCCTTTGTGCATCAATGTTATTCAGTGCGTCGGCTATGGCAGACGACGCGCTGCGCGAACAGGCACAACGGCTCTTTGAACCCATCCCGACTGCCGAAGTCGTGGTAGAACAAAAAGGCCTTACCCCCGAGCAAATCGAACTGGGTAAATGGCTGTTCTTCGAACCGCGTATTTCCGCCAGCCACATCATCACCTGTAACACGTGTCACAGTGTTGGCACCGGCGGCGCCGACAATATTCCAGCCTCGATTGGTCACGGCTGGCAAGCCGGGCCCAGAAACTCACCCACGGTGCTGAACGCTGTGTTCAACGCCGCGCAATTCTGGGATGGTCGCGCTTCCGACCTGGCTGAACAAGCCAAAGGCCCCATCCAGGCCAGCGTCGAGATGAACGCCACCCCCGAGCACGTCGAAGACACCCTCAACAGCATCCCGCAATACGTCGAACTGTTTGAAAAGGCCTTCCCGGGCGACAAGCCGGCCGTCACCTTCGACAACGTGGCCGCAGCCATCGAGGCCTTCGAATCCACACTGGTCACGCCCAACTCGCGTTTTGACCAATGGCTGGCTGGCGAAGACAGCATGGACGAGCTGGAAATTGACGGTCTGCGCCTGTTCATCAATAAAGGGTGCGTTGCCTGCCACGCCGGCATCAACTTTGGTGGCCAAGGCTACTTCCCCTTCGGCGTCATCCAGAAGCCGGGTGCCGACGTCCTTCCTGAAGACGATAAGGGTCGCTTCACGGTAACTGAAACCGCTACCGACGAGTACGTGTTCCGTGCCTCGCCGCTGCGTAACGTTGCCCTGACCGCACCTTATTTCCACAGCGGTGAAGTTTGGGATCTGCGCCAAGCCGTTGCCATTATGGGCAGCAGCCAGTTGGGACAAGAGCTGAATGACGACGAAGTCAACGCCATTACGGCCTTCCTGCATACCCTTACCGGCGAACAGCCCCGGGTGGAGTACCCGATTCTGCCCCCCAGCACCGCCAAGACACCCAAACCAACGTCGTAATCGCTTGATGACTCAGGTGTAGTCTGCAAGGGCCCGTTATGGGCCCTTTCTTGTTTGCGCGTGCCGCGTCCGATATACTGCGATGCCGGTATTGCGCCGCATTCCCGCTGCCATTTAACCGGCGCGTAACGCCTGATTTGTCACCGTCACACCGCAATCGACACGCAATCCCCATGACGCAACACCCCCGACGCCCGCGCCGTTCTCGTCAAGCCAAACCCGTGGCTGGTCCGCAGGCCGATCCGGCGTTTGCGCATATTGCTGCGCCGGAAATCCGCCATCGTGTCCGTTTGGCCCGTATTGCCCACGGTGTGCGTCGCGTCAACCAGCAATACATTGGCGAACCGCTGGGCGACTTGATGCTTCACGTGTGGCTGAAGGGGCTGCCCGGCGCCGGCCTGGTCGAAGAAAAGGGCTTACCGCGTCACAACTTGACAAGATGGCTGGGGCCGGACGCCCTGACGCTACACGTGAACCCACGTGAACTGATTCAATTTGCCGAGACTGCGCCATATAAACATATAACGCGCCCGCCGTCGGTAGCCTTTATCTGGGACGGCGACTGGGACTTGCGACGCACAGATCTGCGACAAGACCCATGGATCGCTTACATGCGCGACCTGGACGAAAACCGGCACAACCTGGAAAACTCCCAACGTTTTCATGTTTTGATGGAACGACTGAAGGCCGGCAACCCGTTTCGATCGCATCAAGAAGGGGTATTCCTTAACTCGAGGCAGCGCATTCTTGATTATCTGGCGGTGTATTTGGGTTTTCTAGACAACATGGCGACAAATGGCTATGACGAAACCCGCGCAAAAGACATGCTGGGTGTGGTGATCTCGCGGGAGGGCCGCATCTTGAAGATTAACCGCGGCTTGCACCGCCTGGCCATGGCCCAGTATGTGGGTTTGCCGACCATTCCGGTTCAAGTGCGCCATGTGCACCGCACGTGGTGGCAGTCGGTAACCCATGGCACCACGGGCGCCCACGCCCTGCAACGCCTGCGCGACGCCCTGCCCCACTGCCGGCCCGAACAGCATTCGGGCCCGTTAACCGAGCACCCGCCTGTAGACGTCGGGCCCGACTTCTGGCCCATCCCCCGCTACCATGCCGGCAAAAAATCACCGTAGCGGATTGTTTCGTCTATACTAGCCGGATAGAAAAAGCCTGAATAAACAATGGCGGGCTGCCAAAGCACACCGTTGGCCCTGATGCAACGCCCTTACAGCACGCCACCAAATTATCAACGCTGCAGGAGAGCCCCGACACGCTCGGGCGCCGATGGAGCAACCGCCCCGGAAACTCTCAGGCAAAAGGATTGTAGCGTTGTCAACAATCTGGAGAGCAGTACTAAACAAGTACTCACCGAAGGGGAACCGCGTTTTTCAGGCAACGCGCAATCTCTCAGGTACCCGCGACAGATGGGGCGTTCACCGGTCAATAAATCGGTGGGCGTATCCTATTTGAAAGGGGGCTCCAATGTCTCATATTGCCATACTGGGTGCCGGTATTACTGGCGTCACTACCGCCTACGCACTGATCAGCCGCGGGTATCAGGTGACGGTTTTTGACAAGCATCGCTACCCGGCCATGGAAACGTCGTATGCCAACGGCGGCCAGCTTTCGGCATGTAACGCCGAAGTCTGGAACAACACTTCAACGGTTTTCAAGGGCCTGAAGTGGATGATGCGACGCGACGCGCCCCTGCTCATGAACCCCAAGCCCTCCTGGCACAAGTACAGCTGGATGGCTGAATTCGTTCGCCACATTCCTAATTACAAGAAAAACACCATCGAAACGGCACGCATGGCGATCGCCGCACGCGAACACCTTTTCCGTATTGCCGAAACCGAAAGTATCGACTTCGACCTGGAGAAGCGTGGCATTTTGCACGTGTACCACAATGCTGAGGAATACGAAGTGGCCAAGCGCGTCAACGCCTTGCTCACGCAAGCCGGCCTTGAGCGCCATGCCGTTACGGCAGAGGAAATAAAAAGTATCGAACCTGCCCTTACCGGTGACTACTACGCTGGCTTCTACACGCCGTCCGACTCTACCGGCGACATCCACAAATTTACCCGGGGTCTTGCCCGCGCGTGTGAGAACAAAGGCGTGAAATTCTGTATGGACGCTACGGTCAGTACCGTTCACGCCGACGACCAAGGTGTCCGTATCGATTGGCACGATGCCAATACACCCGCAGGCATCCTCAACGAAAAGCACTCACTGAATGTAGACGGCGTGGTCGTATGCGCGGGGGTAGCCAGCCGAAAAATTGCACATTCACTGGGCGACCGTGTCAATATTTACCCGGTCAAGGGGTATTCCATTACCGTCAAGATCCCGGATGAAGAGAACTGGCCCAAAGCGCCCTACGTAAGCCTGTTGGACGAAAGCGCAAAAATCGTCACAAGCCGGCTGGGCGATACACGGCTGCGGGTGGCCGGCACAGCCGAATACAACGGCGAAAACCGTGACATCCGTGCCGACCGTATCGAGCCGCTGGTGCGCTGGACACGTACGCATTTTGACATCAATACCGACGAAGTGATTCCCTGGTCCGGCCTGCGCCCCATGATGCCCGACATGATGCCGGTGGTGAAAGCAGGCCGGCGCCCCGGGGTGTTTTACAACACCGGACACGGACATTTGGGCTGGACGCTGTCGGCGATCACGGCCGAAATGATTGCCGAGAAAATCGCTGCCACGCACGCCCCGGTAATATGACGTGGCCCCTAAGGTGTTGACTTTGAACACTTAATACCATAAGCTAAACGGGTGCTTAACAAGTAATAACAGCACCCGCCCCCCGGTTTGTATCCCTTCAAACAATGGGGTAGCAGTTTTCGGGGTGCATGCTTTCCCACCATTTCTGGTTTGTGTGAAAGCCGGGCCTGACACCCTTCACCCTACCTTGTCGGCCAAGCACCCCGCATGCGTTAACGCATCGCAATTATTGTTCCGCTTGCCACCGCAGGCGAAAAGGCAAACAACACCCAAGCCAAATTGGCGGCGCACCCGGTGCGCCCTAACCATCGTGCCATTGGCGCGCCACTTGCGATCGCGCCTGAAAAGTGGCGAGTGCATCATCCCGGTATGGTGCACGGCGGCATTTTGTTCGCTTTGACAACGGAGGACGCTTATCAACTGAACGCACTTATCTGCTTTCTACGTTTGTTTCTGGTTTCATTATTGGAGGTTATAAAACATGGACCCAATCAAGATTGCTATTATCGGAGTCGGTAACTGTGCCAGCTCACTGGTGCAAGGCATCCACTACTACGATGGCAAATCACCCGAGGATGTGATCGGGCTGATGCACTGGTCTGTGGGTGGGTATACACCCAGTGACATCAAGGTTGTCGCCGCCTTCGATATTGACGCCCGTAAAGTCGGCAAAGACGTTCACGAGGCCATTTTCGCCGAACCCAACTGCACCACCATTTTCCACCGCGACATCCCGGCCAGCGGGGTCAAGGTGTCCATGGGTAAGGTTTTGGACGGTTACTCCGACCACATGGCTGAACACCCCGAACACCTCACCTTCAAGAAGGCCGCCCTTCCCGAGCCCAGCAAAGACGAGGTCGTGAAGATTTTGAAGGACAGCCAAGCGGACGTGCTGCTGAACTACTTGCCCGTAGGCTCAGAAGAAGCTACCCGCTTCTACGCCGAGTGTGCGTTGCAGGCCGGTGTGGCATTCGTCAACTGTATCCCCGTATTTATCGCCAGCGACCCGGAATGGGCCAAACGCTTTGAGCAAAAAGGTGTCCCGCTGATCGGCGATGACATCAAGGCACAGTTGGGCGCCACCATTACCCACCGGGTCCTGACCGACTTGTTCGCACGCCGCGGCGTACGCCTGGAACAAACCTACCAGCTTAATACCGGCGGAAACACCGATTTCATGAATATGCTGAACCGCCACCGCCTGGCGTCAAAGCGCAAATCAAAGACCGAAGCGGTGCAGGCAGTGGCCGCCGAGCGCCTTGACGACGACCACATTCACGTCGGACCCTCGGATTATGTGGCTTGGCAAAAAGACAACAAAATTTGCTTCATCCGCATGGAAGGCAAGCTGTTTGGCGATGTTCCCATGAACCTGGAGCTGCGCCTTTCCGTTGAAGACTCTCCCAACTCGGCGGGTGTCGCCATCGACATGATCCGCTGTGCGAAGCTGGCCTTGCAACGCGGCCAAGGTGGTGTTCTGCAAGCCCCGTCGGCCTACTTCTGCAAGCACCCCCCGCTGCAGATGACGGACGACCAGGCACACGCCAAGGTTGACGCCTTTATCGCCGACGTATCCGCTGCACACAAAGCGGCGTAAGTGTCGTTGACGCTCTAAGCTGTACTGCTGCTACACCGGCCTGCTCGGCGGGCTTGTGCAGCAGCATGTTTCACCGTCCATTTTCAGGACACCTTTTCAAAGGAAGTTCAACGTATGCAAGCCGTTATTCTGGCAGCAGGGCGTGGCGAACGGATGCGCAGCATCACCAGCGTCAAGCCGCTTTTGCCGGTGCTGGGCGTATCGCTGCTTGAACGCGCCATACGCGTTGCACGGCACGGTGGTGTCAACGAAATTATTATTGTGACCGGCCATCAGCACGATGCGATTCAGCGATGGCATCAAGACTATCTGCGGCAACCCGGTGCGGCGCGCATAATTTTGGCGCACAACGCTGGCTGGGAAAGCACCGAAAATGGCACATCATTGCTGGCGGCGGCCCCCCACATACGCGGCCCCTTCTTGCTGTTGATGGCCGACCATGTCTACACACCCGAGCTGATTGCCTCGTTGTTGCAGGCCACACCGCCTGCCGATGGCGCGATACTGGCAGTGGACCGCCGTCTGGACCGCACCGATATTGACCTGGACGACGTGACCCGCGTTGCGCTGAAAGGGCCCAATGTTGTGGAGATTGATAAAGGCTTGGCGTCTTGCCACGGCTACGACACCGGGGCCTTCCTGTGTTCGCCCAACGTGCTGCAGGCGATGCAACACGAGCATGACGCCGGTCGCACACGTATCAGCGATGTCATGCAAACCCTGGCCAGCCAAGGTCAGCTGCTGGCCCACGACATCAGCGGTATGTACTGGCAAGATGTTGACACACCGGAGATGCTGCGGCGCGCCGAAGAGGGGCTGCTGACATGGGCAGCGGGCAAACCGGCGGACGGCCTTGTTGCACGTCGCCTAAATCGCCCCTTGTCGCGCCTGATCACGCGGCATATTGCCCACACCCGCATCAGCCCAAACCAGATATCGCTGATTGCGTTTGTCATCGGCATCGTCGCGGCCTGCCTGTTGGCGTCCGGACCATGGTGGGCCTTGGCCGTAGGTGGTCTGCTGGTGCAGCTGGCCTCTGTGGTGGACGGCTGCGACGGCGAACTGGCGCGTCTGCGCTTTGCACCTTCCGATTTTGGCGGCTGGTTTGACGCCCTGCTCGACCGCTACGCCGATGCGGCGATACTGGCAGGCCTGACATGGCACACCATGCTGGCCCAGCAAAACCCGGCATGGATGTGGCTGGGCATTTTGGCAATCAGCGGCAGCTTCGTGGCGAGCTACAGTGCGCACAAAGCCGATCGCCAACTGCCCCGCAGCGCATGGCGAATGGGACGCGACACACGCTCGCTAATCGTAATGATCGGCGCCTTGCTGGCCATGCCGATTGCCACACTGTGGGTTATTGCCATCACGATGAATTTGGCCGTGGTTTATCGGTTAATGGCCTACCGCCGTGCCGTAGCCACGAAACCCGCTTACCAGCCTGACCAACCATGAACACCGGCCAGGACACAAACACACCCCTTAATACTGCGACCCGACGCATACGCCAGGTGCTGGCCGGCTCGCCCGTTCAGGAAGATGCCGGACATGCTGAAAACACCGTCGTCTGGCTACGCCGACTTGACCCGAATGCCAACGAAGCACAATGCCTGGCGGCCCTGGCCCACGATATCGAACGCGCGCGCCCCGACCGCCTGCGACGAGAAGAGTTTAGCGACTACGATGACTTCAAACGGCGTCACGCCTTTATTTCTGCCGAAATCACCGACCAGATCCTGGTCGATGCCGGCATCAGCAACACCATTCGCTGCCAAGTGTGGCCACAGATATGCCGTCACGAGCACGGCGGAGATGTGTTGAGCGACCTGCTTAAAGACGCCGATAGCCTGTCTTATTTTGACCATAACCTGCCGTTTTATTTTGCCCGCGAGGGTTGGGACGAAACCCTGCGACGTGCACGCTGGGGCTATGCGCGTCTATCCGAACGCGCCCGCCAACACTATGCACAGATCCGCCCCGCCTCGCCGGTACTGCGCCATCTTTTACGGGAGGCGCAAGAAATCAACCATGGTTAACTCCGGGCGGGCATAGCAGATGCTTTCCGTCCGGCATAACGCCGTTGTGAACAGATGGTCCCGACAACCACCCCCGCGCGTCATGGAGACGTGCGAGGCGGCACACACAACGCAGGCACCGCGGAGACGCTTCCATGAAAGATGATAAGCAGGCAGACCAGCAAGTCGATGAAGTCGCCACCTTTATGCATCAGCACGAACTGGTGCTTACCACGGCCGAGTCGTGTACGGCTGGACTGATTGCGGCAACGTTGGCCGACATTCCCGGCGCCGGCGCATTGCTCGACTGCGCGTATGTGGTGTATTCCGTTCGATCCAAGCAACACTGCGTGGGCGTGCAAGCCGAAACACTGCAGCGTCATAACCTCACCAGTGAGGCCGTGGCACGCGAAATGGCGGCCGGCGCCCTCAAGAACAGCCACGCCAATGTCGCCATCGCCAACACAGGCGTCACCGACGACACGGATCCCAGCATTGCCCCCGGCACACAATGCTTTGCGTGGGCATTCAAACGCCCCAATGAACCAGACGCGCAGCTATTCAGTGAAACCAGAAAATTTAATGGCGAACGAAATGAGATCCGGACGGCCGCTGCGCTGTATGCCCTGACACGTTTGCCCGGCTATTACAGCAAAGCCGGCTAGCCCACAGGGCGTGTCTGCCGGCCGGATGGCAGCAAGAAACTATCTTGGTGGCTGCAAGAC
>JAJUIY010000129.1 GCA_029267415.1 Alcaligenaceae bacterium
ATGTGTTCAACCTCAACATCGCCGTATTCCGATTCGCTTTCCCGCGGCGGGTCTTCTTTTCGGTCTTCGGTTTTTACGTCGGGCGTGACGGCGCCGGTGTGTAGGTTCTCGTCAGCATCAAGATTGTCGTCCGGATCTTCCAAAAACGGGTTCTCGGAGATCGCCTGGGCGATTTCTTGCGTGAAGTCGAGAGTGGACATTTGCAGCAACTTGACGGATTGTTGCAGCCTGGGTGTCAGCGTAATTTGCTGACGGGTACGCAGCTCATGGACTAATCGGGTCACGTGAGGCCTCCTTCTGCAACGTGAAATCAACGGAATAGGATCTGTTGATGTTTAATGATGCAAAAGGCGTGCCAACTTTTTCATCAAGAGCCAGTTGGCCAGCAAAATCTGGGCCTGACACAAACAAGAACCCGCATTGGGTCACGTGTTCGCACGATCGAAAACAGTTGTATTCCTGCGTTGCAATCTCTATCTGCATCGCTTTTGCCATACGAATTGGCGGAAAATTAAACAAACAGGTGTAAGAAGTGCGCGTTTTGATGCATCATGGCGGCACGGCGAAGGGGGTTGGGTACAAGGATTGCTGCTCGATTGCGCCTCCCTTCCTTTCGCCTCCGGAGCACGCATGACCCGGGACAAAAATGATCGTGATAATCGCCGCGGTGCCAGCCCCGCACACTGGCAGGGGCAGCCCGTCCCGAATAAAACAGCACAGCCCACCCGCGACGTCGGCATTGACGAACGGGGTGCCGGCACGGCGCGCCAGTACGGTCGGGCCGGTGATTTGGGCGAGCAAAAAAACGAACAGGAAGATCGTCCGCCCCGCGGCGCGACATTGCCAGACGCAGAAGTCCTGGGCCATGTGCGAGCAGAGCTTGAATTAAGCGGCGTCGACGTGAAAGGCGTGATGGTAGCCGTGCATGCCGGCGAAGTAGTGCTCGACGGTGAGGTGCCAACCCAGGACGACAAATTAACGCTGGAGCAACGCCTTGCCCACTGCCGAGGCGTGGTGTCGGTGCGAAACCAGCTAACGGCAGGCACCGAGTAAAACGGCCAACGAGATGGCATAACGGGCGGCCATTTCGACAAAATAAACAGTAGGCTGGCCCGTGATTCCCGACTTCCTCTTCAGTGCCGGGCGCTCTTCTTTTGTTTCACTTGATTCAATAGTTTACGCTCCTTACACTGAAAAGGTCGTACGATGCAGGTAAAGAATCCGGCAGCATGCACATATTTTAAAGTGCCGATAAGAATTACAGGGTGAAGGTTTGACCACGTGCTTTGCGCTGTCTTTTCATAGGACACGCCGGGGAGGCACAACCACTTTTCAAAAGAGCATTTTTGTATGCCGCATTTACTGATTGTTGACGACGAGCCCGATATCCGCGAGCTGATCAGGGATATTGCTCAGCAGCACGGTTTTACGGTATCGCAGGCAGGCAATATCAAAGAGGCACGCATCCAGATCCAACGGCAACAACCCAACGTCGTATTCATGGATATGCAACTGCCTGATGGCAATGGTATAGAGCTTTGGGAAAAACTGGCTATTCCCGATGCGCGCGTAGTCTTTATAACTGGGTATTCGTCGGTGGACAGCGTGATACAGGCACTGCGTTGCGGTGCTGTCGACTATTTGCGCAAGCCGCTGCGGCTACAGCGTCTCAAGGCCATTTTGTCCGAGCTCAAGTTGTTGTATGCGCAAGGGCCCGATCGCGACACCAGCCATGCGTTTGCACGCATGGTGGGCCAATCCGAGCCCATGTTGCAACTGCGTCGTCATATCGAAAGGGTTGCACCTACCCGAGCCACGGTACTGCTTATCGGCGAAAGCGGCACCGGCAAAGAGTTGGCGGCCGAGGCCGTCCACCTGGCCAGTGTGCGCCATAAAAAGCCTTTCATGCCGGTTAACTGTGGCGCCATATCGCCCAATCTGATTGAAAGTGAGCTTTTTGGCCATGAAAAGGGCAGCTTTACCGGGGCCGACCGGCAACACAAGGGTTTTTTCGAACGGGCGCATGGTGGCACCCTGTTTTTGGACGAAATCACCGAAATGCCCATGGAATTGCAGGTTCGCCTGCTTCGGGTGCTGGAAACCGGAACGTTCATGCGGGTGGGTACGCGCGAAGAGCTGGTAACCGATGTCCGGATTATTGCTGCTACCAACCGCAATCCTGAAGAGGCGGTGGCAAAGGGCATTTTGCGCGAAGACTTATACCATCGCCTAAGCGTGTTTCCGCTGCAGTTGCCGCCCTTGCGCGAGCGCCATGGTGACATATCTTTGCTGGCACACCATTTTCTGGACCAGTTCAATGCCGAGCACGAAACCAGCAAAAAATTTAGCCCCGCTGCATTGAAAGCGATGGAAGCCTATCGGTGGCCCGGAAATATCCGCGAATTGCGCAATTTTGTGTATCGCAGCTTCATCTTGGCCGATGATGTGCTGGATGGTGAATTCAGCCCGCCAGAGCGCGAAGGCGCAGCCGTGGGGGGCAGCGCCGGGCTGGCGACTGAAATTTCCCTTCCCGTGGGCGTGCCCTTGGCCGACGCCAATAAGCAACTGATCCTCGCCACCTTGAAACAGTGTGGGGGTGTAAAAAAAACAGCGGCCGAAATGTTGGGTATCAGCCTTAAAACCTTATATAACCGGCTGGAAGAGTACGGCGCCGCCGACGACGATACGCACGAACATTAAACCCTCGCCCGTCAATCGGGTTGGGGTGGTACTTCGGGTTCGCGGACCGGGGGCGGTTGTTCCCGCGGGGGCAAGTCGATGTCTTCGTCTGGCGAGTCGTCTGGCGGCGGTATTTCCGGCGGAACGTCAGGGTTTTGCTCGGGCGGTTCAGGCACATGTGCTCGCATGGTTTCTCCAAAACTATCGCCCCCAATATGTAACCATTTGTTTCTATGGGGCGGTGACGATTCTGAGGCTGAGGTGTGCATAGCGTCTCCGGATAGGTGGTTGTGCATCACTCTTCATCAGCATTTTTCGTGCCTCTCGGATGGCATGAAAAATGCTGAAGGGTAAGTCACAACGTATCCGGGAGGTCCACGGTGGCTTTCGAATTATTAATGGTGACATCTGAGGCCTGGCCTCTTGCAAAGACAGGGGGGTTGGGCGATGCGGTTGGCGGCCTTGCAAAGGCGTTGCGCAGCGGTGGTGCGGGCGTAACGATATTGATGCCCGCTTGGCGTGGCACGCAAGATCAATTGGCTGGCATGCATCGCGTGACGGAACTTCCGGGTTTGCCAGGAGGGCCGGCGGAACTCTATGCGGGTTATTGTCCGGCTCTGGGTTGCCGGGTACTACTGTTGCGCAACGACGCCCTTTACGACCGCGACAGCTTGTATGTGACGCCTGAAGGCGACGAATACGACGACAATGCTGTTCGGTTTGCCGCATTGTCGATGGCGGCAGCCTATGTTGCACAAGGCCTGCCCGGCGTAACGGTTCCCGCGGTGGTGCATGCCCACGATTGGCACGCGGCATTGGCCTCTGTTTATATGCACCAGTTTGGTGTGCAAGATATTAAAACCATTCTCACCCTGCATAACGTGGCTTTTCAGGGGGTATACCCAATGATGCCGGCGGAGCAGCTGGGACTGTATCCCGAGTATCTGACGGCGGACGGGCTGGAGTATTGGGGCAAGCTGAATTTCCTGAAAGCGGGCCTGTTGTATTCGGATTGCATTACGGTGGTCAGCCACAACTATGCCCGCGAAATCCTGACCCCACGCTTTGGTTGCGGGCTAGAGAGCGTGCTGGCTGCACGTATCGACAAAATGGTGGCCATTCCCAATGGAATTGATACCATGCTGTGGAATGCCGGGCGGGACACGTATCTGCACGGCAAAACCTTCACTGCCGACCGGCTTGAAAACAAGGTGGCATGCAAGACGGCACTGCAGAAGGCTTATGGTCTGGATGCTGACCGCGGTGCATTCTTGCTGGCAATGGGCAGCCGGCTTACCGAACAGAAAATGGTAGACGTGGCGTTGCAGGCGCTGCCTCAGGCGCTTGACGCGATGCCTAAATTACAAGTGTGTATTCTGGGGCAAGGTGAGCGTCGCGCCGAGCGCGAATTGGTACAGCTTGCGCAACGCTACCCCGGCCGGTGTGGTGTTTACATTGGCTACAGCGAAGCGCGGGCGCACCGGCTGCATGCTGGAGCCGACGCTCTGTTGCACGGTAGCCGTTTTGAACCTTTTGGCCTGACACCGTTGTATGCCATGCGGTACGGCACCATACCCATCGCCTCACGCGTGGGGGGAATGGTCGATACCATCGTCGACCCCGGTCTCGTTGCCGAAACAAATCGCTTATACCGTGCCACAGGCATTTTATTTGACGGAGAGGCGGCCGAGGACATGCGAAGCGCCATTGAACGTGCCGTCACGCTGCGCCAACGTCCACTGGTGTGGCGCACCATGCAACGGAATGCCATGCTTGCCCCCATGGGATGGGAGCAGTCAGCACCGCTGTATAGCCAGCTTTATCAGTCGTTGCGCCCGGATGTCGCGCCGATCGAAGCCGTGGGTCCGCGCTTGCAACCTCGCGAGGTGCGTCGCAACTTGCAACGGCGTAATGGGCGAGGGCGTGCGGCCTCAAGTCTGGATGCGGTGGTGCCCGCCGGCACGTCGGTCGCCTGAACGGCTACACGTACGGTGCTGCGACCATGACAACCACCCTTGCACCAGCGCTTCGGCGGGTAGCCGGTATCTCGTGGGGCCTCGGTGCCACCGATGAGCCTATCGGCCCCAAAGGTACGCGCGCCGGCGCCGGTGCACGCTTGCGCGAACTGGGGTTTGGCAGCGTCTTATTCAACCCGGCGCAATTCGAACCAATGCGGGCCGCCCCATGGTTGGAAGCCTGGCGCGATGCCGAGCTGACGGTCATGGTTGACGTGCCCGCGCTGGAGGGGCCACAGGCTGACATCGAGCAGGCATGCACGGACTTGGTTGACCCTTGGATTAGGGTGGGCGCCAACGCATTGCGTTTGATCGCTACCAGTAACTTCTCTGGCGAGCAGTGGAGTCGGGTATCTCATGCGTTGAAGAAAGCCTATCCAGATGTACTGGTCACGGGCTGGACGCCTGGTTTGTCGGCGCAGGCGCTGTGGAGTCTGTCGAATAGTGAGCTCGACGCCGTATATTCGTCGCTGGCGTGGTGGGATCAACGGTCGCCGTGGCTACTGGACGAAGCGGAACGGCTTGCGGAGGTTGCGCCGGTGATCGCAACGGTGGCTCCGCTGGAGGTGCCGGGGGTGATGGGCCTTGACCCACGTCGATTGGTGGACGATGGCATTGTGCTTCAGCGGCTGTGGATGGCGTCCTACTTGGGTCAAGGGGTGTTGATCGATGCACACCGTGTACTGGGTGCCCCACTCGCGCCGGCGCTGGCACAGCTGGATTCTGGTGTTTTGGCGGGTGTGGGCACGGGGCGTTCATGGATGCTGTCCGGCCCGCTCGCCACGTCTGTCTCGGTCTACCGCGAAGGCGCCGGCACGTCGCTGGTTTTGCATGAGCATGAGCCTGACGCACTGCATGCGGCTCTGCATACGATGGCTGGACGGCTGCCAGGCGCACTCGTGGTGTCTGGCCAACCGGCACATCAAACGGGTGTAGGCTCACGCGCGATCAGTGTGGTCACAGTCGAACGACGCCCGCCGGTTCGAGCCCGTCATGTGGAGCCAGAAAGCGAGGATGTCACGGTACCCGCGCTGATAAAAATGGGGTCGCGGTCGGCGCTGCGCGATGCCCTCCAGGCCGACCGCGTAGTGGTCGATCGGGTAACACCGCAGCTTGACGGGGGGCGCTTTGCCGTCAAGCGGATACGCGGCCGCCCAGTTGAGGTACAAGCCACTGTGTTCACCGATGGCCATGCACACCTTGCTGCGGCGTTATTGTGGCGCGCCGCCGATGAAAGCCAGTGGCATCGCGTCGCCATGCAACCATTGGGCAACGACCGCTGGCAGGCCCACTTTGTGCCGGAGCGTTTGGGCCGTCACTATTACACCGTCCAAGGCTGGATAGCCAATGGTGAACCGACGCATTGCACCCGCCAATCACCCGTCTTCCCATTGCAAGTCGAGCGCATGGACGCCGAGTTTGGAAGCTGGTACGAGTTGTTTCCCCGTTCGATGGGCGAGCCGGGCGTGCATGGTCATTTGCGAGATGTACTGCCTCAGTTGCCGCGCATCCGCGCGATGGGCTTTGGCGTGTTGTATTTTCCGCCTATTCACCCCATTGGGCACACCAACCGAAAAGGACGAAACAATGCCTTGACTGCACAGCCCGGCGACCCGGGTAGCCCGTACGCAATTGGTGCCGACGAAGGCGGGCACACTGCGATCCACCCCGCGCTGGGCACTTTGCAAGATTTCCAGGCGCTGCGCGACGCGGCGTTTGACGCCGGCCTTGAACTTGCCCTGGACTTCGCCATTCAGTGTTCGCCCGACCATCCGTGGTTACGAGAGCACCCGGAATGGTTCCGGTGGCGCGAAGATGGCACCGTGCAGTACGCAGAAAACCCGCCCAAGCGTTACGAAGATATTGTCAACCCCGATTTTTACAGCACCACGGCCACGGCGCGGCAGCGCATGGCCTTGTGGCGCAGCCTGCGCGACATCGTGTTGTACTGGGTGAATCAGGGGGTACGTATATTTCGCGTCGACAACCCCCACACCAAGCCGTTGCCGTTTTGGGAATGGATGATCGCGGAAGTGAATCGCCAGCATCCGGATGTGGTTTTTTTATCTGAGGCGTTTACGCGTCCGGCCATGATGCACCGGCTTGCAAAGTTGGGATTTTCCCAATCCTATACCTACTTTACCTGGCGAAATACCAAGGC
>JAJUIY010000107.1 GCA_029267415.1 Alcaligenaceae bacterium
AAGGAAAGTCATGGCCAGCGTACGGGGAATGGGCGTGGCACTCATGTTCAACTGGTGAGGAACCAGCAATTGTGTGCCTTGCTGCTGATCACCTTTGCGGCTTAACGTAAGCCGCTGCCCCACGCCAAACCGGTGCTGCTCATCCATGATGACCAGACCAAGGCGCTCAAATTGCACGTGTTCTTGAATTAGCGCCTGTGTGCCCACGACCAGTTGCGCCTGGCCCTGCGCGATCGCGTGCAGGCGTTCGCGCCGCGTTGCGGCGGACAAACTGCCCTTCAATTCCACGACGGTAATGCCCAATGGCGTCAGCCAGCCAGAAAACTTTTCGGCATGCTGCTCGGAAAGGATTTCGGTAGGTGCCATGATGGCCACTTGACTGCCGCTGGCAATAGCTTGCACGGCTGCAAACGCCGCCACAATGGTTTTGCCGCTGCCAACATCGCCTTGCAGCAGCCGGTGCATGGGATATGTGCGCTTCAGGTCGGCACTGATTTCGCCAATCACGCGGGCCTGCGCGGCCGTTAATTTGAAGGATAAGGATTCGCGCAGCGCGCGTGCCAAGTTGCCATCACCCCCGTCCAGACTTAGCGCCTGTTGTTCCCGGCGTGCGGCCCGTGCGGCGGCCAGCGTCAGCTGCTGTGCCAGCAGCTCGTCAAATTTGATGCGCTGCCACGCAGGGTGGCGTTTTTCAATGAGTTCATCCGGCGGCACCGTGGCCGGCGGGTGGTGCAGAACCCGAATAGCGTGTTCAAACGGTATCAGCTTGTAGCGTTCAAGCACCTCGGATGGCAGGGTGTCACTGAGGTCGGCCTTGCCCAAGGCATCGTCAATCGCCCTTCTGAGGGCATCTTGCGACAACCCTTCGGTGGTGGGGTACACCGGGGTAAGTGTTTGCGGCAAGGGCGTGCCGGCTCGGGTGATCCGTGGGTGCACCAGCTCAAGGCCATGAAACCCGCGCCGCACCTCGCCCCGGGCGCGCAGCATTTTGCCCGATTCCAGTTGCTTGACTTGGCTGGGGTAAAAATGCAGCCATCGCAAGGCAATGATGCCACTGGCATCACGCATGCGTGCCGTAAGCTGCTTGCGCGGCCGGTACTGCACGTCGGTATCTGATACATGCCCTTCAATTTGCACATGTTGGCCAGGAAGGGCACGCGCGATGGGAGTGATACGGGTTTCGTCCTCGTAACGCAGGGGCAAGTGCACGACAAAATCGGACGCTTGCGTCAGCCCAAGGCGTTCTAGCCGGCGTTCTTGCGCCGACGTAGACGTTTTCTTTGCTTTGCCGGGTGCCGGAGAAGTGGGCTTGGTCACAGGCGACAGCGGCAACCCGACCGGGTATGGGCTTACGGTTGCCGGGTATTAAATTAGGCGATGCGCCAATGCACGTCGCGATCAGACAACTATGATGGCTTCGACTTCAAATTGGCCACCTTTGGGCAGGCTGGCTACGCCAATGGTGGAACGTGCCGGATAAGGCTGGGGGATGACGTCGGCCATGATGGCGTTGGCACTGGCAAATTTGCTGAGATCCGTAAGGAACAGCGTGAGCTTCACGATGTTATCCAGCGACCCGCCGGCAGCTTCGATGACGGCCTTCAGGTTGGCAAATGCTTGACGAACCTGCCCTTCGAAGTTTTCGGAAACCAATTCCCCGGTGTCCGGTTCAAGACCCAGTTGGCCCGAAATGTAGATGGTGCGGCCTTGCTTTGCCGCAACAGCCTGCGAATAGGGACCCACAGCGGCAGGAGCGGCATCCGTATGGATAATTTCTTTAGACATAAAGGCTCTTCAGGAAAAATTGATATGGCTATCAAAGTGTATACAGCTATAGCCAAAATTAAAAGCCGTGTCTACATTGCGTCGGTGGCGCGTCTGTACCAGGTTGCCGCGCTGCTCCAGTACACCAGGTCGGGTCAAGGCGTTGATGTACGCGCTCGTGAGGTTGGGCGCATTCGGCCCGCCTCGATCGCTTACGCTTACTTTTCGACGAACGCGCGTTCGATCACGTAGTCGCCCAGCTGCCCTACCCCTTTTGAGATCTGGAAGCCGCGGGCGTCCAGCATGGCGCTGACTTCTTCCAGCATGGCGGGGCTGCCGCAGATCATGGCGCGGTCGGTTTCAGGGTTTAGTTCGGGCAAACCGGTGTCTTTGAACAGCTTCCCGCTTTCTACCATATGCGTAATGCGGCCCTGATTTTTAAAGGGCTCGCGTGTAACGCATGGGTAATAGATAAGCTTTCCGGACACCATGTCGCCGAAATACTCGTTGTTGGGCAGCTCGTTCTGAATGAAATCGGCATAGGCCAGCTCGCTTTTGAAGCGGACGCCGTGCATAAGAATGACCTTCTCGAAGCGTTCGTACACTTCGGGGTCTTTAATAATGCTCATGAACGGGGCCAGACCGGTACCGGTAGCGAACAAATACAGATGCTTGCCGGGGTTCAGGTCGTCAACCACCAGTGTGCCCACGGGTTTGCGGCTAATAAGTACGTGGTCGCCCTCTTTCAAGTGCTGCAGGCGCGACGTAAGTGGGCCGTCGGGCACCTTGATGCTAAGAAATTCGAGGTTTTCTTCGTAATTGGCGCTGACAATGCTGTAGGCGCGCATCAGCGGTTTTCCTTCGATCTCGAGACCCAGCATGACGAAATGCCCATTGGTAAAGCGCAATGCACTGTCACGTGTGGTTTTAAACGAGAACAACGTATCGTTCCAGTGATTGACACTAAGAACCCGTTCAGTATTGAAAGCTGCCATGTTGAAATTTAAAGCCTAAATGAAAACGCGCCACGCACCCGGAAAAATGCCGTGCCGGTCGTGACGAAACGCGTTGCAGCATACCATCCAAGAGGTTGCCGCGTTCGACAAAATTGTACGCCATGCCTTATGTAGTCAACATAAATAGGCCGGGCTTGGTTAAGGGTATTATGCCGGGCACCACGGGGTTAAATAAACCCGTTTGTCAACTATAGATAGGGTTCATTGGAGAAAAATCAAGGTTTCCCGACTTTTTAGCGCAAATTGCAAAAAACAGGCGGCGAAAGCTTGTGCGGCGGGGCAAAATGCTTGTGGGAACGCAGCAGGTCTGTTATCTTTTGCTCTGTTAGATGCGAATCATTTCCATTACCGTTTAGAGTAGTTGTTACCGCCTTCTTAGGAGCCCTTGATGCGCAATAAATTTAAAGTAAAAGCTCTGTCGTGCTTTTTGGCCGTGGCAGGCTTTTCCGGCGTGGCGTTGGCTACATCGGCCGCTGCACAAGAAGTTAACTTGTACACCACGCGCGAACCCGGTTTAATCCAGCCCTTGCTGGACGAGTTCACCAACGATACAAACATCAAGGTCAACACAGTTTTTGTGAAAGACGGTCTGATCGAACGCGTGAAGGCCGAAGGTGACAAATCGCCCGCCGATATCCTGATGACGGTTGATATGGGTAACCTGCTCGACCTGGTGGATGCCGGTATTACGCAGCCCATCCAGTCCGACGTGCTTAATGATGTGGTGCCCGAAAACCTGCGCGGGCCCAATGGGCACTGGTATGCCATGTCGCTGCGCGATCGTGTTGCCTATGTGGCGGCCGATTTGGATATCGACGAAATAACGTACGAAGAATTTGCCGATCCGAAATGGAAAGGCAAGGTGTGCATTCGTTCGGGCCAGCACCCTTATAATACTGCCCTATTTGCAGCCATGATCGCTCATAATGGGCCTGAAGCCACCGAAGAATGGCTGCGTGGTGTAAAGGACAACCTGGGGCGCAAGGCCGCCGGCGGTGACCGCGATGTGGCCCGAGATATTTTGGGTGGCATTTGCGACATTGGCATCGCTAATGCCTATTACGTGGGTCGCATGAAAAACGCCGAACCTGGCACCGATGCGCACCAATGGGGCGAAGCGATCAAAGTGATTCGTCCTACGTTTGCCAATGCCGACCCCACGGGTACGCACGTAAACATTTCCGGTGCCGCGCTGGCCAAGTACGCACCCAACAAGGACGACGCGATCACCTTGCTTGAATACCTGGTCTCCGAGAAGGCGCAGCACCTGTATGCCAACGCCAACTACGAATACCCGGTACGTGACGGCGTCGAGCTTGATCCGGTGGTTGCCAGCTTTGGCCCTCTGGAAGTTGACCCCCTGCCACTGACGGACGTCGTGAAACATCGTCGCCTGGCCAGCGAACTGGTAGACAAAGTTGGCTTCAATAACTGACAAACTTAAATATTCAGCTGACCCCCGGGCTCTTGCCGAGCCCGGGCAGGCTTCTGCCGGCAACGCTGCTTCACCTCTACGGACATTGCGCCGTTTTTTTACGTTTGAGGCTGGGCTAGGCTGGCGTCTGGCCGCCATGCTGATTGCCCTTACCGTACTTGCCCCCGTGGTGACACTGGGCTGGCATGCCGTACATGGCAGTACCGACCATTGGTTGCACTTGATGTCATTTGTGCTGCCGGTAGCCCTGCGCAACACCTTGCTATTGCTGTTGGGCGTCGGGGTGGTCGTAACCCTACTGGGCGTTGGCAGTGCGTGGCTGATTGCCGCTTACCAGTTCCCTACCCGTCGAGTGTTGTCGTGGGCGCTGCTGCTGCCCTTGGCCGTACCCACTTATATTGTGGCTTTTGCCTATCTGGATGTACTGCACCCTATTGGTCCGGTGCAAAGTTTTATTCGCGAGCTTTTGGGTTACACCAGCCCACGGCAGTTTCGACTTCCTGACCTGCGCTCGCTGCCCGGCGCCATCTTTTTGCTGGGCTTCGTTCTCTATCCCTATGTCTATTTAAGTACGCGGGTCATGTTTGCGTCGCAAGCGGCGAGTTTGCTTGAAGCATCCCGCATTTTGGGCGAATCGGCACGCAGCACCTTTTTCCGCGTCGCCTTGCCCATGGCGCGCCCCGCCATTGCGGTGGGCGTTAGCCTGGCATTGCTTGAAACGCTCAACGACATTGGCGCTTCCGAGTTTTTGGGTATTCAAACCCTTACCGTGTCCGTCTACACGACCTGGGTTACCCGCAATGACTTGGCCGGCGCCGCGCAAATTGCACTGGCCATGCTCACTTTAGTTGCCGTATTGATTTTGATCGAGCGCTACGGTCGGCGTCGGCAGCGTTATTCGGGCAACCAGCGTACGCGTACGCTTCAGCCCCGGGTGCTGCGCGGGCCAGCGGCCTTGCTCGCCGTATTTTTGGGCTGGTTGCCCATTGTGGTGGGCTTTGTTGCGCCCGCCCTGTATCTGCTTAACGAAACCATCAAGCACTTCCATCAGGTGGGTGCCGTGTCGGCGCAGTTGTTGGCCAGCGGCATCAATACCGTCAAAATCGCCTTGGTCGCCATGGTGGTCACCGTGGCCTGTGGTCTGGTGGCCGCATGGGCGGCACGCGCCATACGCAGCAGCAACCGCGGGACACCGGCCAAAGTGTTTGCGCGCATTTCTACCATTGGTTATGCCGTGCCGGGCACGGTGCTGGCCATCGGTATGCTGACACCCATCATGCTGCTTGACGGCGTTGCCGCCCGCGTTGCCGGCTGGTTTGGCAATACCGATCCCGGCCTGTTGTTGCTGGGTTCCAGCGGGGTGCTGGTCTGTGCCTACATGATCCGTTTCCTGGCCATCCCCGTTGGGGGTATTGAAGCAGGGCTGTCCCGTATTCCGCCATCCATGGAACAAGCGGCCCGTCTGCTTGGCGAGACGCCGGGCGGTGCGTTGCGGCGCATTCACCTGCCCTTGCTGCGTCCGGCCATTGCGGCGGCGGCCCTGTTGGTATTTGTTGACACCATGAAAGAGCTGCCGGCCACCCTGCTGCTGCGGCCCGTAAATTTCGAAACGCTGGCTACCTGGCTATATGCCGAGGCGGCCCGCGGTACTTACGAAGAAGGCGCGGTGGCCGCATTGGCCATTGTGATTGCCGGCCTGATCCCCGTGGTACTGCTGGCCCGTGCCCAATTCAAAACTGAACGCTAATGCCATGACTGATTTTCTGACGCTTGACCGGATCACCCTAAGCTATGACGGCCCCGACGGATTGGTACCCGTGGTCAGCAACCTGAGCCTGAACCTTGAAAAAGGCAGTATTGGGTGTTTGCTGGGTGCATCGGGGTGCGGCAAAACCACGGTGCTGCGCGCCATCGCGGGGTTTGAACCGGTGCGTACAGGCGCTATTGCGCTGGATGGACAGGTGCTGTCCAGCCCGCAACACATGATCGCACCGGAAAAGCGTCAGGTGGGCATGATGTTTCAAGATTACGCGCTGTTTCCTCACCTGAATGTAAGTCAGAACATCGCGTTCGGGCTCCGCCGCTGGGACAAGCAACGCCGTCGCGAGCGGGTTGACGAGCTGCTGCATCTGGCGGGCCTGGAAGGCTCTGGCAAGCGCTACCCGCACGAGTTGTCCGGAGGGCAGCAGCAAAGGGTGGCATTGGCCCGCGCCTTGGCGCCCGAGCCCGGCTTGCTATTGCTGGACGAACCGTTTTCCAACCTTGATGTTGATACCCGCGAGCGCCTGGCGTTTGAAGTGCGCGACATTCTTAAAAAAACCGGGCATACCGCTATTTTGGTGACGCATAACCAGGCGGAGGCCTTTGCCATTGCCGATCGCATCGGCGTCATGCAAGAAGGGCGTATCGCCCAATGGGATACGCCCTACTGCCTGCATCATCACCCCAACAGCCAATTTGTGGCTGACTTCATCAAACGCGAGGCGTTGCTGGCCCAGCGTGCGCAGGCCTATTTACGCGGCGAAGAACAAGAAGCCATCACCCCTGAGCTGATGGCCTCATAAAAAACCCTGTTTAAAAGCGATACGCGTAATCGAGCTGAAGTATGTTCAGGCCATCGTTAGGCTGCTTGATGCTGGCGTTGGAAAAGTGCGAGGCGCGCAGCGTTACCTGATGCTTTTTGTTGAACACATAACCCATCCCGATGTGTGAGCCAAACTGCAGCGCCGTACTGATGTCGTAGCCGGCAAAACGCGTTTCAGACATCACGTTGGGGCCAAAGCCGGCCTCAACAAAAAACGGAGCCTGGGTGGGCCACCAGCGCAGGAACGGTGCAAAACCGGCCTGCCACATCGAATTGGCCTTGCCGTTGCGCGCGTCCCAATAGCCAATAACGGCTTCGCCATACAAATCCACGTGACCCCAGCCATTGTTGAAGGCTTTGCTCCACCACACCGGCGTTTGCCAGAAAGCCGATAAACTGTTGTACTGCCCATGGTGCCCCACCCTTAAGCCCAGCGCCTGTACCGTACCCGAACCCGCCAAGGCTGAGGCAGTCGTGCTGGCGGTGTCGGCCGGCGTGTTGACGGGCTGGCTAAAACTGGCGGGACTGACGCCGGCAAAGGCGATGAGCGCCGAAAACAACAACGTGTGGCGCACACCCGGTGCCGGGCCACGGGATTGGTTTGACGACATATAAGTTACCTCGCAGATATTATTGGATGTATAAGCAATGCAATGGCCCACGGGCACGTTGCGTGTCAAGGCAAAGGGCGTGCCCGCAGGCCATACAGGACGCGGCTGACGTCCAGGACAAGCCGCGTTTAAAGGCTGTAGTACATATCGAATTCGACGGGATGCGTGGTAATGCGCAGCCGGTCAATTTCGGCGCGCTTCAGATCGATGTAGGCATCAAGCATATCGTTGCTGAACACACCGCCGCGGGTCAGAAATTCACGATCTTCGTCGAGCGCCTGAATCGCTTGTTCAAGGTTGGCGCAAACGGTGGGAATCCGGGCGTCTTCGTCGGGCGGCAGGTCGTACAGGTTTTTGTCGGCCGGATCGCCCGGATGGATTTTGTTTTGAATGCCATCGAGCCCGGCCATCAGCAGGGCTGCAAAGGCCAGGTACGGGTTGGCCAGCGCATCGGGGAAGCGGGCCTCAATGCGTCGCCCCTTCGGATTGCTGACATAGGGCACCCGAATTGACGCAGAACGGTTGCGGGCCGAATACGCCAGTTTTACCGGCGCCTCAAAATGTGGCACCAGCCG
>JAJUIY010000302.1 GCA_029267415.1 Alcaligenaceae bacterium
CGTCCATCCGCTTCAATACCTGGGCAGCCGCCAGCGTGTACTCGGCAATCTGCTCGGCATTGGGCTCGTGGTTAACGTGCGTATCCACCAGTGCCACCATGCGCTCGTCAAGCAGCAGTATATTCATGGCCGCATAACAATTGGAGCCCGTGCGACGGCCGATCACCTCGTCAATGTAGCGCAGATGATCAGAGTATGACCCTACGGTGCCGCACACCATGCCATCGGCATCGCCCAGGCGAACCATCATGGCGCCAATAAGGGTCAGCTGGCGACGCATTTCGACCCGTGCCATCTCTTTGGTGATGCCCTTGCGGCTCATCAGTTCCCAATAGTTGGACCAGTATTCGTAGAAGCGGTCGTCGGATTCCGGGTTGGTGACTTCCACATCTTGCCCCAGGCGCAGGCGCAGGCCCAATTTTTCGATACGCGCCAGCAGCACCGCCGGGCGGCCAACCAAAATCGGGTGTGCCAGCTTTTCATCAACGATCACCTGAACGGCACGCAACACGCGTACATCCTCCCCTTCGGCAAACACAATGCGCGATTTGCCACCATCGCGCACTAGCTGCTTGGCGGTGGCAAACAAGGGCTTCATGAAAGCACCGGAGTGATAGACAAACTGTTGCAGACGATCGGTGTACGACTCGAGGTCGTCGATAGGGCGTGTGGCCACGCCGCTTTTCATGGCGGCCTCGGCCACAGCCGGCGCGATGCGCACAATCAGCCGCGGGTCAAACGGTTTGGGGATGAGGTAGTCGGGCCCGAAAGAGAGCTCGTGTCCCCCATAGGCGGCGGCCACCTCTTCGCTTTGTTCTTCCTGGGCAAGCGCGGCTATGGCGTAAACGGCCGCTTTTTCCATTTCGCGCGTGATAGCCGTGGCACCTACATCCAGCGCACCGCGGAAAATATACGGAAAGCACAGGACGTTGTTAACCTGGTTGGGGTAATCAGAGCGCCCGGTCGCCATCACAATATCGTCCCGCACGGCATAGGCGTCTTCCGGGTGAATTTCAGGGACCGGATTGGCCAGGGCCAAAATAAGCGGGCGCGCCGCCATTTGCTTGACCATGTCAGGCTTAAGCACGCCACCCGCCGACAACCCCAAAAACACATCGGCACCGCCGATCACATCGGTCAGCGTGCGCGCGTCGGTGTCCTTCGCAAACCGCTCCAATTCAGGCGCCATACCTTCAGGACGCCCCTTCCAGACCAGACCATGGATATCAGTCACCCAGATATTGTCAATGGGCATACCAAGGTCGACCATCAGGTTAAGGCAAGCCAGCGCCGCAGCCCCCGCCCCGGATGTCACCACTTTGATGGCGTCAATGTCTTTGCCTACCACCTTCAAACCGTTGATCAGCGCCGCCGATACGGTAATGGCAGTGCCGTGCTGGTCGTCATGAAAGACAGGAATCTTCATGCGCTCGCGCAGTGCGCGCTCGATCTTGAAGCACTCGGGTGCCTTGATGTCCTCAAGATTAATGCCGCCGAAGGTGGGCTCGAGCGAGGCAATGGTTTCAATAA
>JAJUIY010000111.1 GCA_029267415.1 Alcaligenaceae bacterium
ACGCCCCGCACCGGAGGAAATGTTCAAAATGCGGCAATCCGTGGTGGCGGCGGCACGCAGTACCGCAGCGGTCAGTACCATCAGACTGGTCACGTTAAGCGTAAACGCACTGCTGATGGCCGTTGCATTGCCCAGCCGCTCGCTATTGCTGATGGGTTCGACCGTACCGGCGTTGTTGATCAAGATGCAACGCGACAGCGCGCGTGGTATCAACTGGGCCAGCTGTTCGCCGGCGTGCTGTGCTCCTTGGGCGGTGGACAAGTCGGCCTGTAACTGGGTTAGGGGCGTGCCGTGCTGCTGCGCCAGGGCGTCCAGCGTGCCGCTACGGCCGCGCGCCAGGGTGATCAGCGCCGTGCCGGCGCGGAGGAATTCGGCGGCCAAGGCTTCGCCCAACCCGCGTGATGCGCCGGTCACAATGGCCAAAGATGCCGCTGCGTTGGCCTGTGACGCCGGCGCCGGGGAGTCGTGATTGGATGTCATTGGATACCCATTTTCAGACTGGCCTCGATGAAGGGGTCGAGGTCGCCGTCGAGAACACGCTGCGTGTTGGAAATTTCGACGTTAGTGCGCAGGTCTTTGATGCGGCTTTGATCAAGCACGTAGGAACGTATCTGATGCCCCCAACCCACATCGGTTTTGGCGTCTTCCAACTTTTGCTGCTCGGCCATGCGTTCGCGCATTTCAAGTTCGTACAGCTTGGACTTGAGCATTTGCATGGCTTCGGCCCGGTTACGGTGCTGTGAGCGGTCGTTTTGGCACTGCACCACAATACCGGTAGGCATGTGAGTGATGCGTACCGCCGAATCCGTTTTGTTGACGTGCTGGCCGCCGGCGCCACTGGCACGGTAGGTGTCTATGCGCAGGTCGGCCGGGTTGACGTCGATCTCGACCGAATCGTCGACCTCGGGGTACACAAACACACTGGCAAACGAGGTGTGGCGTCCGTGGTTGGAGTCGAACGGGCTTTTGCGTACCAGGCGGTGCACGCCGGTTTCGGTACGCAGCAGGCCAAAGGCGTATTCGCCTTCCACTTTGATGGTGGCCGATTTGATGCCGGCAACATCTCCGTGCGATTCTTCAAGAATTTCGGCTTTGAACCCTTTGTGCTCGGCGTAGCGCAGGTACTGGCGTAACAGAATAGAGGCCCAGTCTTGGGCTTCGGTGCCGCCGGCACCGGCCTGGATGTCGATAAAGCAATTGAGTTCGTCGGCCGGGTTGGAAAACATCCGGCGAAACTCAAGCTCTTCCAGTGACGCGGCCAGTTTTTCAAGGTCTTGTTCGATGGCTTCAATAATGGATTCGTCCTCGTCCATCTGCGCCAGCTCGAACAGTTCTTGCGCATCTTTCAGGCCACTTTGCAGCCGGTCCAGCGTGTGGACCACGTTTTCCAGGCTTTTTTTCTCGCGCCCCAGGTTTTGTGCATGTTCGGGATCGTTCCAAACGGTGGGGTCTTCAAGTTCGGCGTTTACAACTTGGAGGCGTTCGGCTTTGACAGCGTAGTCAAAGATACCCCCGTAAGGACAGTTGCCGCTCGTTATAGTCGTCGATGCGGGCAGCAATCTGGTTCAGAATTTCGGCTTCCATGGTTTCTTTCCTGACGTTTGATACATATGCAGACAATAACCGGACATTTTACCGCACCGCGCGGGCAGCGGGTAAAACCGGGACGTGCTGGCAAAATCGCAATGTACGTTACGTGTTCAGGGCGGCCGCCAGATATTCGTATGGTGTCGATGTCCGCGCTTGCTCGTGCGAATACGTGGCCAGGGCACTACCCGTGTAAACGTATGACCAAAAATGATAAGGCCCGCCGGATGGGCGGGCCTTTGGAGCGTGGAGCTGGCCTGATCAAGAACCCAAGGCGTTGGGCAGCCACAGCGAGATGGCGGGGATGTACGTGATGAGGATCAGGTAAATGAGCAGCAGCGACAGCCACGGCGTGGCGGCGCGCATGACCTGCCCAAGCGTCAGATTGGTAATGCCCGTGGTAACGAACAGGTTCAGGCCTATGGGCGGTGTGATCATGCCGATTTCCATGTTCACAACAATTAGCACGCCCAGGTGTACCGGATCAATGCCAAGCTGCATGGCGATCGGAAACAGGATGGGCGCAAGGATCAGAATAATGGCCGTTGGCTCCATGAAGGCACCTGCAATCAGCAGCAGGATGTTGACCACGATCAGGAACTGCCACGGCGCCATATCCATGGCCACAATTTGTTCGGCAATCAGTTGCGGGATGCGTTCGGTAGTGAGCACGTGCGCGAACAGCATGGCGTTCGCAATAATGAACATCAGCATTACCGTAATCTTGGCCGCATCGATCAAGACTTCGGGAACATGGTTAAAGGAGATGTCACGGTACACGAACACGGCGATCAAAAACGCGTACACCGCGGATACGGCCGCGGCCTCGGTGGGTGTAAAGATGCCCCCGTAAATACCGCCCAGGATAATGACCACCAGCAACAAGCCCCAGATGGAGTCACGACCGGCAACCACGACTTCGCGCAGGCTGGCGCGTGGTTGGCGGGGCATGTCTTTGATGCGGGCAATAATATAAATGGCGACCATCAGCATCAAACCCAGGCCCACGCCTGGTACCACACCGGCCATAAACAGGCGGCCGACGGACGTTTCCGTTGCGGCACCATAGACCACCAGAACAATGGACGGCGGAATCAGGATGCCCAGCGTACCGGCGTTGCAGACAACACCGGCCGCGAAGGATTCGCTATAGCCTGCGCGGACCATCCCGGCAATAACGATGGAGCCCACCGCCACCACGGTGGCCGGTGACGACCCCGATACAGCGGCAAACAGAACGCACGCCAGTACCGACGCGATGGCCAGCCCGCCGTGCAGGTGCCCTACGCAAGCGTTGGCAAAACGGATCATGCGGCGCGCGACCCCGCCGGTGGTCATGAACGCGCCGGCCAGAATAAAGAAGGGGATGGCCATCAGCGTGAAGTGCTCGGAGGTTTCGTACATCTTGAGCACCAGCGAGGCAAGGGAGTCGTTGGCAAACAGCAGAATACTGGTGATGGACGACAGCCCCAGGGCTACCGCCACCGGCATGCCCATGAACATCAAAGTAAACAGCAGTGCAAATAAAAAAATGGTGGTCATGAGTTTCGGCCCCGCGTCGTCGTGTCTGTGTTATCGACGTTTCCGTTGGCGTCGTCGGCACTGTATTTCAGTGCGTCTGCAGCTTCGTCACCCAGCAGGGCAGCATCTTGTCCGCGCAAAAGCGTAATGAGCACCTGTGCAAAGCGGAAGAACATAAGTGCAAACCCAATGGGCAAAACCAGACGGGGAATCCATTGCAATACGGGGAGGTCCTGGGCATAGATGCCGATCATTTTCATGCGCGACACGTACGTCCACGAACCAATGAACACAATGACGCTGTACACCATGCACAGCAGGGTGGCGAAAATGGTGATGATGTGAGCTGTCTTTTTGGGGAGGATATTAATGAGGGCATCTACGCCAATATGTGCGCCGATGCGTATGCCATAAGAAATACCAAGAAAGATCAGGCCGGCAAATAACCAGGTAGTGAGCTCGAAGGCCCAGGTAAAGCTGTAGTTAAAGACGTAGCGCGCCACAACCTGCCCAAAGGTGACAAGCGTCATGGCAGCCAGCAGAAAAGCAATAAGCAGCTCTTCAAGCCGTGCAAACCAAGATGTTTTCATGATTCGTAATTCCAGACAAACTGCACACGGACAACCGGGCGACCATTGTGTGGTCGCCCGGTGTGTGCAGAGTTAAATGCGTCCAGATCGCATGCGTGGCGACTCTGTTACTGCTCGTTGGCCGAAAGTGCGGACTGGATCAGGTCTGCGCCGATGTCCCCTTCAAATTTGGCCCAGACCGGCTCCATGGCCTTGCGCCAAGCGGCAATGTCTTCGCGGCTCAGCTCTTGGACACGTGCCTTGTTTTCTTCAAGAATGCGCTTGCGGTCGCGTTCGTTAAGTTCGGCGGCCAGGCCGTTGGCATGCTTGGTGGCTTCTTCCATGGCTTGCTGCAGGCCCGTACGGACATCTTCAGGCAGGCCTTCCCACCATTGGGCGTTGGTGACCACCATGTAGTCGATCACGCCATGGTTGGTGTTGGCAATGGTTTTTTGGACTTCGTGAAACTTCTGGGAGTAAATATTGGACCAGGTGTTTTCCTGACCATCGACCACGCCGGTTTGCAGGGCCTGATAGACCTCGGCAAAGGCCAGCTTCTGCGGGTTGGCGCCGAGCGCACGGAATTGCTCTTCGAGAACGTCAGAAGCTTGAATACGGAACTTCAAGCCTTTTACGTGCTCGGGACGGGTGAGTTCGTCTTTGTTGGTGGACAACTGCTTCATGCCGTTGTGCCAGTAGGCCAGGCCCTGTAGCCCGCGGTTTTGCATGCTGTCCAGCAGGCTCTTTCCGGCGTCGCTTTGCTGGAAGCGATCGACGGCGTCCATGTCGTCAAACAGGAAGGGGAGGTCAAAGATCTGGATTTTTTTGGTGTAGCGGTCAAATTTGGACAGCGACGGTGCGATGATATGGACGTCGCCAAGCAGCAGCGCCTCCATTTCCTTGGCGTCCCCAAACAGTTGCGAGTTGGGGAATACCTGGACGTCAACTTTGCCCGGCAGCAGTTGCTCGGCCACTTCTTTAAACTTCAGGGCGCCCTGGCCTTTGGGTGTGGACTCGGCCACCACGTGGCTAAACTTGATAACGATGGGGTTTTGCGCCAGCGCGGACGCGGAGAAGCTGAGTGCAACGGCGGCACCCAGAGCGGTAAATAGTTTTGAAGCGGTATGTTTCATTCTTGTTTCTCCGTAAAAATTATCGAGAAGGTGTTGATTGACGCGATCAAATAACACGTCGCATGCAGCCTTGGCTGTAAGATCGGCACCGAAGTCTGCCGCATAGTGTGGCGCGCCCGACGCATATACCCCGGCCAGTCACCGAGGCTTCATGAGCGGGTGCGTGCAAGCGTTACGAGATGATTGCAATACAGATGACGAAAAACGTGTGGCAAGACCATTGATATTTAAGGGATTACGAGGTGCGCAACAGCATGCGTCGTGTTACACGTTCTGCCTAACATACGGAAGGTTACCGCTTGTGAGCCCGTTCAGACATAGGGGTTTTTCCCGTTCAAATCTACTGACTTTGCGCGTTAATAATTACTAAACTGTAAGGTGGCTATACACCAAATGAATCCATTCGCAACCGGATTTCCGGCCACCCGGAGGTTCAGCTTGTGGCGCACCGGCGCCCGTCTCGTAAAGGTCTGACGTGGCAAGACAATTATTTACAAGAGCGCTCGGCCATTTGGCGGTTGTTCTGGCGTTGCTTGCGGCGCTGGCTTGGGCGTTGATGGCGCCGGCCCGTGCCGAAACCGCCTCACAAGCGCCCAGTCTGCGTATTGAAGGGAGCATCGCGGCGGCGGGTGCCGACAACCACATTGATTTATCCCTGGACACCCTGCAGCAATTGGCCCACCATGAAATCGCCACGTCAACCGCAGTCACTGATGGGGTACTGGTATTTGAAGGCGTCCTGATGCGCGCCGTCATGGACCATGTCGGCGCGCACGGCGACACGGTCACGGCCCGCGCGCTCAATGGTTACGAAATCGATATCCCGCTGCGCGACTTCACCGACTTTGATGTGCTGCTGGCCTGGTCGGTGAATGGCAAACGGCTTATGCCCGACGACAAGGGCCCATTCTGGATCGTGTACCCCCGCGATCAGCACGAGGTCCTGCAAGACATCCGTTACGACTACCGCTGGGTGTGGCAGCTGGATAGTCTTCAGGTGAAATAGGTGCCACGCCGGGGTCGCGTACTGGGCTTTTTTATGCCGCTGGTGGCGGTAGGGGCCCTGATTCTCTTGCTGATATTTGCGCTAACGCGGCTGGCGCAAATTCAGCACGACATGCGCAGCAACGTGAGTGCCAACATGCTGTGGGTAATTACGCAGACCCAGGTCAAGGCGCTACGGCTCGAATCCATGGCACAGCAATATTTGCACGGCGCGGCCGACGCCAACGATGTTGAGCATGCCTGGCGCTTGTTACTTAATCGCTTCAACTTGTTGTCTGCCGGACCGCAGCGCCGCTACCTGGAAGGGCTGGGCAGCGATACCATCCTTATCGGCAGCATTGATCAAACCCGTTGGGCGGTAGCGGGTGTCTTAGAACACGATGGCGTCCGGGCCTCCGCAGAAGTATTAATCAATACCTTGCACACGCTTGATGCCCAGTTGTCGGCGCTGGCCAGCCGTACCATGGTGGCCCAGTGGGAAGAGCTGGGCTCTCGGCTGGAGCGTTATCGCAATGGGGTGCTGACTATTATCTTCCTGATGCTGGGCATTTGCGTGTGCTCATTTATTATTTCTGTTTACCTGTTCATTGCGTTGCGTCGGGTACGCGAGTCAGAATGGGCGAAACGGCAAGCCTTGCAACTTCAAAGCGAGCTCGAGGCCGAGCGGCGCGTCGGCGAGTTGCACCGCAACTTCGCGGCCATGGTGTCCCATCAGTTCCGGACACCGCTGGCGATTATCGACTCCAGCATGCAGCGCATCTTACGTATGCGTGGTCACGTTCAGCCCGATGAGCTGCTGCGCCGCGTCCATAAAGTAAGGCGTGCTACTGTGCGTTTGGCACGTCTGGTCGAGCACACGCGGATTGCCGACGAATACGCCGATGTGTTTGATGTGGCCGTCGAGCCGTGTGACTTGCTGCCGCTGGTAGAAGCGATGGTGCAGCAACAACGAGAAATATCACCCACGCGGCTTATCCGTGTCATCACGCCTCAAGGCGAGGCCGTGCCCCCGGTTTTGTGTGACCCCATGCTGGCTGAGCACATCATCTTTAATTTTCTGTCCAATGCAGTCAAATATTCGCCGGATGAGACCACGGTGCAGGTGGTGGTGAATGTGGACGACCATTGGGTCTGCTGCAGCGTGAAAGATCATGGACGTGGTATCCACCCTCGCGATTTGCCGCGGCTGTTCGAGCGTTACTATCGCGGCCACGGGGTCGACGACACCCCGGGGACCGGCATCGGTCTGTATGTGGTTGCCAAACTGGCTCAATTGCAAGATGCCATGGTCGGGGTAGAGCCTAACGAAGAAGGTGGGTCTGTATTCAAAATTTGCTTCCGGCGTGCTCCCGGCACCCCGGCAACACAAGTGGAGGATGACAATGCAGTCATTGGCGGGTAATGAGCGTCCCCTGATTCTTTATATCGAAGACGAACCCGACCTTTGTGAGGATGTGGCTGACGAGTTGAAAGAGGCCGGTTACAGCGTTGTGCTGGCCTGTGATGGCGAGCAGGCACTGCAATGCCTGGCCTCTCTGCGTCCCGATCTGATTCTGTGTGATATCACCATGCCGCGCATGAGCGGGTACGAACTGTTGCAAGCGTTGCGTCAAACCCGGCCAGACCTGGCTGATATCCCGTTCGTTTTCCTGACCGCGCAGACCGATCCGCGCCAGGTGGTGGACGGCAAACGTGCAGGGGCAGATGATTATTTAATCAAACCGGTGGACTTCGACTTGATGCTGGCCACGATACAGGCACGTCTTACTCAAATTGCACGCATACGCCAAGCACATGACGTGCAGGTGCAAGAGGCCATGCAGGCGGCGCTGGGCACGCTCTATCAGGGGAGTTCACGCGATGTGACCGGTCCGGTGGCCCGCGCGTTCGACTATGTCAGCTTCGGCATCGTGTTGCTGGACGCCCACCAGCAGGTGCGTTTCGCCAACCGTGCGGCGCATCGCATGGCCGACGTCGTGTCCGGGCTATCGTTGGATGGGGTGTTTCGCTTGGGCGGCGTACGGCAGGGCGAAGCGTTTCGC
>JAJUIY010000188.1 GCA_029267415.1 Alcaligenaceae bacterium
CACCCAGCGGTGTTCAGCGTCTTGAATGATGTCAGGGGCTTCGTCTTCACCGGGGAAATCGCCGGCAATGGCCTCAAAAAGGTTCATCGGCGTGACAAGGCCTTCGATGGTGCCAAATTCGTCCAGCACCAGCACCAATTGCCCGCGCGCCGCTTTCAGGGTTTCAAGCAAGTCCAGTGTGCGGATGGTTTCGTGCACCAGAATGGGGGAACGCAAACTTGCTTCCCGGATCTGCCCTTCTTGCAACAATGCGGCCATCAAATCTTTGGCGCGTCCGATGCCCACAATATTATCGAGATCGCCCCGGCAGACCGGAAATAGTGCATGCGTACAACCGCGGATCTGCGCAAGCAGCGTTTCGGTGTCGTCATCCAGGTTGACCCAGGTAATATCGGCGCGTGGCGTCATAATGGAATGAATATTCCGGTCGGCCAGATGCAGAATGCCACTCACCATATTGCGCTCTTCAACGCCGAAGGCAAGCGTGGGGTCGTCGGGAGGGGGCGCCGCAGCCGGCACACCGGGAATTTCCGAGGGACGGGTCTTGCCAAGCAACCTCAAAATACCTTCGGCGGTACGTTCGCGCAGGGGCCTGCCCGCTTCCAGTTTGCGCAGGTTGTGGCGGGCAAGTTGGTTTAGCGTTTCAATGCCGATAGAAAAAGCAATAGCCGCGTACAGGTAGCCTTTCGGGATTGCAAACCCGAAGCCTTCGGCGATCAGGGCGAATCCGATCATCAGAAGAAAGCCCAGGCACAGCACGACGACGGTGGGGCGGGCCGAGACAAAGCGCGTCAGGGGTTTCGAGGCGACCAGCATTATCACCATGGCAATGGTGACTGCCGCAATCATGACTTCCAGCTGGTCAACCATGCCAATGGCGGTAATGACCGCGTCCAGCGAGAACACGGCGTCGAGCACCACGATTTGCGTCACGATGACCCAGAACCCGGCGTGGGCCACCGCCATGCCGGGCCCGGTGCGTGGGCCTTCCATGCGCTCGTGCAACTCCATGGTGGCCTTGAGCACCAAAAAGAAGCCGCCGACGATCAAAATAATGTCGCGGCCCGAGAACGACCACGAGCCGATCCAGAACCACGGCTGCGTAAGGGCGAACAGCAAGGACAGGGTGCCCAGCAGGGCGATGCGCATGCCCAGTGCCAGGCTAAGGCCGATCAACCGAGCCCGGTCGCGTTGCCGTGGGGGAAGCTTGTCGGCCAGAATGGCGATAAAGATCAGGTTGTCGATGCCCAGAACAATTTCCAGGACAACAAGCGTGAGCAAGCCGACCCATACATTAAGGTCCAGCAACCACTCCATCAGTACATTTCCATCGACGAAAAAAGTCGATTATACGATGGATGTTTTACCCCGCAGCACGCACACGGGGCCGCGGGTTATGCCATGTCTCCATCAGGGCCTCACGACGCGCTTCCACCTTGCGAAGGTTGCGTTCTTTGACGTGTCCAAATCCACGAATGTCGGCGGGCAGTGACGCAAGTTCGATGGCAATATCCAGGCGCTCGGGCGTTAGCGAGCGGGTGAATTCGTCAAGCATCGCCAAATATTCGCGTACCAGCGCTCGTTCTTGCCGCCGTTCCTGCGTTTTGCCAAAGGGGTCCAGCGCCGTGCCCCGCAACCGTTTCATGCGTGCAAGCAGCCGGAACAAGGTTAGGGTACGCGGGCCATAGCGGCGTTTTACCAGTTCGCCCTTGCTGTTTTTGCGTGCCAGCAGAGGCGGCGCCAGGTGGAAGTAGAGTTGATAGTCTTGGCCCGGTTCGCCTTCAAATTGCTGGCGAAGTTTGTCGAAGAACGCGGGTTCGGTATATAGACGGGCCACCTCGTATTCGTCCTTGTACGCCATCAGCTTGGCTAGGTTGGTGGCGGCGGCATGGGTCAGGGGCAGCGGGGCATCGCGGCCTGACAGGCGTTCTTCGCACGCCCGCATCCGTTCGATTGCGTCGGCATATTGCTGCGCGTAGGCCGCGTCTTGGTAGTCGGTGAGCCATTGCCGGTTGCGTGCAATCAGGGTGTCGAGGCTCTCTGGAAATGGGATGACGGTGGCCGTTGCTGGTGCCCGTTCGCTCGTGAACGGGCTTGTGTCTTCACGCGTCGCGTCGGCCGATGCGGCGTTACCGGACCCCGATTCACGGCGTTCACCGTCAGGGTCGGCGGCGTCAAGGCCTTGGTGTGCAAGGGTGCGCCCCCACTGAAATGCCGCCAGGTTGTTATCGACCATGACGCCATTAAGCTGAATGGCGCGCTCAAGGCTGGCACGTGATAACGGGATCCAGCCTTTTTGCCAGGCGTAGCCCAGCAATAGCGGGTTGGCATAGATGGCGTCGCCCAGCAGGCGCAATGCCAGCGCATTGGCGTCAATAAATTCGCAGGCGTCGCCAATGGCACCTTCCAGCGCCGCGCGTGTACGCGATACGGGGAACGCCCATTTTGCATCGTGGATGATGTCGGCGGTGGGTGTGGGCGCGCTATTGACGGCGGCGCTGGTCACGCCCTTTTGTACCCGCGACAGCACGTCGGCCGCGGTGGTAACGATGGCATCGCAACCAATCACCAGGCGTGCTGCGCCGGTGGGGATACGGGTGGCGTGCAGGTCGGTGGGGCGTGGGGCAATTTGTACGTGGCTGTAGACGGCGCCGCCTTTCTGGGCTAAGCCGGCCATGTCCAGCACAGTCACGCCCTTATTCTCCAGGTGTGCCGCCATGCCCAGCAGGTTGCCGATAGTGACTACCCCAGTGCCGCCGATACCGGTTACCAAAATTCCGTAGCTGTCTTCCAGAGCCGGTAATGCAGGCTCGGGCAACGCGGCCGCTTCAAGCGGTTGGGCGTCGGCCGCGGGCTGTGTGGCAGGGCGCGGTTTTTTGGGTTGTGCGCCTTCCGCCGTCACGAAGCTGGGGCAGAAGCCGTCCAGGCAGGAGAAATCCTTATTGCACGATGACTGGTTAATCTTGCGTTTGGTGCCGCGCTCGGTTTCCAGTGGCTCTACGGACAAGCAGTTTGACTTGGCCGAGCAATCGCCGCAGCCCTCGCATACCGTATCGTTAATAAACACCCGTCGCGCCGGGTCAGGGTAGGTGCCGCGTTTGCGGCGGCGCCGCTTTTCGGTGGCACAGGTCTGGTCGTACACCAGTACCGTGGTGCCCGGAATGTCACGAAGTTCGCGCTGCACGCGGTCAAGCTCGCTGCGGTGGTAAACGGGAGGGTTACCCACCAGCTTCACGCCCTGGTACTTTTCGGGCTCGTCGGTAACAATCACCACTTTACGCGCCCCTTCTGCTTGCACCTGGGCCACCAGATCGGGTACCCGAAGGATGCCGTCTACCGGCTGCCCGCCCGTCATCGCCACCGCGTCGTTATATAGCACCTTGTAGGTAATGTTGGCGTTGGCGGCCACGGCGGCGCGGATGGCCAGAATACCGGAGTGAAAATAGGTGCCATCGCCCAAGTTGGCAAACACGTGCTTTTCGCTCGTGAAATGCTGCTGCCCAATCCATGCGGCGCCTTCGCCGCCCATGTGGCTGAAGGTGGCGGTATTCCGGTCCATCCAGATCGACATATAGTGGCAACCGATACCGGCCAGCGCCCGCGACCCGTCGGGGACACGCGTAGACGTGTTGTGCGGGCAGCCGGAACAGAACCAGGGCTTGCGCTCGGCGGGAGGCGCCGCGCTGTCAAGTTCGCGTTCTTTAGCATTGATTATGGCCAGGCGCGCTTCGATCCGGGCGCGCGTATCGGCCGGCACATCCAGTTTGGCCAGCCGGCTGGCCACGGCTTTGGCGATACGCGCCGGTGACAGCTCGCCGTTGGCCGGAAGCAGCCAGTTACCGCGCGGCACCGACCACTCGCCACCGCCATGCTCGTTTTCTTCAAATTTGCCGAAGATGCGGGGGCGGACATCGTCACGCCAGTTGTACAGCTCTTCTTTCAGGGCATATTCCAGAATCTGGCGTTTCTCTTCAACCACCAGGACTTCTTCCAGGCCTGTCGCGAACTCACGCGCGTCTTGCGCGTTGAGTGGCCAGACGCAACCCACCTTCATCAGGCGGATTCCCAGTTGTGCACAGGTGGCGTCATCCAGACCCAGATCGCGCAAGGCTTGGCGGGTATCCAGATAGGCCTTGCCCGCCGCCATAATGCCAAAGCGGGCGCGTGGCGCGTCAATCACGATGCGATTCAATTTGTTGGCCCGTACGTAGGCCAGCGCCGCATACCACTTGTGTTCCGTCAAGCGCGCCTCTTGGTCAAGGGGCGGGTCGGGCCAACGGATATTCAGGCCACCGGGGGGCAAGGCGACGTCATCGGGCAGCACAATCTGTACGCGCTCCGGATCGACGTCCACCGAGGCGGTCGATTCCACGACGTCGG
>JAJUIY010000232.1 GCA_029267415.1 Alcaligenaceae bacterium
AACCACCGTCTTGACGAAGTCGACAAGCGCCGCGACACCGATGTGGTCGAACGCGACGCCAAAGTGGCCCGGCTGTTATCGCTGGCCCGCCAGGCCGTGGCCGCATTCGAAGGCGAATTCACCACGACGGCGGAACTTCGCAAGCGCATCGTGCAGCGCTTGTCGCAAGTTACGCACAAAGACAACATCAAATTTGATGGCCTGTCGCGCGTGTCCCACGTGACCGACGCCACGGACTGGCGTGTCGAATACCCCTTCGTGGTACTTACGCCCGACTCGGAAGACGAAATGGCCGGGCTGGTGCGCGCCTGTTTCGAGCTGTCAATCACCATTGTCCCGCGCGGCGGCGGCACCGGCTACACCGGTGGGGCCATTCCCCTGCAATGGCGCTCGGCGGTCATCAACACTGAAAAACTGGACCGACAGGGGCCGGTTGAACAGGTCAGGCTGCCCGGCGTAGCAGAACCGGTCGCCACCATTCTTACCGAAGCCGGCGTCGTGACACGCCGCGTGGCCGATGCGGCCGATGCCGCCGGCTTCGTCTTCGCGGTTGATCCCACCTCGGCCGACGCCTCCTGTATTGGCGGTAACGTGGCCATGAACGCCGGGGGCAAAAAGGCCGTGCTGTGGGGCACCGCGCTAGACAACCTGGCCTGGTGGCGCATGGTTGACCCCGACGGCAACTGGCTTGAGGTTACCCGCCTTAACCACAACCTGGGCAAAATTCACGAAGTTGACGAAGCCACCTTCGAACTTAAATGGTTTGACGGCCGGCAGGCCCCGGGTGCCACGCTTTTGCGCACCGAAACCCTCACCATCGAAGGCCACCGCTTCCGCAAGGCGGGCTTGGGCAAAGACGTTACCGACAAATTCCTGTCGGGCCTGCCCGGTGTGCAAAAAGAAGGCTGCGACGGCCTGATTACGTCGGCACGCTGGATTCTGCACCGCATGCCCGAACACACCCGTACCGTGTGTATGGAGTTTTTTGGGTCGGCCCGCAACGCCGTGCCGTCCATTGTTGAAGTCAAAGCTTACCTTGATGGCCCTGGACGCGAAATGGGCGCCCTGCTGGCCGGCCTGGAACACCTGGACGAGCGCTATCTGCGCGCCGTGGGCTACGCCACCAAAAGCAAGCGTGGCACCCTGCCAAAAATGGTGCTGATCGGCGACATCGTCGGCGACGACCCCGACGCCGTCGCCCGCGCCGCCAGCGAAGTGGTACGTATTGCCAACAGCCGCCATGGTGAAGGCTTTGTGGCCGTCAGCCCGGAAGCCCGCAAGCGCTTTTGGCTGGACCGCGCCCGCACGGCGGCCATTGCGCGCCATACCAACGCCTTCAAAATCAATGAAGACGTGGTCATCCCCCTGGACCGCATGGGCGAATACACCGACCACATCGAGCGCATCAATATCGAGCTGTCCACCCGCAACAAGCTGCGCCTGCTGGACAGCCTTGACGACTTCCTTCAAGGCGACCTGCCAGTAGGCAAAGCCATCGACCACGAAGACGCCGAACACACGCGCGCCGAGGTGCTGGCCACACGCACCCAACAGGCACGCGAACTCATCGCCACCGTGCGCGAACGCTGGAGCTGGTTGCTAAATAACCTTGACGCGCGTCTTGGGGATTCGCTCGACACACTGGATCAGCTGGGCCTTGGCAACCTGCGCCCCGCACTTCAAGAGCGCCTGCAAACGCAGCCCGACGCCACCATTGTTGCGCTGCTGCAAGACCACACCCTGCGCATCTCATGGAAAACAGAAGTCCGCGCCGAGTTTGAACGCCTGTTTGCGGGCGCACACTGCGCGGCAGTGCTGGCCGAAATTCAGGCCATTCACGACCGCGTCTTGCGCAGCCGTTTATTTGTAGCCCTGCACATGCACGCCGGCGACGGCAACGTACACACCAACATCCCCGTCAACTCGGACGACTACGACATGCTGCGCGAGGCCAACGAAACCGTGGCCCGCATCATGAAGATTGCCCGCGAACTGGACGGCGTTATCTCTGGCGAACACGGCATTGGCCTGACCAAATACGAATACCTGACCAACGAAGAATTGCAGCCCTTCCAGGATTACAAGCGCCGCGTCGACCCGGCCGGCCGTTTCAACGGTGGCAAGCTGATGCCCGGTGCCGACCTTGGCCAGGCCTGGACGCCCAGCTTCAACTTGCTGGGACACGAATCGCTTATTATGCAGCGCAACGACATTGGTGCCATCGCCAATTCCATCAAAGACTGCCTGCGCTGCGGCAAGTGCAAACCCGTGTGCGCCACCCACGTGCCGCGTGCCAACCTGCTGTATTCGCCGCGCAATAAAATTCTGGCGACGTCGCTGCTGGTCGAGGCCTTCCTGTACGAAGACCAAACCCGCCGCGGCATCAGCCTGAAACACTGGGAAGAGTTTGAAGACGTGGCCGACCACTGCACGGTGTGCCACGAGTGCTACAACCCCTGTCCGGTGGATATCGATTTTGGCGACGTGTCCATGAACATGCGTGCGCTGCTGCGCGACATGGGCAAGAAGTCATTCAACCCGGGTACCGCGGCCGCCATGTTCTTCCTGAACGCCAAAGACCCGCGGGTCATCAAAGCCACACGTAAAGCCATGATCGACGTGGGCTACAAGGCCCAACGTGCCGCCAGCAACGTGTTGGCGGCACCTGCACGCAAGCAGACGGAAGCACCGCGTCCCACCGTTGGCAAAGCGCCCATTCGCGAACAAGTCATCCACTTCGTCAACAAGAAAATGCCGGGCAACCTGCCCAAGCAAACCGCCCGCAAACTGCTGGATATTGAAAACCCGGACTACGTACCGATTATCCGCAGCCCGGAAACGCCGGCCGATGCCGAAGCGGTGTTTTACTTTCCGGGCTGTGGGTCTGAGCGCCTGTTCTCGCAAGTGGGCCTGGCCACCCAGGCCATGCTGTGGCACGCCGGGGTGCAAACGGTACTGCCGCCGGGTTACCTGTGCTGTGGCTACCCCCAGCGCGGCAATGGCATGAACGACAAAGCCGACGAGATCATCACTGA
>JAJUIY010000112.1 GCA_029267415.1 Alcaligenaceae bacterium
AACTGCCATCGGGCAAGGTGCGGGGCAAGAAAAAGCAGGTTACGCCGCCATCCACTTTGGCCAATGTGAAAAAGCCGTCGGATTGCGGTACCGAACAAAACCATTTGTGCCCGGTCAGCACATACCAGTGCGCCAGGCCAGATTGGGAACTTCATTCCGCCAGGCCAACGCCATCAGTTCGTGCCAGCCGGGATGAAACTCGACCCAGTCAATGCGGTTGCCGTAACGGTCGTGCGTTTTCAGCTCGGGGATTTGCCTGTTTACCTGATGCGCCAATTCTTGCACACGCTCGTCGCCCGCCAAGGCTCCCAGAGATTCGCAGCGCGTCGCGGCCCACTGCGCATGGCGCTGTACCGCCTCGCGAAGCACGATATCGTCAGAAAACGCATTGAACCCGGCGGCCGGGCGGGCCTGATTAAGAACTTGGTGCGTGTGATAGCGATCCGGTGCGACGCCCGACAGGCCGGGCTGGTAAAGCTTGTTCATGGTTGTCTCCGTTCTTCTATTGGTCGTTTTTTCAATATGCCCTTATCTTGCCACATCTACTATTGCACGGGGCGAAAAAAAAGCCTGAGCCCGGCGCAAAGCACCGGACCCAGGCCGAGGGGAAATGCAGACGGCGCAGCGCCTGCTGACACCCAATTAGTTTTTGGACTGGTCAACCAGTTTGTTGGCGGCAATCCAGGGCATCATGGCGCGCAGCTGGCTGCCGATTTCCTCGATTTTGGACTCGGCGTTCAGGCGGCGGTGCGACGTCAACGTAGGTGCGCCGGCAGTGTGCTCCAGAATAAACTGCTTGGCGTATTCGCCAGTCTGGATCTGCTTCAGGCATTCGCGCATGGCCTGACGAGTTTCGTCAGTAATGATTTTGGGCCCCGTTACGTACTCACCATACTCGGCGTTGTTCGAGATGGAGTAGTTCATGTTGGCGATGCCGCCTTCGTAAATCAGGTCAACAATCAACTTCAGTTCGTGCAGGCACTCGAAGTAGGCCATTTCGGGCGCGTAGCCGGCGTCAACCAGCGTATCGAAGCCGGCTTTGATCAGCTCGACAGCACCACCGCACAGCACGGCCTGTTCGCCGAACAAGTCGGTTTCGGTTTCTTCACGGAAGGTGGTTTCGATAATGCCGGCACGGCCGCTGCCAATGGCGCAGGCGTACGACAGACCGACATCACGCGCAGCACCGGAAACGTCTTGGTGAACCGCCACCAAAGCCGGCACACCGCCACCCTGGGTGTAGGTACCACGTACGGTGTGGCCAGGGGCCTTGGGCGCCACCATGATGACGTCGATGTCATCGCGCGGGTTAACCTGGCCGTAGTGCACGTTGAAGCCGTGCGCAAAGGCCAGCGCGGCGCCAGGCTTGATGTTGTCGGCCACTTGCGTGCGGTACACCTCGGCAATGTTTTCGTCGGGCAGCAAAATCATGACCACGTCAGCATCTTTGACGGCGTCGGCCACTTCTTTTACGTTAAGGCCGGCGTTAACGGCCTTGTTCCACGAACCGCCATTTTTGCGCAGCCCAACCACCACGTTGACGCCCGACTCGTGCAGGTTCAGGGCATGTGCGTGGCCTTGCGAGCCATAGCCGATAATTGCGACCTGTTTGCCCTTGATCAGCGAAAGATCACAATCCTTGTCGTAGAAAACTTTCATTTATTGCTCCAGTATTCAAAATTTTTATAACGCGTTCAGCGTTGAAAAAATGGAATGACGTGAACGCGCCACCCCCGGGCGGCGCACCCGTGTTTGATTACAGCTTCAATACGCGCTCGCCGCGTCCAATGCCAGACACACCGGTACGAACCGTTTCCAAAATCGCCGTGCGGTCGAGTGCGCCGATAAACGCTTCGATTTTGCCCTGATCGCCCGTGAGCTCGATGGTGTAGACCTTATCGGTTACATCAATGATGCGACCCCGGAAAATATCCGACAAGCGTTTCATTTCTTCGCGCTCGCGCCCCACCGCACGCACTTTGATGAGCATGAGCTCGCGTTCGATGTGCGTCCCTTCGGTGAGATCAACCACCTTGACGACATCAACAAGCCGGTTCAGGTGCTTGGTGATTTGCTCAATAACGGCGTCGGACCCTTTGGTGACAATGGTCATGCGGGACAGCGTTTCGTCTTCGGTGGGGGCCACCGTGAGCGTTTCGATGTTGTAACCGCGGGCCGAGAACAACCCAACCACACGTGACAATGCCCCCGGCTCGTTTTCAAGCAGTACAGAGATAATGTGTTTCATGGTGTATTCCTTACTCTTCAGGGCCGAGCAGCATTTCTGTCAGGCCGCAAC
Source organism: Alcaligenaceae bacterium (assembly GCA_029267415.1). GTDB lineage: Bacteria > Pseudomonadota > Gammaproteobacteria > Burkholderiales > Burkholderiaceae_B > JAJYRX01. The sequence continues at coordinate 2,300 of JAJUIY010000112.1, forward strand.
CGGCCTTGACCATGGGCCAAACGTTTTCAGTCTGATCGGTAATGAAGTCAAGAAACACCAGACGGTCTTTGTACTTGCCGAACGCTTCGCGAATGGCGGGCTCGACATCAGAGGGGCTGGTAATTTGCATGCCAATGTGGCCATAGCTTTCGGCCAGCTTGACGAAGTCGGGCAAGGCATCGATGTAAGACTCGGAATACCGTGAGCCGTAGTCGAGCTCTTGCCACTGGCGCACCATGCCCAGGTAGCGGTTGTTAAGGCACAGAATTTTTGGCGACAGACGGTACTGCTTGCAGGTGGAGAGCTCTTGGATGTTCATCTGGATGGACGCCTCGCCGGTGATGACGGCAACGTCAACACCCGGGTTGGCCATTTGAACACCCATGGCATACGGCAGCCCAACACCCATAGTGCCCAAGCCGCCCGAGTTAATCCAGCGACGGGGCTCGTTGAAGCGGTAATACTGGGCGGCCCACATCTGGTGCTGGCCGACGTCGGACGTGACAAACGCGTTCCCACCCGTAACTTCGCTAAGCGTTTCGACCACATATTGCGGCTTGATGATGGAATCGGACGCGTTGTAGTCGAGGCATTTTTTGCCACGCCAGGTATTGACCTGCTGCCACCATTTGGCCAGCGCGGTCTTGTTGGGGCCTTTTTCAGCGGCAGCCTGGCGGTACAACATGACCATGTCCTGCAAGACGTCTTTGACGTCGCCCACAATGGGGATGTCAACCGGCACGCGCTTGGCGATAACGGACGGGTCGATATCGATGTGGATAATTTTGCGGGGTACCTGCCCAAAGTGGCGCGGGTTGCCTACAACGCGGTCGTCGAAGCGGGCACCGATGGCGACCAGCACATCGCAGTGCTGCATGGCCATGTTGGCTTCGAAGGTACCGTGCATACCGGGCATGCCCACGAAGTGGTCGTGGGTGGCGGGTATTGCACCCAGGCCCATCAGGGTACTGGTGCAGGGGGCACCCACCAGGTTAACCAGTTCGCGCAGCTCGTGCGAGGCATCGCCAATTACCACACCGCCTCCGGTGTAGATCATGGGGCGCTCGGCCGACAACAATAGCTGAACGGCTTTTTTGATCTGGCCCTGGTGCCCTTTGGTAACCGGCGCGTACGACCGCATCTTCACTTCGCCACGCTTGGCGGTGAATTTGGTGGTGGCAACGGTAATGTCTTTGGGGATATCGACCAGAACGGGGCCAGGACGGCCGGTTTTGGCAATATAGAAGGCACGACGCATGGTTTCGGCCAGGTCGCGCACATCGCGAACCAGGAAGTTGTGCTTGACGCAGGGCCGCGTAATACCCACGGTGTCACATTCTTGGAAGGCGTCTTCCCCAATAACGGCCGTGGGCACCTGGCCGCTGATAATGACCATGGGGATGGAGTCCATATACGCGGTGGCAATGCCGGTGACCGCGTTGGTCAGGCCGGGGCCGCTGGTAACCAGCGCTACGCCGACCTTGTCGGATGCCCGCGAATAGGCATCGGCCGCGTGCACGGCGGCTTGCTCGTGACGGACAAGAATGTGTTTGAAATGATCTTGCTGATAGATAGCGTCGTAAATGTAGAGCACTGCGCCGCCGGGGTAACCGAACACGTGTTCGACCCCTTGCTCGGCCAGACATCGTACGACGATTTCCGCGCCATTGAGTTCCATTAGAGTATTCCTTTCATAACCTGCCCTGCTGCCCCGACTGGCCTTAAGAGCCTGAACTTGAGCCCAAAAACGGCAACATGACGCGGCGCTGCATGGTTCACAGAACCAATTCGCCCGGTCACCTTGCAGCCTGGCTCGCATTCGACGAAACACAGAGCACGCGTTCACCACGAACGCCAGATAGAATGGAAGCCCACGCAACACACGCTTGTGGCGCGGCGATGGGCATTGGTACAGGCAACAAAAAACCGGGCGGATAGCCCGGGCACAAGAGCCTTCGCGAATCTTTTCTGGATAATTTGAATAGATTAGCAGCCTGACACTTTAACCCGTTATGCGCGGGTAGGCAAATAAGATTTGCAACAGCGTTACGCTTGTGTTGCACCCGGGAAACGCACCCTGCGGCGGCGTGTGACACGGCACCCGCGTATACTTCTCAGTTGACCCCTCTAACGTGCCCGCAGACGGTATGGCCTTAAGCAGTTCCAACCTGAAACGTTTTTTCTACAGCCACTATTTTCTGGGCGGTGTGCGCCAGACAATTGGCGTGCTCACGCCCGCCCTGGCGCTGGGGGGCCTGTTCGAGCTTTACGACGTGGGCGCTACCGCGTCCATCGGCGCGGCGTGCGTGGCCATTATTGACGAACCCGGTGGCCCCCGCCGCTATGGCACCAATGAGATGTTGGGTGCCATGTTGCTGGGCACGCTCACCGCGGCCGTCACCGCCATGGCCACCGCTAATGTGCTGGTACTCTGGGTACTGATACCCATGCTGTGCTTTGCGTTTGGCATGTTCACGGTGTTTGGGCGCCAAGGCGGCTTGCTGGGCTTTGCCTGCCTGCTGCTGATGACGCTTACCATGCGCACGCCCATGAACGTCCCGGAAGCACTGCTGCACACCACATGGACGTTTTTGGGCGGGCTGTTCTACTTTTCCTTCAGCTACGCGGCGCATCGGCTGTTGTGGTACCGCGAAAGTATGCAGGCGTTATCGGTGGCGCTGTTTGCCACGGCTGAATATATCAAGGTGCGCTCGGCCTTTTATGACATGGACACCGAGCTTGACGAAAACTGGCGGCAGCTGGTGAAGCGCCAGGCCGTGATGACCGAAAAACACCAGGCGGCCCGCGACCGTGTCTTGCGCGAGTGGCCGGCCGGGAAGGCCCGCCGCCGGCACCTGCACGTGGCCACCATGAACGTCTTTACCGATATGGTGGCGCTGCTGGACAGCATGATTGCCAGCCAGACCGATTACGCCACGCTGCGTCGCGAACTGCCAGACTCGGACATTATGCTGTTTAGTCGGGATGCCTTGTACAAGATGTCGCGCAACGTCGAGCGCATTGCCCTTGACGTTGCCCGGAACCGTCCAACCGCCCGGCAAATCAGCGTGAAGGCCGAACTGCGTGCCATTGAGTACGAGCTGGAAAAATACAGACGCGCCGGCTTGCCGGCCGAAAAGCCCGAAGTGTACGCCCTGTTGGTGCAGATATTGCGGCGCCTGCGCAACGGCTCGCGCATTATTACCCGCATGGGCGGCTACGCCCAGCCCGATCCTGGCATGCCGCTGGTAGATGCCCGGATCGACGAAAAATCCGTCGGGCGGTTTCTGTCGCGTCACGATTTTCGCCTGCGCATGCTCACATCAAACTTGCGGCTGGATTCGCCGCACTGCCGCTACGCCATTCGCGTTACCGTTGCCGTGTTCGCGGGGTTGTCGCTGTCTACCTTGCTGACGCGCGCCAATGCCAATTACGGTTGGCTGCCCGGCTTCAGCAGCCATGCTTACTGGGTGGTGCTAACGCTGCTGGTTATTCTGAAGCCCGGTTATTCGTTAACGCGCCAACGCAATACCCACCGACTGACGGGGTCGTTGCTGGGCTGTGCCCTGGCGCTGGTGCTGTTTACCGCTACTGACAACCTGGACGTCTATATTGCCGTGCTGATCATTACCAGCATACTGGGGTACAGCTTTATTCAGCTTAGCCAGATGCTGTCCGCCATCTTTAATACCGTGTTTGTACTATTGGTGTTTCACTTCTTGTCGGACAGCGGCCTTTACGCCATTGGCGAGCGGCTGTTTGACACGCTGCTGGCATGTGCCCTGGCCTATTTGGGCAGCTACATTCTGCCATGGTGGGAACACAACTACATGGCGTCACTGGCCGATGCGGCGCGCCGGGCAAACCGCGAATTCTTCAATGCCGGCATGCGCTACGCCAGTGTGCAGCGCGAACTGAACGCCGCGCAGGCCGCCGCCGGCGAAGAAGGGGCAAGCAACGCCGTGCTTACAGAACTGGAGCGTCAAGTGCAGGAAGCGGATACACGCTGGCGCCTTGCCCGCCAAAACGCCTACACCGCGTTTTCTAACTATTCGTCGGCGTTTTACCGGATGATGGACGAGCCCGTTCGCCAGCAGACCAACGTGCCCGAGCTGAACCACCTGCTGATGCAGCACCACGTGCTGGCCTCGCAAATCTCGGCCTCCATGCCGATACTGGCCACACTGGACACTGTACCGCCCGGCATTCAGGCCTCGCTGGACGCCATCCGGCATTACCTAGACGACCTGGATGCCGACGCGCCCGCCTCAATTGAAACCGAGGGCGAACTGGCCACCCTGGCCTACCCCATCAAACAAATGGTGCGCGCGGCCCAATTGATCCGCCAGGAAATGCGGGGCCTGACCTGACAAAGGCGGGGTACTGCGCCGGCTTTATTCGGGCTTGCGGAAGTACAGCTTGTCAGGTGTGGACACGTCGGGGTCAAACGCGTATCCGCCCCGATTGAAATCAACCAATTGCTCGGGGCGGGTGTAGGCGTTTTCAATAACATGGCGCGCCATTAAACCGCGGGCTTTCTTGGCGTTGAAACTGATTACCTTCCAGGCGCCGTTGCGATAGTCTTGAAACACACACTGCACCACGCGGGCATTCAACGCTTTCTTGTCAACGGCTTTGAAATATTCTTCGGACGCCAAGTTCAGCACAATGTTTTCGCTTTTACCAGTCTGCTGGCGGCTGAAATGCTGGTTAATGTATTCGGCAATGCTGGTACCCCAGAACGCATAAAGATTGGCACCACGGCGCGTTTCAAGACGCGTGCCCATTTCAAGGCGATAGGGTTGCATCAGATCAAGCGGGCGCAGCACGCCATACAGACCGCTAAGAATACCCACGTACTCTTGCGCCCATTGCAGCTGCTTGTCGGAAAGCGTCTGAGCCTGCAAGCCTTCATAGACGTCTCCGTTAAACGCCAAAATTGCCTGACGGGAATTCTCCAGCGTAAACGTAGGTTGCCAGCTTTGGTAGCGTTCTACATTAAGCGATGCCAGCGCGTCGCTTAACTTCATCAGCGATGCGATGTCCGCTTCCGACTTCTTTTTAAGCACCGCAATCAATTCTTTAGCCTGTTCAACAAACTGTGGCTGCGTGTGCAAGGTTGTGCGCACGGGCGAATCGTAGTCCAGCTTTTTTGCCGGCGAAAGCAACAACAACATAGTCCTGTCCGGTAATAAAGAAAGTTAACGTGCCGACCAACCGCCATCCAGCGTCAGGGTGGTGCCCGTCATTTGTTCGGCGGCATCCGACGACAAGAACACGGCTGCAGCACCCAGCTGCTGTGGCGAGACAAACTGCAATGACGGCTGCTTCTCACGCAAAAGCTCTTGCGCCGCGGCGTCAATATCCAGATTGCGCTGCTGGGCCAGTGCTTCAATTTGCTTCTCGACCAATGCGGTGCGAACCCAGCCGGGGCAGATGGCGTTACACGTAATACCACCGCCCGCGTTTTCCAGCGCGGTCACCTTGGTGAGCCCCACGACACCGTGCTTGGCCGCCACATAG
>JAJUIY010000181.1 GCA_029267415.1 Alcaligenaceae bacterium
CGACACTGCTGCTGCCGCTGTTCAGGCATTTCAGGAAACCGCCAGCGATGTGATGGCTCCGGCCTCGGGCGCGGCCGCCAAGGCCACCAAGAAGGCCGCCACGAAAAAAGCCGCTTCAACGTCGGGTGGCCGCTCGGGCGGTTCGGCATCCACGGCAAAAAAGGCCACCGCGTCCAAAACGGCGGCCAAAAAGGCAACGGCCAAAAAGTCTACTGCCAAGAAAGCGTCAGCCAAGAAAGCCGAAGCGGGCAAGTCAGCTAAAACCAGCAGTAAACGTGCGACAAAAACGGCACGTACATAGGCGCTTTCAAACCCTTGTTATTCCCGAAGGACACTGATTTATGTTGAATGTGGTCATATTGGCCGCCGGGCAGGGCAAGCGGATGCAATCCGACTTGCCCAAAGTATTACATCCGGTGGCCGGACGCGCGATGCTTGCGCATGTGGTTAATACGGCTCGCCAGCTTCAGCCCCGGCATATTGTGGTGGTGGTGGGGCATGGAGCCCAACAGGTTGAAGCGGCGTTCAGCACCGAGCCTGACCTGACTTTCGTGACACAGTCGCCCCAGCAGGGCACCGGCCATGCCGTGCAACAGGCCCTGCCGGTGTTGAACGACGGTGCCAATGCCAGTACCACGCTGGTGCTTTACGGCGATGTGCCCCTGGTGCAACCCGATACGCTACGTCAACTGCTTGAAGCCGGTGCGGCGGGCATGGCCATTCTGACCGAAACGGTCAATAACCCGGCCGGGTATGGCCGTATCCTGCGCGACCCGGAGGGCAAAGTGGTGGGTATTGTTGAAGACAAAGACGCCACTGCCGAGCAACGCGCCATCAATGAAATTAATACGGGCATATTGGCCGCATCCACGGCCCGGCTTGAAGATTGGCTGGGGCGCATCAACAACCATAACGCCCAAGGCGAATATTACCTGACCGATACAGTTGCGTTGGCGGTAGCCGATGGTGTGGATATTGGTGTGGCACAACCCGGCGGCGACTGGGAAACCCAAGGCGTCAACAGCCGCGTGCAGCAGGCCGCGCTCGAGCGCGCATGGCAGCAAGAGCAAGCCCGTCGTCTCCTGGAGCAAGGTGTCACATTGGCCGACCCGGCGCGTTTTGATTTGCGTGGCACCCTTACCTGCGGACGCGATGTGTTTATTGACGTCGGGTGTGTGTTTGAAGGTGATGTCACCTTGGGCGACGGCGTACACGTGGGCCCGCATTGTGTGGTGCGCAACTCCAGCTTGGGCCAAGGCGTGCGTATTGAAGCGTTCAGCCACCTGGACCAGGCCCAGGTGGGTGATCATGCCCGGGTGGGGCCGTATGCCCGCTTGCGCCCGGGGGCCAACTTGGGGCAGCAAGCCCAAATTGGCAACTTTGTGGAAATAAAAAACACCACCATGGGCGATGGCTCAAAGGCCAGCCACCTGGCGTATCTGGGTGACGCCATCATTGGCCAACGTGTGAACATTGGCGCCGGCACCATCACCTGCAACTACGACGGCGTCAACAAACATCGTACCGTTATCGGCGACGACGTCTTCGTGGGTTCAGACACCCAGCTGGTGGCACCAGTCACCGTGGGTGCAGGTGCCACCATCGGTGCCGGTACGACGCTGACGAGCGATGCACCGGCCGGCCAGCTTACCTTGTCACGCGCACAGCAGACCACCGTCGCCGGCTGGACCAAGCCTAAACCCAAACCCAAGGCATGAGCGAGGGCCCTTCGGAACCAACACCTGCTTCTGCCGACTCGCCAGCACGCGCAAATGCAGGCGCTGGCGCCGGCGCGGCCACACGCACACAGGCGCGCGACAGCAACGCCACGCGAGCCGCTGCGCCGGGTCGAACCGAGCTGCCTGACGGCCTGCCTACACCGCGGCGATACTGGGCTGTTCTTACCCTTATGTCCGTATTGTTTATTTCAGTACTGGACTCGACCATGGTCAATGTGGCGCTGCCCAGTATCGCTGAAAGCCTGGCGATTGCGCCGGCCGATGTGGTTCGTGTGGTGCTGGCCTATAGCGTTACGCTGGTCATTACGCTATTGCCCTTTTCCGCGGTGGCCGAACGCATCGGGTTTCGGCGCATGTTTGCACTTGGTATTGCGCTTTTCGGGCTGGCTTCACTGGCATCGGCCTTGTCCACATCGTTATTCACCTTGATGTTGGGGCGCATCGGACAAGGTCTGGGCGCCTCGATGTTGATGTGCCTGTTTGGCGGGCTGGTGCGCAATATTTATCCCTTGCGAAAGTTGGCGATGGGGCTAAGCCTGAATGCCAGCATGGTTGGCGTTACCGCCGTATTGGGGCCCACCATTGGTGCGTGGATTCTTGCCTTGGCGTCGTGGCCTTGGATTTTTCTGATTAACCTCCCGGTGTGCATCCTGGCATTTTTCGGGATTCGGTTCTTGCCCGACGTGCCTCGCTCTGACGGCCGATTCGACGTGGTAGCGGCTGTCCTGTCGGCATGCGCGTTGGGGCTGGCGATTCTTGGTCTCGATTCGCTAGGTAAAGCCCCGGTGGCTGCAGTGGCGTATCTGGGCGCCTCCGCCGCGTTTGCCTGGGTGTTGTTGCAGCGCTCCTTGCCGCAAAAGGCCCCGTTGGTACCGGTGGACTTGCTGCGTATTGTCACCGTGCGCTATGCCGTGATGGCGTCGCTGCTGATGTTTGCCGCGCAAATGGGAAGCTTTGTGGCGATGCCATTTTATTATTCAGCTGTGTTGGGGTATTCGTATGCCGAGCTGGGGCTGGTGCTGGGCGCGTGGTCGGTAGGTACGGCCTTGATGGCGCCCGTAGCGGCGTGGTTTTCAGAACGCTATTCGGTGGCCGTGCTGTGTTCCATCGGGGCCAGTGCTTTGGCCCTGGCGCTGGCGATTATGCTGGCCTTGCCGGCAGATGCAGCCTTTGGGTGGTATATGCTCTGCATGTTTATGGGGGGTGTCGGATTTGGTTTCTTCCAGACCCCCAACAACCGCGCCATGTTAACCGGCGCGCCTCGCCAGCGTAGCGGGGCCGCCGGGGGCATGCAGGCTACGACACGCGTGTTTGGCCAAAGTGTCGGAACCGCGATGGTGGCGGCCACGTTTTCATGGGCCACTGCGTGGGGGCCGGCATTGGGGGTCGGTGTGGGGATTTTCTGCGCGCTGCTGGCCCTGATCGTTAATATTTTGCGTATGCGTAACTCGGCCTGCGACCCCGTTGCGTAATAAGAAGGTAAAAAAGGCCATGCGAATTTTGATGTTGAACTTCGAGAAAGGCTGGCGGGGCGGCGAACGACAAACCCTGCTGACCATGCACGAATTTCGCAAGGCGGGACACGAGGTGGCCTTGCTGGCGCGCCGCGATGGCGAACTGGCAACTTCCGCCCTTCAAGCAGGTTTTTTGGTCTATCAAGAAAGCGGTGTTGCCGGCCTGTGCCGTTGCCTGCTGCGCCATCGTAAACGCTTTGACATTTTCCACGCCCAAACCGCCAACACCGTAACCTGGTTGGCCATCTTGAAGCCAGTGCTTAACGGTATCACGGTGTTCACGCGTCGCACGGCGTTTCCCGTAACGCGTCGCCCGGCCCTGACGGCCTGGAAGTGGAAGCAAATCGATGTGCTGGTGGCAATTAGCCACGCTGCGGCATCGGGGCCAAGCGGCGTGGGTGTGCCGGTGCGCCATGTCATACCCAGTGCTGTAATTTATAAACAGCCGGATGAGGTCGCCATCGCCGCCTTGCGGCAGCAATATTCACCTGATGGGCGCCGTGTCATTGCAACGGCCGCCGCGTTTACCGTCGAAAAAGACCCCCTTACACTGGTACAGGCCGTGCACCATTTGCGGCAACAGCGTGATGATTTCGTCTTCCTGCACTTTGGCGGAACAGGGCCGCTACACGCATCCGCTCGTCAGCGGGTGCACGAACTGGGCTTGCAGGATTATTATATTTTTGCCGGCTTTCACGAAAACATTGCCGATGCCTATCGGCTAATGGATGTTTTCGTGATCAGCTCGCGTCAAGAAGCCTTGGGCAGCGTGGTTTTGGATGCGTTCTTGTATGGCGTCCCGGTGGTTAGCACGTCGGCCGGTGGGCTGAAGGAAGTGTTGGGCGACGGGCGCGGCATGTTGTGCCCCGTGGGCGACAGCCAATGCCTGGCACAAGGGATGCTACGGCTTCTGGATAGCCCGGCGCTGCGTAAGGACACCGTCAAGCGTGCGCAAGAGTATGTACGTCGTGAACACGATGTGCACCGCATGGCGCAGCGCTATCTGGACGCCTACGCACAGGCGATGCAGGAAAAAGGCATTACGGTGCCGAGTTGACGTCGTCAGCACGCCGGCTCGGTTTTGAATTCATCATGGCCGACCTGGGTGACATCATTGCGGGCCGGCACCTTTAACTCAACGGCTAAATCGAGGGTTCTATGTGTGGCATAGTGGGTGCAGTGGCAAACCGGGACGTCGTTCCTATTTTGTTGGAAGGGCTTCGGCGGTTAGAGTACCGCGGATATGATTCATGCGGCGTTGCCGTCTACTCCGACGGTGAATTACGGCGCGCGCGCAGTACCGACCGCGTTGCACGGCTGGCCGACCAGGTGCAAGAGCAAGGCCTTGAAGGCGGTACCGCCATCGCCCATACCCGTTGGGCCACGCATGGCGCGCC
>JAJUIY010000201.1 GCA_029267415.1 Alcaligenaceae bacterium
ATCGGTGACAGCAGCAAGGCCGCTGCGATCGGGGCGGGCGTTGGCGCTGTGGCAGGAGGGATTGCGGCGTATAACTGGCAGGGCGTGAAAAACGACATGCAGCAGTCCGGCGCCGCCAGTCTGGGTGTCGACGTGGTTGAAATGCCTGACGGCTCGCTCAAGGTAAACATTCCCAGCAATGTATCGTTTGATACCGGAAAATACGACCTGAAGCCCGCTTTGTTGCCGGTGCTTGACAGCGTGGCGCGCGCCATGGTGCAGCACCCCGAATTACGAGCGGTTGCGTACGGCCACACGGACAGCACCGGGTCAATGCAAATCAACCAGACTTTGTCCCAAAATCGGGCTCAGGCGGTAACTAATTACCTGGTTTCTCAGGGCGTACCCACAGCAAACCTGAGCAGTTTTGGCCGTGGCCCCAACGAACCCGTTGCCGATAACAGCACCGCGCAAGGCCGAGCCATGAACCGCCGGGTCGAACTTTACTTGTACGCCGTTCAGCAGTAAGCGCTTTTGGCTTGTTGCGCAGGCTTATTGCAACGGCCGCGCATTGCAACGGCAGATTAATGCAACAGCGAACACCAAGAACTCCCCGGGTGTTCGCTGTTTGTAATTCCTGTGTGTACACACATTGGCCCTGTGCACATTGACACGGCCAGCCTTCTGTGTGGTTCCCTTGGCTACTGGCAGGCCATAGCCTGAATCCGGGGCTCCCGGACACTAACTGTGGCGCTAAGACGCCATATTGCATTTATCATATTGTCTCCGGCACGTAATGCGTATAAATTAACAGTATGATTAAGTGTTTGACACGTAAAGATACGCGTAGATACATGTTGGTGCTTTAATTGTAACTGCCGAGAAAGACGCGTTATTCGGCGTTGTCACGCATAGTACGTATCATCGCAGCGACGGTCTCTTCAATAACGCGCCGGCTGGATTCGGGCAGCGCCCAGTAGTCGGCAGGCGGGATGCTCTTGAAGGGCCACGTTGCCGCCACATCAGGTTGCGTAATATCCTTGAGCTGTGCAGGGAGGGTATAAGAAGAAGAGCTAACCGCATCGGGTTCAACCGGTCCTTCGCCTGTCAGTAACCACACAGGATTTACTTTCAATGCCTTGGCCAGATCCACGATGCCTGTCGTTGATTTCCGGCTGCCGGTTTCATAGCTGGAAATTGCGCCTTGAGACAAACCACTCGCCCTCGCCAGCTCGGCTTGGCTTAGCTGACGCTCAGTACGAATGCGGCGAAGGCGGTCTGAAAAATTTTCCACCTTGTGATTGGACGACCAAACGCAATCACTTTGGTAATACCGCATACTACACTTGTAGTAAATTAGTAAGTGTGCCTTCTAAGTTGGTTGGAATAATAATGAAATCAGGGCCTGCCATCTTCAAACTCATGTCGTCTTCGTCAACGGGGCGTATCCGAAAAGGTGTACGGGATCTCGACTATTACGGCATCGACGTGCAAACCTGTCGTACCGTAGCGGAATTATCCAGAGCACTGCGTGATCTGCCCGAAGAAGCCGTCCACCCTGTCGTCATCATCGACGGTCACGATGACAACGCCCTGTCCACCGTGGCTGCATTGCGAGCTGTGCGCCCCGACCAGGGGCTGGTGGCGTTGGTGCGGCCGGACGACGAACAGACATTGATCGAACTATTACGTGTGGGTGTCGACATGTATTGCCCGGATAACGCATCAGCAGAATTGTTGCTTGCGCTGATGCGACGCATGCTGCACCGGCAAGTGAGGCGAACGGAGACGCCGACTAAAGCAGGGCCACGCGCCCGTCCGCAGCGCGCCCGGCCATCGCCTATCGACCGTATCCCGGGGCAGGTATGGGAGCTTTCCGAACAGGGGTGGGCGATGCGTACACCAGGCGGGCAACGCATACCACTCACCACGGGTGAGCGTGCGTTTCTGACCACGCTTATCGCCTCGCCCGAAAGCAAGGCGCCCCACGAGGTGCTGATTGAAGCCGTGAACACCGCCTATAACCAAACCGATGGGCCCACGCACCAAAACCGTTTGGGCGTCATGGTTAGCCGCATGCGTAAGAAATTTAAAGACGCCGGCGAGCCCCTTCCGCTACGCTCGATTCACAACTGGGGCTATATGTTTGTGGTTCAGTAGTCCGACACAGTGGTGGTAACCACCATATTGTTTCGGTGTATAAGCTCTTGGTCAGACATGGTGCCAAGTATGGCTGGTATTTGATGGCTGGGTTTACCCATGATTCGACGCGCGTCCGAAGCCGCGTAGTTAATGAGCCCACGGCCACATTCCACCCCGTGCTCATCCACGCAGGCCACCACGTCACCGCGTTCAAATTCGCCTTCAACCCCAATGACGCCAATCGGCAGCAGGCTTTTATGCTCAAGCGTAACGGCTCGGACGGCGCCTTGGTCAAGCGTAATACGGCCTCGAAGGCGCAGGTGGTTAACCATCCAGCGCTGCCGTGCTGAACGTATGGGTAATATGGCGCGCAGTTCGCTGCCGATGCGTTCTCCGCTGGCCAGGCGCAGCAGCACATCCGGTTCGCGGCCCGAAGCAATAATTGTGTGGCCGCCACTGTTGGCTGCGCGCTTGGCCGCCAATACTTTGGTAAGCATGCCGCCGGTACCGATATCGCTACCCGAGCCGCCCGCCATACTTTCCAGCGCCGGGTCGCCAGCCTGCGCCGTTCGAATAAGTTCCGCATCCGGGCTTTTGCGCGGGTCGGCGCTGTACAGGCCCGGTTGGTCAGTAAGAATAATCAATACATCCGCTTCAATCAGATTCGTGACCAATGCGCCGAGCGTGTCGTTATCGCCCAGCCGGATTTCGTCGGTCACGACCGTATCGTTCTCGTTCACGATGGGGAGCACACCCAAATCAAGCAGCGTATACAGTGTGCTACGGGCGTTCAGATAGCGGCGTCGATCAGCAAGGTCTTCATGTGTCAGAAGAATTTGTGCCGTACGAATGCTGTGGCGCGTAAACGCGACTTCGTAGGCCTGGACCAGCCCCATTTGCCCAACGGCGGCGGCCGCCTGGAGCTCGTGCATGGCGCTGGGTCGGCGCGGCCATCCGAGACGGGCCATCCCCTCGGCAATGGCGCCGCTGGATACCAGTACAATTTCGCGGTCTTGGGCGTGCAGCTGGGCAATTTGGCTGGCCCAGCGCTGTACCGCGTCAATATCAATGCCCTTGCCTTCGTTGGTCACCAACGACGAGCCGACTTTCACAACAATTCGCTTGGCGTCGGCAACAACAGAGCGACTTGTGTCCGAAGAGGGTGCAGTCATGAGGATAGTGGATCAGTGTTCTTCTGGAAGTGGTCCATCAAAACGCGGGTCGTCTGACACCCACGTCCCTTGGGCGACTTCTTGTTCGCGTTGCTCACGCTCGCGCTGCGCGTCCAGCCACTCTTGAATGTGTAGCAACAGCTCTTGCGTACCCTGGCCGGTCAGTGCCGAAATGCGGTAGACCGGGCCGTTCCAGCTTAGTGCTTCGCACAGCTGGGCTTGCACTTGTTCGGCATTGTCGAGCATATCGACCTTGTTCAGCACTAACCACCGGGGCTTGGCATATAGGCTGGCGTCGTAGTGTTTGAGTTCGTCGGCCAGCGTACGTACCTCGTGTGCCGCCCGACTGACAACGTCGACGTCGGGGTCGAGCGATGACATGTCGACAATATGCAGCAACAAGCGCGTGCGCGCCAGATGACGTAGAAACTGATGGCCCAGCCCAGCCCCTTCCGAGGCGCCTTCGATAAGCCCCGGGATATCGGCGACAACAAAACTGTGCGCCGGCGACGTGCGCACTACCCCTAGATTGGGGTGCAGAGTGGTGAAAGGGTAATCGGCAATTTTGGGGCGGGCATTGGATACCTTGCTGATAAAGGTGGACTTACCCGCGTTGGGCATACCAAGCAAGCCGACATCGGCCAGCAGTTTCAGCTCAAGCCGGATTTTGCGCTGTTCGCCGGGTTCGCCAGGCGTGAACTGCCGCGGTGCGCGGTTAGTGCTGGACTTGAAATGCACATTGCCCAACCC
>JAJUIY010000194.1 GCA_029267415.1 Alcaligenaceae bacterium
AAGCCGACAGGTGGCGTAATGACGGCCATTTCGCAGGTGATGATAAGAATTACCCCAAACCAGATAGGGCTATACCCTAGCGCGACAATAACAGGCAATATAACGGGCGTTGCAATCAAAATCAGCGATGCGATGTCCAGGAACATGCCTACCACCACCAGGAAAATCAGCACCCAGAACAAGATTAACCATGCGGGCTGGTTCAAGCTGGTGATCCACGAGATCAGCATTTGCGGAATCATCAGCCGGGTCATGATAAAGCCGAATAACAACGCCGCGGCCAGAATCAGCAAGATCATCCCTGACGTCACGACGGTTGAGCGGAAGATTTGAACAACCATCGTCCACGTTAATTCGCGGTAAAACGCAGCAACGATGAACGCACCCAGCGCCCCAACACCCGCCGCCTCGGTGGGGGTGGCAATGCCCAGGTAAATGGTGCCCAACACAAGGAAGATGATGATTAGCGGCGGGCCCACGTCAAGCAAGGCACGCCAGCGCGCCGCCCAGGCAATTTTGGTTTTATCAAGCGGCGCGTGCTGTGGGTGCAACCAAACCACCAAGGCAAAATACAGCATCATCAAAGCTGTTAACAGCAACCCGGGCATAATCGCCGCGGTAAATAATTTGCCAATGGATTCGTCGGCAATTTCGCCATACAACACAAAACCGATGCTGGGCGGTATCAGCAACGCCAGCGATCCGGCCGCCGCGACGGTACCGCCCGCCAGGGCCGGTTGATAACCTCGCTTCAACATTTCCGGTATGGCGACTTGCCCAATGGTTGCCGCACCCGCCACGCTGACACCGCTCATCGCGCCGAACACGGCGGAGCTACCGATGCTGGCAATGCCCAGCCCCCCGGGAAGCCGGTTTAGCCAAAGGTAGAACATGTTGTACAGGCGCGTGCCAATACTGGTGCGGGCCATTACTTCGCCCATCAAAATAAACAACGGAATACAGACCAGCGAATAGCTGGTGATGCCCCGGTGCAAAATAGACGGGATGGCATTTAGGCCCGAAATGCCCCCATGCAATACCATTGCCAACATGCTTGACACGCCAAGCGATGCGAACACCGGTGTTCCTGCCAGCAGCAGACACGCAAACGCTGCCAGCATCAGAACAAAAATCATTACTGGATCCATATCAGCTTTAAACCTTGTGGGATTTATGTGGCAATCCGTTTTTTAATCGTTGGATGGCCACCACCAACAGCAAAACCCCGCCCAAGACGATCAGGGCATACGCAATCCACATGGGAAATTTCAGCAACGACGCCGAGCGGTAGCCTTTTTCGAAAGCGGTCAGGCTAATCCGCCCTCCGCTCCAGATTAACGCCGCACAAAAAATAATGACGGCGCATTGGGCGATGATGTCCGCAATGTTTTTTGCGGCGCCACCCAAGCGCGAGGTAAGCGCTTCCATGCTGACGTGACGATTAACCCGGTAAACATACCCAACGGAGCACCAGGCAATAACCAGCATTAAATAACTGCTGATCTCGACGGCGTACATGCTGGGGCTTCTAAACACATAACGTGCAACCACGGCATACACGGTAAACACCAGCATCGCCAGCAACGCCAGTTCGGCAATGGTTACAGCAAGCCTGTTCGGGATATCAGCGATGGTCCCGTGTTCAACTTGTTTTGGTTCCATCTGCGTCTCCTTGCAGAATCGGCATAATCGCGTGGGCCCGTTCAAAAAACGAACGAGCCCTTGCGACTAAGCGTGACAACAGCTCCACAAACGCGCCCCTGCTTACTTACTGGTGCGGGTTTGCTCGATCAGCTCCAGGTATTGGTCGCCGTTGGGAATGGACGCTGCCCATTCTTCGATGGCAGAAACCGTCCGGGCCCGCATTTCTGCCAGGTTTTCGGCATCAATATAGTGAACTTGCATGCCGTCGCTTTCGAATTTGGCAATTGCTTCTTCCACGAAACGTTCGACACGTTCAACCTGCTCGCGGTCGCGTTCTGCTGCCGCATTCTTCAAGATTTCTTGTACATCTTCGGGCAGGCTTTCCCACTTCTGGCGGTTTACGGCCAAGAACGTAACGGCGTAACCGAAGTTGCCAATAGACAAATGTTCGGCCACTTCATCCAGGCTACGACCAATGCCAGTAAGCAAGGGGCGAGGTGTGCCGTCGATCATGCCGCGATCAAATGACAAGTACAGATCGGCTGACGACATATTGGTAGGCGAACCGCCCAGGAGCTGGATGGCGCTGGCGTCAATGGCCCCGGTGGTGGCCCAAATTTTGCCCTTGAAGTCGTCCGCTGTTTTCAGAGGCTTGTCGCGCATGAAAAACTGGTAGGGCTCCCACGGCGCGGTGCCAATCACCACAATATCGTGTTTGTCGTGCAGTTCCTGAAGCAGATCAATCTCAAGAATGCCTTTATCTACCGTTGCCTGAACGTGTTTTACATCGTCAAACAAAAACGGCATGGTGAACACGTTCAGGGCCGGCAAGGCACCGCTGGCATAGAGGTCATTAAAGCTGGTCAGGTCAATATCGCCTCGCGATAACGCCGCCATTTCCTCGTAGCCGTCATACAGCTGGCCGGAATGGAACATGTTGATTTTGACGCGTCCTTCGCTGTCTTCCTCAACGCGCTTGGCAAAGTTTTCAAGCGGCTTCCAGATATATTCGTATGAGGGCGGCAAGTAGGTAGAAAACGTCAATTCAATTTTCTTTTGCGCGTGCGCGCTGCCGGAAAACGCCATCATGGCCGCGGAAACCGCCAAACAGGCTGCGCCGGCCAACTTGCCGTAGTGACGTTTTAAAACGCCTTTTGTTGACTCAGTTTTCGTGTTGCAGTTCATGTTTCATCTCCACCAATTTAGTTTTAATAATTTCCAGAGTTATTAACGTGGCGTACTTGTCGCCCATGTCGATCAGGTTACTCCTGTGCTGCGCCGCAGAACGGTCTGTTACGCACTCTTCAACAACAAACGGTGGAAACCCATATTGCAAGGCATCCACAACCGAGGCCCGCACACAGCCGCTGGTTGACACGCCCGCGACTAGCACCGTGTCACGCTGGCTTGCGGCCAACATGCCGGCCAGGGGCGTACCAAAAAAGGCCGACGCTTGTGTCTTGTAAAGCAGCGTGTCGACGGCTGGGTCAAAATTAAGCCTGGGATCTAACCGGGTGCCGGGTGAGCCATGGGTAAGCAATGCCAGATCGGGGCACTTGGTAAGAAATGCACCGGCATCTTGCGCATGGCTGTGGTAACTGCACGCGGTAAAAATAACGGGGCCCACGCCGCGTGCCACCTCGATCAGCTCGTTTGTGGCCTGGATGGCGCGTGTACAGTCGGACCCCAGTTTGGACACTGACGCATCGGTCATGCCACGCTGAAAGTCAATTACCAGCAGGGCCGGCCTTTTGCCAAGTTCGAAATCGCCGGTAAACCCCCCCTGTCGATTCGCATCATCGCGCATCTTCTTGTCCCTTCCTTTGTTAATACATGTCTGTTTAGCGACATTATTGTGACGTTCCCGACACAACGTCCAATCCTTTATTTGTGGCTATCTATACATTTTTTGTATAGATACCAGAGCACCACAAAGAAGGACGAGGTTACGATGCTGTCATCCCCTACGATCCGGACATTGAGATGTTCCGGGGCGAGTACCTTGGTTTAATTGGTTATTGACTCGCTGCGTCAGGAGTGCAGTTCGGGCGACTTGGAATGGAGTTTTCGCGGCAATACAAGAGCACCACGCTCTGGCGGACGCCTTTGAATACGGTGACGCTATAAAGGCAGGCGAACTCACCGGTATGCATATTAAACATACCGCTACCCGCCTGCTGGAAGGGCTACAGCATCGCACCATTTCGGCCTCCGCCGCACTATAAAAACCGCGTGGCGGGGGCACTAAAAGACGGCTTAAGCCACCGCTGCTGTGCCTGCCGCCTCTAACATGGCATGCAGCAGCACGTTGCAACCGGCCGCCAGGTGCTCGGGCTCGGCCGATTCCACCTCGTTATGGCTAATGCCATCTTTGCAGGGCACAAATATCATGGCCGAAGGCGCTACCCGTGCCATGTACACGGCATCGTGCCCTGCCCCGCTGACCACATCCATATGCGAATAGCCCAGCGCTTCAGCGTGACGTCGTACGGCCTGTACCTGTTCTGCCGCGAAAGGTTGCGGCGGGAAGTAAACCACCTCGTTTGCATCAACCTGTACGCTGTACTGCGTGCGCACATGCTGGCACAGGGCGTCGAATTGTTCGTTAAGGCG
>JAJUIY010000144.1 GCA_029267415.1 Alcaligenaceae bacterium
ACAAGACGCCAAACTTGACCAGATGGCTGCAACCGCGCGCAAACTTGGCGTTCCTGACGCCGCCATACCCTTGAGCCGGGAAGAATTGCGCACACGGATCCGTTCCAACGCCTTTCGCCGCGGCTTATTCTTGCCGGAAGGGGCTAACGTACAGCCGGCCAGGCTTGCACGCGCCTTATTGCAATCGTGCCTTCAAGCGGGGGTGCGGGTTTTCGAACATACGCGAATGCAAAATATCGAAGAAAGCTCCGGGTGCCTGGTTACAACACAAAATGGTGAAATCCGCTGCAAGAAAGTTGTTCTTGCCACCAACATCGCCCTGGCCACCAACAAGGCGCTGGCACGCAAGCTGGTAATATTCTCGTCGTACGCCATTATGAGCGACGCTATCGACGAACTCGCTGATAAAACCGGCTGGCACGCCTGCGAAGGCCTGGCCGACGCCCGGATGTTCTTGCACTACTTCCGCAAAGCGGGTGATGATCGCATATTGATGGGCTCCGGCTCGGGCCCCATTGTGCCGGCGCACAACCTTGACCCCAGAAAGCTGCATGGTGACACCGCAAGCGCCCGCCGCGCCGCGCTTGGATTACATTTGTTATTGCCGCAGCTGCATGGCACCGGTGTTGCCAAGGCCTGGGGCGGCGGCATCGACATGTCGGCCGACCGTCTCCCTTTCTTTAAACCCATTGGCAATGGCAATGTATTTGTGGGTGCCGGCTATTCCGGCCACGGCGTCAATGCAACCCGCATCGGCGGCGAGTGTTTGTCTTCCCTTGTGCTGGGTGAAAAGAGCCAATGGACAAACTCCATGTTCTGCCGGCGCACGCTGCCCCAGTTTCCGCCAGAGCCCTTTCTGACGCAGGGTGGCAAGCTGGTTCGGGCGGCAATACTGGCCTGTGAAGACGCCGAAGCACTGAATAAGTCGCCTCACGTTTTTGCACGGTTTGGCGCTTGGGTTCCACGCGCGATGGGCATAAAAGTAGGTATGCGATAACAAATCAAACAGCCGGGAACAACAAGTTAATTGGCCAGAGGTAATAATTGAACCGCGCACCGTGTGCATCCGCACACGGGTAAGGGCTTTGCTAAAATTGACGGGTTCAAATTAAGGATTCACCATGGATTCGTCTGCTTCACTCCGCCCTTTTCACCTTGCTTTTCCGGTGCACGACCTGGTCGAAGCGCGTCAGTTTTACAAAGACGTGCTGGGCTGCACTGAAGGCCGCTCGTCCGAACACTGGGTTGACTTCAACCTTTACGGCCACCAGGTGGTGGCCCACCTGGCCCCAAACGAGTGCACGCCTGTGCAAACCAGCGATGTCGACGAGCACGATGTGCCGGTACGCCACTTCGGGGTGGTGCTTGACATGCCCGCCTGGGAAGCCTTGGCACAGCGCCTGAAAGACGCCGGCACACGCTTTATTATCGAACCCTACATTCGCTTCAAAGGGCAGCCGGGCGAGCAAGCCACCATGTTCTTTCTTGACCCGTCTGGCAATGCGCTAGAGTTCAAAGCCTTCAAAAACCTGGTCTCGCTGTTCGCCACATGAACATTCCCGCCCTTCCTGCGCCCTGGCGCATTGTCCCCCAGGGTGACCGGACCCTGCTGTTGGTTCGCGACGACGAAATCACTGAGGAAGGCGGCAGAGCGTGCGCGGCCATTGCTTCGGCGCTGCGCACCGCGTCCATCCGTGGCGTTACCGACGTTGTGCCCACATTCAACTCTGTCGCGGTGCATTACCAGCCCCGGCTGTTCGGCAGCAGCACCACATACAAAAGCCTGGCAACCGAGGTTGCGCGTGTGTTCGAGGGTGTCGACGTGGCGTCCGCCGCGGCACAATCGCGCATCGTTGAAATTCCGGTGTGCTACGGGGGCCAGTACGGCCCCGACCTGCCCGATGTGGCGCGCCACTGCGGGCTTAGTGAAGACGACGTCATTGCCTTGCACAGCGGTGAACCCGCCTATGTATTTATGCTGGGTTTTGCCCCGGGTGCGCCGTATATCGGCATGCACGACGAGGCACTGAACATTGCCCGGCGCGACACGCCTCGTACCGCCCTGCCCGCCGGGTCGGTAGCCATCGCCAACCGGCAAACCATTATCTACCCCAACGTATCGCCCGGCGGCTGGCATGTTATTGGCACCACACCGGTCACGATGTTCTTCCCGGACAAGAACCCGCCAACCTTGGTGGCTCCCGGCGATCGCGTGCGCTTTGTCCCCATCAGCGTTGACCAGTTCGAATCCATCAAGGCATCGCAAGCATGAGCATTACCGTTATCAAACCTGGTCTGCAGTCCAGCTTTCAGGACTTGGGGCGTCATGGACATCAGCATCTGGGCGTGTCGGTCAGTGGCGCCATGGACGCCCGAGCCCATCGACTGGCCAACTTGCTTGCCGGCAACAGCCAAGACACCGCCACACTTGAGCTGACACTCACCGGCCCAACACTGCAGTTCAATGCCACCACGTGCATTGCCATCGCTGGGGCGTCGCTGTCGCCCACCCTTAACGGACACGCCGTGCCCAATAACCGGCCACTTATCGTCAAGGCCGGCGACACGCTGGCGTTTGGTGCACGCACGCATGGGCTGCGGGCGTACCTGGCGGTACATGGCGGTTTCGACATCAAACCCATACTGGGCAGCTGCAGTACATTTTTGCGCGGCAAATTTGGCGGGCTGGAGGGGCGCGCATTGCAAAAGGGCGACCAAATCCATTTGGCCAAACCGCTGAATGGCATGGATCCCGAAAAACTGTCGGACGACGTCTGGAAAATAAAAATTTACCTGCCCGCCATTTTGGGCACCACGCTGCGTTCAGATATTCGCGTTGTCAAAGGGCCGCACGCTGACCGGTTCACGCCAGAATCACTGCAGCAGTTTTTTTCCACGGACTACCGGGTGAACCCGGAATCTGAACGCATGGGTTATCGGCTGTCGGGTGCCAAGCTAACGCTGGCCAACCCCACGCAAATTATTTCGGAAGTCACCAGCTTTGGCACCATTCAGGTCCCCACCGATGGCAACCCTATTATTCTGATGGCCGACCGCCAAACCACGGGCGGTTACGTCAAGATTGCCCATGTGGCCACGGTTGATCTGCCCTTGGTGGCGCAAACCATGCCGGGCGAAAGCCTGCGTTTTCAGGAAATTACCTTGGCCCAGGCGCAGCAACTGGACAGCCAGCGCGAAGAAGCCTTCGGGCGCTTGCATCAGGGGCTGGCCAGCCTGCGCGAGCTGCTGGGCGCTACGCAAACGGCCTAAATACACGGCGACGCTAACCCAGCCCCGCCGGCGCGGGTATCACAGGAAAAGGCTGTAAGCCGGGTTGTCGCTTTCGTCCCAGTGCGGGTAGCCCAGCTCTTTCAGGAAGTGCTGGAAGGCGTCGGTGTCGGCAGGTGGCACCTGGATACCCACCAAAATACGGCCGTAGTCATCGCCTTGGTTGCGGTAGTGAAACAGGCTGATGTTCCACTCGGGGCTCATGGCGCCCAAGAACTTGATCAGGGCGCCGGGGCGCTCGGGAAACTCAAACCGCAGCAAGAGCTCGTGATCAGAAAGGGGAGATTTCCCGCCCACCATGTAACGCAAATGGGTTTTGGCCAGTTCGTTGGAAGATAAGTCGAGCACGCCGAAGCCGCGGTCGCGGAATAAGTCGGCCAGCATTTCGGTTTCGGACGCGGATTTGATTTGTAAACCCACAAACACGTGTGCCCGCTTGGCATCCGAAATGCGATAGTTGAACTCAGTGACGGCGCGGTTGCCAATGGCTTCGCACAAGCGCAAAAAGCTGCCCCGCTCTTCGGGAATGGTTAAGGCAAACACCGCTTCGCGCGCCTCGCCCACATCGGCCCGTTCGGCCACAAAGCGCAGGCGGTCAAAGTTCATGTTGGCGCCGCTGGTAATGGCAACCAAGGTTTTACCACGCCATTCATGCTGCGCAGCGTAACGCTTGGCGCCGGCCACGGCCAAGGCACCCGCCGGCTCTAGCACACTGCGCGTGTCCTGGAAGACATCTTTGATAGCCGCACACAGCGCGTCAGTGTCGACCTGGATGAAATCGTCCACGTACTGCTGCGCCAGCCGAAACGTTTCAACGCCGGCCAACTTTACGGCCGTGCCGTCTGAAAACAGACCAACATCATCCAGAGTTACGCGGTGCCCCGCTGCAACGCTTTGGGCCATGACGCTGGAATCTTCGGTTTCGACACCGATCACTTTAATATCTGGCCGCAAGGCTTTTACGTAGGCTGCGACGCCGGCAATAAGCCCGCCCCCACCCACCGGTACAAAAATAGCGTCGATGTGACGCTGGTGCTGGCGCAGAATTTCCATCGCCACCGTGCCTTGCCCGGCGATGACGTCAGGGTCGTCGAACGGGTGAACAAAGGTGAGGCTTTCGGCGCGCTCAAGCTCGCAGGCGTGGGTATGGGCATCGGTAAAGCTGTCGCCGTGCAGGACGACTTCGCCGCCCAGGCGCTCGACCGCCTCGATTTTAAGGCGCGGTGCCGTAACCGGCATTACAATAACCGCGCGACAGCCCAGCTTGCGTGCCGCCAGCGCCACCCCTTGCGCATGGTTACCGGCCGAGGCGGCAATAACCCCATGACGCAATTGCTCGGAACTGAGCTTTGCCATCTTGTTATACGCTCCGCGCAACTTGAAGCTGAATACAGGCTGCGTATCTTCACGTTTCAACAGTACCGTATTATTGATGCGGGACGAGATTCCGGGTGCGGCTTCCAGCGCCGATTCGATCGCGACATCATATACCCGGGAAGTCAGGATACGTTTCAGATATTCGGTTGGCATGAGGCAAAAGGCCGGTTCTTGTAAGCAAAAAACGCCGGCTTGATCCGGCAAAAAAGAAGGATAACATGCCCCACCGGGGTGGGCGGGGTTTACGGATACACTAGCGCACTATGGAAGCTTGGTTGAACGCATCGATAAGTTGGTTGTTGCTGACACTCGCCCTGCCGCAGGTGGGACTTAGCGCGATCTTCATCGTCAGCCTGGTGTCGGCCACCTTGCTTCCCATGGGGTCCGAACCGGCCGTGTTTGGCTACGTTAAATTGGCCCCCGAGATGCTATGGCCGGCCCTCCTGGTGGCCACTTTGGGCAATACCGTGGGCGGCGCCATCAGCTACGCCATGGGCTTGGGCGCCGAAAAAGCCTACGAACGGTGGCGCGAAAAACACCCGGGCAAAACCGGCGGCAAGCGCGCAGGTGGCCGCTGGCATGACTACATCAGCTATTGGATCCATCGCCTGGGCCCTCCGGCGTTGCTGTTCTCGTGGCTGCCCGTGGTGGGCGACCCATTATGCGCCGTGGCGGGCTGGTTTCGCCTGCCCTTCTGGCGCAGCGTCATGTATATGGGTATTGGCAAATTTCTGCGTTATTTGCTGATGACAAGCACATTGTTGTGGTTGTTTCCCGGCAAACTTTAAAACCACCATCAACTGGTAAACTGTAGGCTTGCCCGCATTGCCTCTGCGGTTGTTATGGGCAGGCCCACGTACCTGCCCGCGCCGATATTTTCTGTAGACCATCATGAACGCCCCTACCGCCAGTCAATATCTTGCTACCCTGGCCCCGCAACCAGAAACGCCGCGCCTTCGCGAAATACCTTACAACTACACCTCGTATTCAGACCGCGAAATTGTTCAGCGCCTGCTGGGTGACGAAGGCTGGCAATTGCTGTCCGAGCTGCGCGCTGAGCGCAATACGGGCCGCTCAGCACGCATGCTGCTTGAAGTGCTGGGCGATATCTGGGTGGTTCAGCGCAACCCCTATCTGCAAGACGACTTGCTTCACAACCCCAAGCGCCAGCGCCAGCTGATTCAGGCCCTTAACCACCGTCTTGACGAAGTCGACAAGCGTCGCGACACCGATGTGGTCGAACGCGACGCCAAAGTGGCCCGGTTGTTATCGCTGGCCCGCCAGGCGGTGGCCGCCTTCGAAGGCGAATTCCACACGACGGCCGAACTTCGCAAGCGCATCGTGCAGCGCTTGTCGCAGGTTACGCACAAAGACAACATCAAATTTGACGGTTTGTCGCGCGTGTCCCACGTCACTGACGCCACGGACTGGCGTGTCGAATACCCCTTCGTGGTGCTTACGCCCGACTCCGAAGACGAAATGGCCGGATTAGTGCGCGCCTGTTTCGAGCTATCGCTCACCATCGTTCCGCGCGGCGGCGGC